>CAIFEU010000007.1:26976-36537 GCA_903789505.1 uncultured Coriobacteriales bacterium
CACCTTGGGGAAGCTCTTGCGGATCTCGCGCACGACCTGGGCGGTCTTGCCGCCCGCCCCCCCCGTGGACAGCGTGGGGCCCCCCGCGAGGCGGGGGCATGCTACGGCGTGGAGCGCGCGCTGAGGATGGTGGGGGAGGCGGCCAACCAAGCCGGGGAGGTGCACACGCTCGGCCCGCTGATCCACAACCCGCGCGTCGTCCGCGACCTCGCCAGCGTGGGCGTCAGCGAGGTCGACTCGCTCGACGGGCTAAGACCCGGGTCCACCGTCGTCGTCCGTACGCACGGGGTGGTCCCCTCGATCGTAGACGAGGCGCGCGCGCTCGGCCTCGGCGTGCTCGACGCGACGTGTCCCCACGTCAAGAAGGTCCACGACAGCGTGAGCCTGCTGCGGTCGCAGGGGTATCAGATCGTCATCGTCGGTGACCCGGGGCACCCCGAGGTCGAGGCAATCGTGGGCTACGCCGGCGACGACGCGATCGTCGTGAACGACCCCGACCAGCTGGCAGACGTGCGCATCCGCCCACGCGTGGGCGTCGTCGCGCAGACGACGCAGACGCACGCCCTGCTGCAGGCGGTCGTGTCGCGCCTCACCGAACGGGCCGCGGAGGTCCGCGTCTTCACCACGATATGCTCCGCGACCAGACGCAGGCAGCAGGCGGCGGCGGAGCTCGCGGGGCACGCCGATGTGATCGTCGTCGTCGGCGGGAGAAACTCCGGTAACACGTCGCGCCTGGCGCAGATATGCCGCGCCCGGTGCGCCAAAACGCACCATATCGAGAGCGAGGACGAGCTCGAGCCCGCGTGGTTCGAGGGGGCGCGCGTCATCGGCATCACCGCGGGCGCGTCGACCCCGTCCTCGCAGATCATGTCGATGCGCGACGCCATCGTCGCCATGACCGGCGCGAAGGTGGAGGATGACCGTGAGTGACGCCTCTCGCGCGCGCAGGCAGGGGCAGGGTGATTGGCGCGAGACGGCGCAGTACGAGCCCCCCGCCTCCCAGACGTCGCGCCCCCGCGCCCGCTGGCAGGGCGCGACGATATCGCAGGTGGACCCCGGAAGCCCGGCAGACCGAGAGGGTCTGACGCCCGGAATGGTCGTGACGCAGGTCAACGGCCAGGACCTCACCGACGTGATCGTGTGGGACTGGGAGGCGGACGAACGCGACGTCCATCTCGAGGGAATCGCGGGGCGCGGCACGCCCGATGAATTCGAGTTCGAGTGCGACCTGCACCGCGAGTTCGGGCAGGACTGGGGCATCGCGTTCGACGGGGCGATATTCGACGGGACGCGCACCTGCAGAAACGACTGCACGTTCTGCTTCATGAAGATGCTCCCCAAGGGCATGCGGCGCACGCTGTACCTGCGCGATGACGACTATCGGCTCTCGTTCCTGCAGGGTAACTTCGTCACGCTCACCAACATGTCCGAGCAGGACGTCAGTCGCGTCATCGACCTCGCGCTCTCGCCACTCAACGTTTCGCTGCACGCTGTCACCCCCGAGGTGCGCCAGCGGCTGATCGGCAGGAACGAGCGACGCGGCATGGAGGTCCTTGAGCGCCTCGTCGGCGCAGGCATCGAGATTCACGCGCAGGTCGTCCTCGTGCCCGGAGAGAACGACGGGGACGAGCTCATCAGAACGCTCGACTACGTGCAGGCGCGACCGCAGATCACCTCCCTCGGGATTGTCCCGCTGGGCTACACCCGGTTCCAGTCGGGCTTCACCTCCTCGTACTCCTCCGACCCGGCCTCCGCCGCGCGCGTCATAGACGCAGTCGCGCCCTACCAGCGTCGTTCACGGCAGAGCGACGGGAGGACCCGCTACCAACTGGCGGACGAGTTCTACCTGATCGCGGGTCGCGAGCCTCCCGCCGGCGCGGACTACGACGGCTATCCCCAGTACTACGACGGGATTGGGATGGTGCGCTCGTTTCTGGACGACCTCGACGCCCTTCTCCGCGACCCGGCAATCACGGGGCGCCTGCGGGAGTGCGCGGGGGAGCTCGCACGTCAGTGCAGGACGCTGACGTACGTGTGCGGCGTCGCCTCAGAGTCCCTCGCGCGCCGCGCCGTCGAGAACCTCGGGCTGGGGGAGGTCGCAGAGGTCTTCGTCGTGACGAACGAGTACTTCGGGGGAAACGTCGACGTCACCGGTCTGCTGACCTCCAGCGACGTGCGCGCGCAGCTTCCGGCCAGCCTCGCGGGGCGCGTCGTCGTCCTACCCGAAGTTATGTTCAACACCGATGCGCTCACGCTCGACGGCGACTCCCGTGTCGAGCTGGGCAAGAGCCTCTCGAAGCGTGGGGCGACCTGCGTCGTCGCACCAGGTACGCCCGAGGGTATGGCGCGCGCCGCAATCGACGCCGCTGCGCAGAAGTCACGCTGATTCGTTGCGCGCAGCTCGCGGGGCGAATCAGCGCGAGGCATGCGTGATAATGTTCATGTCGTCTGTTCATCCATCGCGGGGGACGCGCCGACCAACCGCAGGCGCACCCTCGACTTCTTGACCAGAGAGGAAGATTTCCTTGGCCAAGCCCATAGTCGCCGTCGTCGGAAGGCCCAACGTCGGCAAGTCCACCTTCGTGAACCGCGTCTCGCAGCGACCCGAGGCGATCGTCCATGAGACGGAGGGGGTGACGCGTGACCGCACCACGCATGACGCGGAGTGGAACGGCGTCGAGTTCATCCTTGTCGACACCGGCGGCATCGAGGCGCTCTCCAGCGACGACGCCTTCTCCGGCAAGATCAGGGAGCAGGCGGAGCTCGCCATCGAGCAGGCGGACGCTGTCGTCTTCCTCGTCGACTCCAAGACGGGCATCACCAAGGAGGACGAGATCGTCGCAGGCATCCTCAAGCGCGCCGACACGCCGGTGATGCTCGCCGTCAACAAGTGCGACACCGTCTCGCAGGACGCCTATGCCTACGAGTTCTACGCGCTGGGCGTGGGCGACCCCTACCCGATATCCTCCCAGCACGGCAACGGCATCGGCGACCTGCTCGACGACCTCGTCAAGCTGCTGCCCTCCCTGGACGACGATGCCGAGGACGACATGCCCGCCGTCGCAATCATCGGGCGCCCCAACGCGGGCAAGTCATCGCTGCTCAACAGGCTCTCCGGCCAGCAGCGCTCGATCGTCTCCGACGTTGCGGGGACGACGCGCGACGTTGTCGACACGATCGTCGAGCACGACGGGAAGACCTACAAGCTGGTCGACACCGCGGGCATGCGCAAGCGGACGAACATCAGCGAGGACCTGGAGTATTACAGCTACGTGCGCAGCGAGCGCGCCATCCAGCGCGCGGACGTCGCCCTTCTCGTCGTCGACTCCACCGTGGGCATCACCGACCAGGACCAGCGCCTGGCCGGAATGGCCAACGAGAGCGGCTGCGGCCTGGTGGTGCTGCTCAACAAGTGGGACCTCGTCACCACGCCCGAACGACGCGAGAAGCTTGTCGCCGACATCAACGAGCGGCTCCACTTCGTCACCTACGCCCTCAACCTGCGCATCTCGGCGCTCACCGGCAGGTCCGTCGAGCGCATCTGGGGCATGATCGACACGGTCATCGCGAACCGCTCCCAGACGATACCGACCTCTCAGCTCAACAAGCTCCTGACGGAGCTGCGCGAGTTCGGTCACACGGTGAGCCAGGGCAAGCAGCAGCTCAAGATGAACTACGTCACCCAGACGGGGACCAAGCCCCCCGTCTTCACCTTCTTTGTGAACAACCCCACGATCGTGACCGACAACTACGAGCGCTATCTCGAGAACCGCATGCGCGAACGCTTCGACCTCACCGGCACGCCGATTCGCCTCAAGTTCAAGAAGAAGGCACAGTAGCCGATGACGGCCTTCGACTCCCTGGGCGCCTCCGGCATCATTGCCCTTGTCGTCTCGTGTGCCATCGCGTACTTCCTGTGCGGGATTCCGTTCGGCTACGTCGTCGGGCGCCGGCTCGGCAAGATAGACGTGCGCACGCAGGGATCGGGCAACGTTGGCGCCACCAACGTGGCGCGAACGGTCGGGAAGGGCGCAGGCCTGCTGACGTTGGCGCTCGACATCCTGAAGGCGCTCGTCTCGCTGCTCGTCGGCAAGGCGATTCTGACCTGGGCGCTCGGCACGGCAGCTGGGCAGCTTGCCTTCGGGTCGGGGCTGGACTGGATGCCCTGCCTCGTCTACATGTTCGCGATACTGGGCCACACCTTCTCACCCTACCTGCACCTTCGCGGCGGCAAGGGCATCGCGGTCGGCTTCGGGGGCGCGCTGGGCTTCATGCCCCTGGTCGCACTCCTGTTGTGGGTCCCCTTCCTCGTGTTCGCCCTGATCACCCGGCGCGTCTCGGTAGGCAGCATCGCCGCCGCCATCTCGCTGCCGCTGCTCGCCTTGGCGGTGTACCGCCCGACGGCCGCGTCGCTCGCAATCCTCTCCGTCGTGGCGGCGCTCGTGCTGTTCTCGCATCGCTCGAACATAGTCAAGCTCATCCATGGCGAAGAGAGGCCGTTCTCCTTCAAGAGGTGATTCCATGTCACGCTGCGCGGTCATAGGGGCGGGCTCCTGGGGCACCGCAGTCTCGCGCCATCTCGCCCTGCTCGGCAACGACGTCATCGTCTGGTCGCATGGCCAGCAGGTCGCAAGCGGCATCAACGAGCGTCACGTGAACCCGCGTTACCTGAGCGACGTCGTCCTGCCGGAAGGCCTGCTGGCAACGTCTGACCTCGCCCACTGCCTGGACGGGGCGGACGCGGTCGTTTTCGTCGTCCCCTCGACGCACCTGCGCGAGGTGAGCCGCGCCTGTGCTCCCCACATGGCGGACGGTAAGCCCTACATTGTGCTGACGAAGGGCATAGAGCCGACGACCTGCGACCTGATGATCGACGTGGTCTCCGAGGAGGTCGGTCGCCCCGAACTGTCCGCATGCCTCTCGGGCCCGAACCTCGCTGCCGAAATCGCGCACGACCAGCCCGCCGGGTCCGTCATAGCGTCGCGCGACCGAAGCGTCGGCCTCATGTTCCAGAGGCTGTTCCACTCGGAGCGCTTCCGAACCTACGTCTCAGACGACGTCATCGGCGTCGAGGTCTGCGGAGCGGCGAAGAACGTCGTCGCCATAGCATGCGGCATCACCAAAGGCGTCGTCGACAGCGACAACACCGCAGCGATGATCATGACCAGGGGGCTCGCAGAGATGAGCCGGCTGGTAGGTGCCCTGGGCGGCAATCCCCTGACCTGCATGGGACTTGCAGGGATGGGAGACCTGGTGGCGACCTGCACCTCCCCGCGGTCGCGCAACTACTCGTTCGGGCTGAGCTTCTCGCGCGGTGAGACGCTCCAGCAGTACTCCCAGCGCACGCACATGGTCGTCGAGGGCTACTACGCGTGCGCGAGCCTCATGGAGCTCTCCCGCCGGCTCGGGGTGGAAGCGCCGCTCACGCAGGCGATCTACAGCCTCCTGTACGAGGACGCCCCCCTGGACGACGTGATCGCGGCCCTGTACGCCCGAGAGCCTCGCGACGAGTTCTACGGCATCTCGACCTGCCCCGCGGCGCGTGACGTTGCCCGGACCTCGAAGGCTGACGTCGGGGATGAGACGAGCAGCAACGTTGCGTCCCGCAGGTAGGAAGCGATTCTCCTGCGCTGCGTGCCAAGCGCCGGCGCATGCAGGGAGCGACACCTCGTAAACGATGCCCGGTCGTGGCGTCGAGGCCCAAGATGCATTCAAGAGAGGGTGGGCATGTTGAGCGACCATTCCAGTCAGCCAGCAAACTCGGACGCGCGCGTCCTGATGGCACCTTCGATACTCTCCGCGGACTTCCTCAACCTGGGAGAGGACGTCGCAAAGGTCGCACCGACGGCGGACTTCATCCACGTCGACGTCATGGACGGGCACTTCACTCCGAACCTCACGATTGGTCCCGCGTTCGTCGAGTCCCTCAAGCGCTCGTTTAACGTAAGGCTTGACGTTCACCTGATGGTCGACAACCCTGAGCAGACGGTCGACTGGTACCTCGACCGGGGCGCCGACCTCGTGACCGTGCATCTCGAGGCGCTCACGCACGCCAACCGCGTACTGTCCCACATTCGCGAGCGCGGCGCGCTGGCGGGCGTTGCGGTGAATCCCGCGACGCCGATCTGCCTGCTGCGCGAGGTTGTCCAAATCGCCGACCTCATCCTGGTGATGAGCGTCAACCCCGGCTTCGGGGGACAGTCGTTCATCCCGACAACGCTGCGCAGGCTCGACGAGCTGTGCGCGCTGTGCGATGACATGCAGTCTCACCCTCTCATAGAGGTTGATGGTGGCATCAACACGACGACCGCCCCCGACGTCGTATCCCATGGCGCCCGGGTGCTCGTCGCCGGCAGCGCCGTGTTCGGGGCGGATGACCCCGAGCACGCCATGGAGTCGATCCGCCGCGCGGGTGAGGGCGCATGACCGAAGCCATGTCCGCTATCGAACCTTCGGTGGCGTACTTTGACGCCGCCGCGTCGAGCCTGCCCACGCAGGCGGGAATCGACGCACTCGCACGGTACGACGCCATGCCTTGGGCGGGCGCGAACCCCAACTCGCTGCACGGATACGGTCGGCAGGCGTTCCAGGCCCTCGAGCGTTCCAGGCGATCGCTTGCGAACAGCCTGGGTGCCGGAAGGCCCTCCGAGATCACCTTCACGAGCGGAGGGACGGAGTCCAACAACCTTGCGATGCGCGGAATAGCACGCGCGGTCCTCGAGCGGTCCCATGGCCGCAGGGCCCGCGTGCTCGTAAGCGCAATCGAGCATGACTCAATTCTCAACCTCAAGTCGACATTGAGCAATGTGGGAATATCGCTCGAGACGATTCCCGTCACCCGCGAGGGCGCCATCGACCTCGACCGTCTCGAGTCCGCGCTGTCCGACGACGTCTCCCTGGTCAGCGTCATGCTCGTCAACAACGAGCTCGGGACCGTCCAACCTGTGCGGCAGGTGTGCGAGCTCGCTCACGCCCACGGCGCCCTGGTTCACACCGACGCGGTGCAGGGCTTCGGGAAGTGCCCGTGCGACGTCGGCTCGCTCGGTGTCGACGCGGCGAGCGTGACCGCCCACAAGATTGGAGGGCCGGTCGGGATCGGCGCCTTGTACGTGCGCGCCCACACGCCGATACTCCCGATCGTGTTCGGGGGAGGGCAGGAGGCCGGCCTGCGCTCGGGCACTGTCGACGTGCGCGGCGCGATGGCTCTCGAAGCCGTGGCGCGCGACGCGGTCGACAACCTCGCGGAGCGCTCGGCCCGCATCGCGCAGGCGGCGCACGTCATCGTCGACGGCATCACCAAGGGCGCCCACCCCGTCGCCCGCCTCGCGCTCGGGGGGGCCCTCGCCGGAAGGCCGGTCCCCGGCCCGCTGTGCTTCCTGGTGCCCGGCCACGCCTCACAGAGCATGATCGTCGCGCTCGACGAGCGCGGCTACGAAGTGTCGGGCGGCTCCTCGTGCTCCTCGACGTCGTCGGAGCCCAGCCACGTCCTCATGGCGATCGGGATCGCGCGCGACCTCGCCTTCACCGAGCTGCGCGTCTCGTTCGACCATCGCGTGACGACCGAGCAGGCGCAAGGCCTGGTGCGGGCGATCAGGGAGACCTGCGCCTCGCTCTGACCCGTACCCTTCGGGCGTGCCACCGTTCGACGCCGCGCGCCCGTCCCCTCCCGGAGGTTCCCATGACCGAGCTGGTAGACTGCCACACCCACTCCACCCACTCCGATGGCCGCTCGACGGTCGCCGAGAACGTGGAGCGGGCCGTGAGCCTGGGCGTCACGACGCTGGCGTGCACGGACCACTTCGTGCTCCCTTCCACGATGGACCCCGACTGCGCATGCAGCGTGCCCGCCCATGACGCATCCGGGTATCTCGCCGACGTTCGCCGAGAGCGGGAGCTGCACCCGCAGCTCGATCTTGTCTCGGGGTGGGAGTGCGACTATTACCCCGGATGCGAGGACATGATCGAGCGATATCGCGGAGACGCGACGTTCCTGCTCGGCAGCGTCCATGCGCTCGACGGTCGCTGGATCGACGACCCCGACGACCTTTCGTACTGGGACGATCACCGGCTCCGCGACGTCTGGACACGCTACTTCGAGGTCTGGTGCGAGGCGTGCGCGTGTCCGGTCGGGTTCTCCTCGATGGCCCATCCCGACCTTGTGTCCTGGAGGGGCCTCGTCCCTGACGACGCGGCGCTCCTGGACGACCTCTACGAGCGCGCCGCCTGCGCCGCAGCCGAGGCGGGCGTCCGCGTCGAGGTATCCTCCGCCGGTGCCATCAAGCCGCTCGGCTCGTTCTACCCGGCACCGGACCTGCTGCGTGCGTTTCACCGCCATCACGTCCCGATTACGGTCGCATCCGACGCCCATGCGTGCCAGCGCATAGCGGATCGCGTTGCCGACCTGTACGAATACGCGCGCCGTGCCGGATATCGAGCCGTGGACGTGCCCACATCGAGCGGAGGGTGGAGGTCGGTGGCCCTATGACCGCGCAGGAACGCACCCCGTCTACCTACGGCGGAACCATGCTCGTCGGAGACCTCGAACGAACGCTTCTCCGCCGTTGGCCGCAAGAGAACGCGGAGCCTTGGGACCGTGTCGGCCTGAGCGTAGGGGACCCCACTGCGCCACTCACGGGCGTTGCGTGCGCTCTCGATGTCACGCCGGCGTCGATTGCACGCGCGGCGGAGCTCGGCGACAACGTCCTTCTCACGCACCATCCTGTCTGCCTGGAAATGCCCGCCGTCATTGCCCCCGCTTCCTCGGGCGCCCCTACGCCCGCGTCCAGCATCTGGGAGGCGGTCGCGCACGGAGTCAGCCTGATCGCGATGCATACCAACCTCGACCGTGCCGCCGAGGCGGCGCTGCGCCTGCCCGAGGAGCTGGGGCTTTCGGACCGCGCTCGTGCGGGGATCGAACGCGGAAGGGCGGAGGGCGCCGGCTCGCTCGGGGCGCTCGTCGAGCTTGCCGCAGGCGAGATGACCGTCGACGGCCTCGCGCGGAGATGCCTGCGACGCCTGGGGCGCGTCGCCCAGGTGTACGGGGACCCGTCGCTGCCGGCCCGACGCATAGCCTTCTATTCGGGCAGCCTCGGCTCCCAGGGGATGGAGGACGTGAGGGCAGCGCGCGCCGACGTCGTCGTCTGCGGCGAATGTGGGTACCATCGCGCTCTCGATCTCGTTTCGGGGGGCTGTGCGGCTATAATCTTGGGACACGACGTTTCGGAGCTCCCGCACGTCAGCTGCCTGAGGCGGGGATGTCTTGCGGCAGGCGTCCCGGAGGGCCGGGTTCACGTCATCGCCGAACCGACGCGTTGGACAAGCTTCGGCTGATGGGGGCGCGTCGGGGGGCTGCTCCCACGAGACCGCACAATGACCGTTCAGTGACGCACAATAGGGAAGAGAGTCAAGACGATGTCATCCGCTCACGACCTGCTCGAACTCCAGGACCTCGACATCTCCCTGCATCGCAACGCCGCCGCGCTCAAGCAGATTCCCGAGGCCGCGCAGATCATCGACGTCCGTGCCCGCCTCAAGGAGCTCGCGCGGAGGACGACGCGCATC
>CAIFEU010000008.1:0-2036 GCA_903789505.1 uncultured Coriobacteriales bacterium
CGCAGCCGACGCCATCGACAAGCGGTGGTTCAAGAGCCTGACCGATGACGGCGTCTGCGGCGACCGCTCCTCGCTTGCCATCCGGGTCTCGTTCGACAAGGACGCCCGCACGGTCATCGTCAGCGACAACGGCATCGGCATGGACAAGGACGAGCTCGACAAGAACCTCGGCACGATCGCCCACTCCGGCAGCGAGGCGTTCAAGCAGGAGAACCCCGACAAGCAGGGCGACGCGGTCGACATCATCGGGCAGTTCGGCGTCGGCTTCTACTCGGCGTTCATGGTGGGGTCCAAGGTGCGCGTCGTGAGCCGGGCGTACGGCTCCGACCAGGCCTTCGCGTGGGAGTCCGACGGGGTGAGCGGCTATACGGTCGAGCCCGCCGCCGCCGGTGAGCGCGACGGCGCCGGTGACCACGGCACCGACGTTATCGTCACGCTGCGCCCCTCGACCGACGAAGACGACACCGACCGGTACCTGTCGGAGTGGGGGCTCAAGGAGCTCATCCGCAAGTACTCCAACTACGTGCGCTACCCGATACAGATGATGGTCACCAAGCGCCGCCAGCTCCCCAAGCCCGAGGATGCCGGCGACGACTACAAGCCGCAGTGGGAGACCTACCAGGAGCTCGAGACCGTCAACTCGATGAAGCCGATCTGGCAGAAGCGTTCCGGCGACGTGGAGCAGAAGGACTACGACGAGTTCTACAAGTCGACGTTCCACGACTACGCCGACCCCGCCCGCACGATCTCGTTCCACGCCGAGGGCGCGCTGACCTATGACGCGCTGCTGTTCATCCCGAGCGTCGTCCCGTTCGACATGTATTCCTCGGACTTCAAGAAGGGTCTCGCGCTGTACTCCTCCAACGTCATGATCGAGGAGAAGTGCGCCGACCTTCTGCCCGACTACTACGGGTTCGTGCGCGGCATCGTCGACTCCCCGGACATCTCGCTGAACATCTCGCGCGAGACGATGCAGAAGAACTCGCAGCTGCGCGCCATCGCGCGCCACATCGACCGCACCATCACCTCCGACCTCAAGAAGACGCTCGGCCAGGACCGCGAGGCGTACGAGAAGTTCTTCGACAACTTCGGGCGCTCGCTGAAGTTCGGCATCTACGCGAGTTACGGCCAGAAGGCCTCGGAGCTGGCCGACTTGCTGCTGTTCTGGAGCGCGCAGAAGGGGCGCCAGGTGACGCTGTCCGAGTACGTCGACGCGATGCCGCAGGGGCAGGACAAGGTCTACTACGCCGCGGGCGACTCTCGCGACCGGCTCGGCAAGATGCCGGTGGTCAAGAGCGCCCTCGACCATGGCTTCGACGTGCTGCTGTGCACCACCGACGTGGACGAGTTCATGTTCCAGGCGATGCGCACCTACCATGTCGCGGCGCGCGGCGGCGACTCCGAGAACGCGGGCACCGAGGAGCGCGACGTCGAGCTCGCCAACGTCCTGACCGCGGGTCTCGACTTCGCGACCGACGAGCAGAAGGAGGCCGCCAGCAAGGCGGGCGAGGAGAACAAGGAGCTGTTCGACGCCGTCAAGGAGGCGCTGAGCGACAAGGTGACCGGCGTCACCGCCGCCGCCGGCCTGGGCGACGCGCCTGCCCGCGTCTCGGCGCAGGGGCCGGTCTCCCTGGAGATGGAGCGCGTGATGGCGTCCAACGCTCAGGGCGAGCACGCCCCGCGCGCCCAGCGCGTGCTCGAGCTCAACGTGACGCACCCGGTGTTCGAGAAGCTTGTCGCCGCCCAGAAGGCTGGCGACAAGGACAAGCTCGCGCTGTACGCCGACCTGCTGTACGACCAGGCGCTGCTGGTCGAGGGCGTCCCGCTGGACGACCCGGTGGCGTTCGCCAAGAACGTCTGCGAGCTCATGTAGCACGGCGTGCCCTCCCGCGCACCCGCGCGGGAGGGGTTGGGCGCAGTCGTCGCCTTCGGGGCCCCGCCCCCGGCGGGCCCGGGGGCGGCCCCCCCCCCCGCGCCCCCTGTGTGGCGGGGGGGGGGGTTGGCCCCCCCCGCCCCCCCCGGCCCCGCGGTGGGGG
>CAIFEU010000008.1:2046-34291 GCA_903789505.1 uncultured Coriobacteriales bacterium
CGGGTGCCGTCCCGCGCGCCGCGGCCCTCTTTGTGCAAGCTCTGGTCATTGCGCCCCCGCTCCGACCGCAGACGGCGATTGCGGGACGCGACGATACAATGGCGGGACGCGTGCGGCGACCCGTCGCCCGGGCGGGGGTCGCCCTGCCCGCCGCCGGCTCCGCGCGACATCCCGACACGCTTGCGAGGGGAGTGGCGACACATGGCCGACACGCAGCAGGAAAGTACCGCCCGGGAGGCGGGCGCGGAATCGCCGGGACGCATCCGCACGATCGTGGAGTGCGCCGCCGCGATCGCGCTCATCGCGATAGGCGCGCAGATTACGATTCCCCTGGGCTTCCTCAAGTTCACGCTTCAGGTGCTCGTCGTCATGCTGGTGGCGCTGGTGTTCAAGCCGGTGCCCGCGCTCGTGACGTTGGCGTGCTACATCCTGCTGGGGGCCGTCGGCGTCCCGGTGTTCTCCTGGTCGGGCGCCCCGGGGCTCGCGCGGCTGGTGGGGCCGTTCGGGGGCTACCTGTTCTCCTACGTGCTCGCCGCCCCTCTCGGCTCCCTCGTGCGTCGCGCGATCTGCCCTCCTGCGCGCCGGGCGCAGGCGAGGTCGCGCGGGGTCGTCGCCGACGTCGCCGCGCTGCTCGTCGTCGCCGTGACCATCTATCTGGTCGAGACCGTCTACTTTGTCGCGATCGGCGCGCCGGGCGCCCCCTCGACGGGCATCGTCGGCGTGCTGCTGTTCACGACGATTCCCTACATCCCTGCCGAGGCGCTCAAGGCGGTGGCGGCGTTCTTCATTGCGCGGTCGCTGCGCCGGGCGATTCCCTCGCTCGCCGAGCGATGAGCCGCTCCGCCCGGGCGGTCCTCGCGGGCGATGTTGTGCTTTTTCTGCCCTCCGCCGGTGCGCACCGCGACAATATATGGCATCCTACCTGCCCAAATAGAGAACAAACATTTCTGCCAGTACTCATATCCGCGTCGCGGCGCTATGACAGAATGCGTGTCTGTGTGCCCGGGCGCCCGTTTCGGCGCACCGCAGCAAGGGTCCGGAGTCGTGCGCGGTGGGCGCGCCCGCTCCGGTGCCATCGAGCGTAGAGGGAGAGTCTTCGATGAACTCATCTGCCAAGAGGCGGCTCACGATCGTCGGGCTCGTCATCGTCGTCGTCGCGATTCTGCTGTTCGTCTTTCTGGGCTCGGGCAGCAACGCCAAGGCGATCAGCGTGACCGACGCGGCGTCGGGCTCGTATGACGGGCGCAAGGTCCAGGTCTCCGGCGCCATCGCCGACGACTCCTACACCACGCAGGGCTCCGAGACGACGTTCACGATCTGCGACGAGGGTGACCCCGACACGACCCTGACGGTCAAGTACGACGGCGCCCTGCCCGCGACGTTCGGCAACGGCGTCACCGCCATCTGCACCGGCACGGTCAGCGGCGGCGAGCTCGACGCCTCGGAGATGGTCACCAAGTGCCCCTCCAAGTACGAGAGCGCCGAGGGTTCGCTCACGGTCGGCCTGATGCTGCAGAACGCTTCCACCTACAAGGGGACGCAGATCAAGGTGGCGGGGTACGTCACCGAGGGCACGTTGGCCGACGCGACCGCCGACGTGCGGTTCGTCCTCAACTCGCAGGGCAGCAGCGTCGACGTCGTCTACGACGGCGCGCTGCCCGACGGCATCGCTGACGGGTCCGCAGTCGTCGTGACCGGCACCCTCTCGGACGACGCGTCGCAGTTCGTGGCGACCGACGTCGCCCTGGACAGCAGCATCAGCTCCGCTCAGGACTAGACGGCTCGAGAGCAGCACGAGGAGAGGAAGACATGGTTTCCTACGGAATGGTCACGTTCGGCGCGGCGATGCTGTGGCTGTGCTTCATCATCGCCGCCGCCTCCGCGGTGTTCCTCGCCGTCGGTCACTTCGCGAAGAGCGCCGACTCGCGCACCTGGGGATTCCGGCTGGTGTACGGCTCCTGCGCCACGGCGCTGCTCGCCTGCCTGACGATCGTCGTCGGGTTCTTCACGCACAACATCGCGATTGAGTACGTGGCGCAGAACTACCCCGTCGACACCGGCTCGCTGTTCTGGCTGTACAAGCTCTCCGGCCTATGGGCGGGGCGCGCGGGCTCGCTTTTGCTGTGGGGCTTCCTGATCTCGGCGTTCGCGGCGTTCATCGCCTGGAAGCGCCGCAGCGAGCGCGACTCGCTCACGACCGTTGCCCTGATGGTCATCCAGGTCGTCCTGGTCCTGTTCACGGCCACGATGCTGTTCTCGTCGTCCAACAACCCCTTCCTGGCGACCGACTCCAGCTACATCTCCGACGGTAAGCTCACCGGGACGGCGATGCTGTGGGGGATGAACATCCTGCTCGAGCACTGGGCGATGGTCCTCCATCCGCCGATGCTGTTCATCGGCTACGCCGGCATGACCGTCCCGTTCGCGTACGGCCTGGCGGCTCTGATCGTCAACGACCCTTCCAGGCGTTGGGTCGACCTGTGCCAGCGCATCGCCCTGTTCGCGTTCATCTTCCTGACGATTGGCATCGGCCTGGGCGCCGTGTGGGCATACGTCGTTCTGGGCTGGGGCGGCTACTGGGGCTGGGACCCGGTCGAGAACGCGAGCCTGCTGTCGTGGCTCACGTCCGTGGCGATGCTGCACAGCTTCAACGTCTACCGCCGCCGCTCGATGATGCACGGCTGGGCGCTGCTCTCCGCGACGCTGACGTTCGTGTTCGTCGTGCTGGGCACGTTCATCACGCGTTCGGGGCTGGTGCAGTCGGTCCACGCGTTCTCGAACGACAACGTCTCGACGGCGATCTTCCTCATCATCATGATTGCCGCCTTCGCGGCCTTCGCCATCCTGTGGTTCGTGCGCCGCAAGGACTTCGCCAACCTCGACGACATAGAGTCGGTCGCCTCAAAGAACGGCTCGTACTACCTGACCTGCCTGATCATGGTGTTCGCCGGCATTCTGCTGGCCTACCTCACCGTCTGCAGCGCCCTCCCCAGCTGGATGCCCGCCGGCGGCACGTCGATCGGTACCGGGGCGTATGAGACCATCTCGCGCCCGCTCGGCATCCTGGTGTGCCTGCTCGCCGCCGTCTGCCCGTTCCTGTCGTGGAAGCGCACCGACGGCGCGGAGTTCTGGAGGAACCTGCGGGCGCCGCTGGTGGTGGCTGTCGTCATCTTCGTCGCCCTGCTGGTCGAGTTCTTCGTCAACCTGCTCCCCGCCTACAACGAGGTGATGGCGTCCGGTGGCACCGCCGCCGACGACCTGGCGTCGATGGGGCCGTCGTGGTACTACAACGGGCTAGCGGTCGTCGGTCTGTTCGTCGCCTCGCTGCTCGCCTGCAACTCGCTGTACCTGCTCGTGCGCGGCGTGCGCGGCAGGATGGAGAGCAAGGGCGAGGGCTTCGGCACCGCCCTGGGGCATCTGGTCACCAAGTCGCCGGCGGCGTTCGGTGGGTATCTGACGCACCTCGGCCTGGGCATCGTCCTGGTGGGCCTGATCGGCTCGAGCATGTACGTCACCGAGTACACCTACGACGTGACGACCGCCTCGTCGGGGACGCTCGAGATCGGCGACTACAGCATCGAGTACGGCGGGCTCTCCACCTCGACCGATGACCTCGGCTTCTCCAACATCTCGGCGAACCTGTCGGTCTCCTCGGATGGCAGCTATGTGACGACACTCGACCCGACGATCAGCATCGCCAACTCCGGCAGTTCGATGGGCTCGGTGCGCTCCACCGCGAAGGTGCATTCGACGCCCGCGGGCGACCTGTTCGCCGCCCTCTCAGCCCAGCAGAACAGCTCCACCGGCCAGATCGTGGCGCTGTACCTGAGCGTGCGCGAGAACCCGCTGATCTCGTTCGTGTGGGTGGGCTTCGCCGTCATGGTCGTGGGCATCGTGATGGCCACGGCGATGCGTCGCGGGTCCGAGCAGGGCGCCGTTGCCGCGGGAGCGAAGGGCGGGGTCGCCCCGGTCGTCGCGGGCGGCGCCGGCAAGCGCGCGTTCCAGCCCCTCCCCAAGTCCAAGGCGGGCGCCTCTGGTGCCGGCTCCGCGGCACGGCCCAAGAAGTCGTCGCGCCCGCGCAAGTCGCACTAGGGCGGCGCTGACCTTGCCCACTGCGAACGACACGCCCCCGAAGGTCACCGGGCCCGCCGGCGCGGGCCCTGCCATCCGGGCACGCGACATCACCAAGGCGTTCGGCTCGAGGCGCGCCCTCGACGGGGTCGACGTCACGGTCCCTGCCGGCGCGTTCCTCACGGTGTTCGGGCCCAACGGCGCCGGCAAGACGACGCTGCTGCGCATCCTCTCGACGCTCGCCCGTCCCACGTCCGGCACGCTCGAGCTTCTCGGCGCGGACGCCCTGCACGACGATCCCAACGCGCTGCGCGGGCGAATCGGCATGATCTCTCACCGGTCCATGGCGTACGCCGACCTGTCCGCCCGCGAGAACCTGCTGCTGTTCGCCCGCCTGTATGGCGTCGCCGACCCCGACCGGCGCGTGACGGAGCTGCTCGAACTGGTCGAGCTCGGGCACCGCGCCAACGACCAGGCCGGCACGTTCTCGCGCGGGATGTCGCAGCGCCTCTCGATCGCACGGGCCCTGGTCAACGATCCCGAGCTGATTCTGCTCGACGAGCCCTACGCGGGCCTTGACCCGCACGGCATGCGCCTGCTCGATGACCTCATCGAGCGCATTCGCCCCGGGCGGACGTTCGTGATGGTCTCGCACGACCTCGAACGCGGCTACGCGCTGTGCACGCACGCGCTGATCCTCGCGCGCGGCAGGGTCGTGCTGCAGGGCGCGCGCGACGAGCTTGACGCCGACGACTTCCGGGACACCTACCTGTCGGTGGTCGGGTCGCTGACGTCCGACGTGGAGGCGGGGTGATCGCGATGGGGAAGGGGGACTCGAAGCCGGAGGGCACGCTCGCCGACACGGCCTCGGGCGCGCGTGACGCCGGAGCTGGGAGCCCCGCCGCGTCGCCGCGCCGGGCGTCGGCGTGGGCGCAGTACCGCGCCCTTCTGGCGAAGGACCTGCGCATCGAGGCGCGCACCCGGGAGATGGTCGTCTCGATGGGCGTCTACGCGGTGCTCGTCCTGACCGTATACGGTGCGACGCTGTCTCAGACCGGGGACGCCCTTGACGTCCTCAACGTCGCCTCCGGCCTGCTGTGGGCGATGGTGGTGTTCACTTCGCTGCTCGGTCTGAACCGGTCCTTCTCGCACGAGAGGGCCGATGGCTGCATGGAAGGGGTCCTGCTCGCCCCGGTGAGCCGCTCTGCGATGTTCTTCGCAAAGGCGACGAGCAACTTCCTGTTCATGCTTGTCGTCGAGGTCATCGCCGTACCGCTCTTCTTCCTGTTCTTCCTTGCCGGGGCGCAGGTGGGGCCCAGCGCGTGGCTCATCGTCCCGCCCCTTCTGCTCGGCACCGTCGGCATGGCGGGCATCGGCACGTTCATGGCGACGATCACGATGGATACGCGCGGCAAGGACGTGCTGCTCGCGATTCTGCTCATCCCGGTGATTTTCCCGCTGCTGTACGCCTGCGTGAGCTCGACCTCGATCGCCCTGCTCGACGTTGTCGGTCAGATGGGGACCTACCTGCGATCGCTCGCGCTGGCGGGGGGTTACGATGTCATCATGCTCGCGGCCGCCTGGGGGCTGTACGAGTTCGTCGTTGGGTCGTAGCGGCGCCGCGCGCGACGCCGGGCGACGGTGAGCGCACGGGCCATGTGCCGGGGCGGCGAGCGAACGAGACGAAAGGAGACTGAATCGTGGCGAACGAAAGCGCAAACGAGCGGGAGGCGGGGGGCGGTCGCCGCTGGTCCAGCGGGCGCTGGACGACCGTCGCGATCGTCGCCGTCGTCCTGGGGTGCGCACTGACGACGCTCGACTTCCTGTGGGCGTTCCTGCGCGCCCCGATGGTCAGCGGTGCGAACCTCTCTGACGGTCAGGCCGCCATCATCAACGGCACGGTCGTGAGCACGAGGCTGCTCTTCTCGCAGAAGATCTTCTACTTCCACGTGCCGGTGGCCATCGTGTCGTTCTGCTTCATCATCGCGGCCGCGGTCTACGCGGTCATGTTCCTCGCGCGGCGCCGCGAGTCGTATGACCTGCGCTCGAGGCTGTGCATGCTCGTGGGGCTGGTCTTCATCGTCGCGACGATGATCTCGGGCGACCTGTGGACGCGCCATGACTGGGGCGTCTGGTGGGTGTGGGAGCCGCGCCTGACCACCTACTTCATCCTGATGCTGCTCGTGATTGCGTACTTCATCCTGCGCGCCGCCGTCGAGGATCCCGAGACCCAGGCGCGCTTCGCCGCCGTCTTCGCAATCGTCGCCGCGATTGACGCCCCGATATCGTTCTTCATCACGCGTCTGGTCCCCTCCTCGATCCACCCGGTGGTCATCCGCACCGACTCGGGCCTCCCCCCGGACATGCTGGTCCCGTTCCTGGCGGGCATCTTCGGGATGGCGCTGGTGGGATTCGGCTTCTTCCGCCTGCGCCTGACCTTGGAGGAGCAGGCCATGGAGGTCGAGAGCCTCAAACGCTCCTACGAGGAGCTCCTCGACTAGGGCCTGTCGCCCGCGCACCTCGTACCCGCACCAAGAAGAGAGGATGTCACCATGGATCCGGTTCTCGAGGAAGTCTATTCGACGGTCCTGTCGGGCGCACCCTACGTCATCGGCGCCTACGCGCTGATCTGGGTCGTCCTGATGGTCTTCGTCATCATGATGCTGAACAGGTCGCGCAAGACGCAGAAGGACATCGACGCTCTGCGCGAGTCGATCGAGCGCCGCAAGGAGCGGACCTCCCGTCCCGACGACGTCCCGACTGAGGGGCGGAGCGAGGACTAGGGCCGTCAACGGGGTCATCGCCCGTCGTCGCCTGCCGGGCGTCGGACGGGGAATGGAGGGACGCATGCTTGACGAGGTCGTGTTCGAGCCGCAGATGGACAAGGGGCTGTACCACGAGCGCCGCGACCAGCTCGGCGAGCGCCTCATGGTCCTGCAGCAGCAGGCCAAGGCTGCCAAGCTCGGTACGGTGATCATCTTCGAGGGATGGCACGCCGCGGGCAAGGGTGCCTGTATCTCGAACCTGGTCGTCAACCTCGACCCGCGCCTGTACAGCGTCCACAACATCGCCGACCCCGTCGGCTACGAGGCGCGCCTGCCGTTCATGGCGCGGTTCTGGAGCCGGCTGGGCGCGCACGGCACGATGACGATCTTCAACCGCTCGTACTACGACGCCCTGTCGCGGTCCTACGTAGACGAGGTGCGCGAGGGCAACATCACCGCAGACCGCGCCACGCGCGAGGCGCTGACCGAGCGCGCGATGCGCCGCATCAAGGAGCATGTCGGCAGCGCCCGCGCGTTCGAGACCCAGCTGGAGGCCGACGGCTACCTGATCGTGAAGCTGTTCCTGCACATCACCAAGCAGGAGCAGACGCGCCGCACGATCGACCTGCTGCTCGACCAGAACTCCTCATGGAAGGTCGACGACCGCGACATGAGCCAGCTGCGCCACTACGAGGACTACTACCGGGTTTTCGACCGGTGGCTGAGCGACCCCAAGTTCATGACGACCGGCGTCTGGCACGTCGTCCCCTCGCAGTACAAGCGCAACGCCACGATCCAGGTCATGCAGACCATCGCCGACGAGATGACCCGCGCCCTCGAGGCGCGCGGGTTCGACACGTCCCAGCCGATACCCGCGGGCGACGAGCCGGTCGTGACCGTCACCCCCGCGCAGCGGGCGTTCGCCGAGCTCGAGGCCGCCCAGGTGGCGGAGGAGCGCGCCCCCCGGGAGTTCGAGGACGGCGCCTCCGATGCCGACCCAACCGCGGCGAACGGGGGACGGCCCCTCACTGCGGCGATGGCGACCTAGCAGGCGCGCCAGGAGGCACAGGCTGCCGCCGTCGAGGCGGCGGGCGGGGCTCGCCAGGCGGTCGCCCGGGCGGCGCGGGACGGCACGCGGCTCGCCGACGATACCGGCGAGGTCCACTACACCGAGAAGCAGGCGCGCCGTGTGGTCGGCTCGGTCAAGGGGCTCACCTCGCGATTCAGGCTCGTCGACGTCCCGGACCTCGACGACGTTCGCCACGACCTGTGCTTGAGCAAGGAGGAGTACCACGAGCGGCTCGACGAGGAGCAGCGCCGCCTGCGCGAGCTCTCGCTGCAGCTGTATCGACACAGGATTCCGATGGTCATCGCCTACGAGGGATGGGACGCCGCCGGCAAGGGAGGCAACATCAAGCGCGTCGCCTCGGCCCTCGACGCGCGCAACTACCAGGTGTACCCGATCGCGTCTCCGAGCGCTGACGAGCTGGCGCACCCGTTCCTATGGCGCTTCTGGAACGACCTGCCGCGCACTGGGCACGTTTCGGTGTTCGACCGCACCTGGTACGGGCGCGTGCTGGTGGAGCGCATCGAGGGGTTCGCCAAGCCGTGGGAGTGGCATCGCGCCTTCGAGGAGATTAACGAGTTCGAGGACGATCTGCGCGTCTGGGGCGCCGTCCTGGTCAAGTTCTGGGTCGACGTGTCGGCGGGGGAGCAGCTGCGGCGCTTCCAGGACCGCGAGTCCGACCCCGCCCGTCGCTGGAAGATCACGCAGGAGGACTGGCGCAACCGCTCCAAGAACGACCTGTACCGCGTGTGCGTGAACGATATGCTGCACCTGACCTCGACCGAGTACGCCCCCTGGGTCGTGATAGAGTCCGACGACAAGCGCTATGCCCGCGTGAAGGCCCTGCACGAGATCAACCGCGCGATCGAGCGTCGCCTCAAGCTGGGAGCCGCGCGGGCCCCCCGGCCCGGGCGGGGGCGGACGGCGGCGCAGGCGCGGCGGGGGCGGGCTTGGCGAAAAACGCACATTTTGCGTGCGCCTCTTGTGCTGCGCCGCCAAGTTCCCGATAATGATAAACCGCTTTTGTGCTGCGTCCCGGCACGCGGCGCGCCATCAGAGTGCGCCCGCCGAGGCCTCGCAGGCGTTCGTGAGTCCCCATCGTCTAGCGGTCTAGGACACCGCCCTTTCAAGGCGGGAACACGAGTTCGAGTCTCGTTGGGGGCACCATCTCCGTCACATTTCAGTTCGAGGCACCCGCCTTGCGGCGGGAGCTGCCTCCCGTACCGGGCGCGCCTCGCGCGGCCCACCCTCGGGCCGTCCCGGCCCGCGCCCGGGGATGTAGCAAGGCAGAAGGAGGGGGGCGGTTCGCACGGCGTCGGTCGCCCCCGAGAGCTCCGGCCTCACCTTCCCTTTCGCCCTCATCGCCTCGGGGTCCGCCTCGAGTGCGCTGCTCGCCCTCGCGGCCCTGGTGGCGGTCGCCGCCGTCGTCGCGCTGGCGGCTCTGGCTGCGCGCATCCGCCTGCGCGCGTCGTTCTCTGCCCGGTTCGGCCGCGGGGTGCTCAGGCGTGGCGTGCGCCTGTCGCGCCAGCGCGGTGCCGAGCGGGGGACCAACGCGTTCGGGCTTGCGTTCCCCGTTTGGCAGCATGCGGCCCGCGACGGCTCGGCCGACCGGCGGTATCGCGGCAACTCCCTGCTGTGGGGCAGGTGCGTCCTTTTGGTCGACGGCTTCGCCGTCTCGTGCAGGAACCCACTGGTGATGATTGACATGGTGAGCGACCTGCGTGCCCGCGGGGTCGACGTCGGGCTGTGCGACATCGAGCTCGCGCGCTATCGCGAGCTGGTGGACGGCGCCGCACGTGCCGCGCGGCTCACCTCGGTCGCGGAGATATACCGGCAGTTCGTGTCGGATCCCGCGCGGTTCGAGCGCTTCGTGGCGCGGGTCTGGGAGGGGCTGGGATACGAGACCAGCGTGACGCCTGCGACCAATGACGGTGGCTACGACGTGGTCGCCCGCGCGGCGGGCCGCATGCAGATTGTCGAGTGCAAGTGCTTCGAGCCGTCGCGCAGCGTCGGGCGCCCGCTCATCCAGAAGCTCGTCGGCGCAAACGAGGTCGTGGGGGCCGACGAGATGGCGTTCGTGACCACGGCGGGCTTCTCGCGCGCGGCGCTCTCCTACGCGCGGGAGTCGGGGGTGACCTGCGTCGACGGGACGCGCCTGCTCGAGCTGTGGGGACGCGTGAGGGGCGGCGCGCCTGCCGACGCCCGCTCGCAGCCGGTTGACGTCTCACGCGCCTGGCTGACGCGCGAGGACGCGCTGGCGTACTTTCCGCCCGACGTGAGGTAGCGCGCGGCGGCCGACGCTTCGGGTCTGCCGTGCCCGTCCGACGGGGACGTCCCCGCTGCGAGCGGGTTGCCCCGCGCGTAAGCGCCCGGTCAGACCCCGCGCGAAAAGGGGTAAGCCCGTTCGGAGAATTCCGTTCACAATCGTACACGAATCGTTCATAGTGTGTACGAGTAGCGTTGGGCCGCGAGTGGCGGCGGCGACGGTGCCTGCACGCCACTCCCTTCAATGGGAAGGAGCTCGAGATGGGTAAGAAGGCTTCCGATCCGATTGACCTGCAGGGTGAGGCACTGGCGAACTACCTGCGCACGAACCACTCCATCTACATGGACCTCGTTGGTGCCTCCTACTACCTCACCGACGTGAACGACCACTACTGGCGCGTCCAGGACACCGCCCAGCTCAACGACAAGGGCCACTACGTCGACGTCTCCGAGCCCGTCGCGACCGTCTCCGAGTTCATGGCCGCCCCCGCGTTCGACGGGCGCTCGCTCGCCGAGGTCGCCGAGCAGGCGACGTTCTTCCCCTCGATCAAGGAGGACGCGTAGGACCCGTCCCGCGCAGTTGCCCTGTCCGCCGCGCGCCGAGCCGGCGGGCGGGGCCGTGCTTCCACATGCCCGCCGTCGGCCCGCCCCGAGCGCTGCCGACCGGCGGGCATGCTGCCCTTTCGGCGACGCCCATCCCGCATGGGGCGAGCGTCGCCACCGCGGCGCACGATGGCACCCGGCGCAGGGGCCGTCTGCGCAGACTGTGAAGCGGCCGTATCCGTTCGAAATGCGCGTTGACTCGGCGTTCAAGCCCTTTTAAACTCAAAAAGTTCACTTCCACAGAGCCCCGTGAAACCTCTGTATTAGTGACATACTGCGAGAAATGAGTTGGAGGAGTTTTACGTGAAGACCACGTACTACGCCAAGAAGGGCGAAGTCCAGCGTGACTGGGTTCTCGTCGACGCCGACGGCATGGTCCTGGGTCGTCTGGCCGCACAGGTCGCTTCCATCCTGCGTGGCAAGAACAAGCCCCAGTTCACTCCTCACGTCGACTGCGGCGACTACGTCGTCGTGATCAACGCCGAGAAGGTTCGCGTCACCGGCAACAAGGAGAACGACAAGGCCTGGCACCACTACACCGGCTACCCGGGCGGTCTGAAGACCGAGACCTGGAAGCAGGCCATGGCCAAGCACCCCGAGCGCATCATCGAGCGCGCCGTGAAGGGCATGCTCCCCAAGTCGACGCTGGGCCACGAGCAGCTTCTCAAGCTCAAGGTGTTCGCCGGCCCCGAGCACACGTACCAGGACAAGAATCCCCGCAAGATTGAGCTGGAGGCCTAGGTCCCATGGCAAACAACGAAGTCATCTACTGGGGCACTGGCCGCCGCAAGAACGCCGTCGCCCGCGTCCATCTCGTTCCTGGCACAGGCAAGGTCACCGTCAACAAGCGTGACGCCGAGGAGTACTTCGGCCGCAAGCAGCTCGTCGACATGGCCTGCATGCCGCTGAAGATCACCGACACCCTTGGCCACTTCGACGTCATCGCCCTGTGCGACGGCGGCGGAATCTCCGGCCAGGCGGGCGCCCTGCGCCTGGGCATCGCCCGCGCCCTGCTGGAGGCAGGCGACTACCGCGCCGAACTCAAGAAGGCCGGGTACCTCACGCGCGACTCCCGCGTGGTCGAGCGCAAGAAGTACGGCCTGAAGAAGGCTCGCAAGCGCCCGCAGTTCTCCAAGCGCTAATCTCGCCTTTGGAGGCGGGCACACCGTGTGCGAATGCCTCGGTGTGCCCGCCTTTTTGTGTATCTGTCGTCGGCAGGCGCGGTACGCTCGCCGCGTCTCGCGCCTCGCCGCGGCGGGCGGTCCGGGCGGAGGGGAGGCGACTCCCGCGCCTGTGCCCGAGGGCATCGGTAAGGAGAGGCACGAATGCCAAACAGACTTTTCGGTACTGACGGCGTGAGGGGTGTCGCGAACGACGACCTCTCGTGCGAGCTCGCGTATCACCTGGGCATGGGGGCAGTCGGCGTGCTCGGCCCGCACATCGTCGTCGGCCGCGACACGCGCAGGTCGGGGACGATGCTGGAGAGCGCCCTGACTGCCGGCATCATGGCGGCGGGGGGCACGCCGGAGTGCTGCGGCATCATCCCGACGCCGGCGGTCGCCCTGCTGACGGTGCGCCATCACGCCGACGCGGGCGTCGTGATCTCGGCGAGCCACAACCCGCCCGAGTACAACGGCATCAAGTTCTTCGGCCCCGACGGCATGAAGGCGTCCGATGAGGCCGAGGACGCGCTCGCCGACTTCGTCGACGGTGGCTGGCGCGACCTGCGGCTCGGCGTGGGCGAGGGGGTCGGTGACATCCGCAAGGTCAAGACCGCGCGCGAGGAGTACGTCAGCCACGCGATCTCGACGATCGACTGCGACCTGTCCGGCATCAGGATCGCGCTGGACTGCGCGCACGGGGCGTCGTGCCGCACCACCCCCGAGGCGCTCGAGCGCCTGGGCGCCGAGGTGCACGCGATTAACCTCGACCACGACGGCATGGACATCAACGTGGGCTGCGGCTCGACCCACCTCGACAAGGTGCGCGAGCTCGTGCTCGCCACCGGCGCCGACGTCGGCATCGCCCACGACGGGGACGCCGACCGCGTGCTGTTCGTTGACGCAGAGGGCAACGATGTCGACGGCGACTTCGTGCTTGCGATCTGCGCCGCCGACCTGCAGGACCGCGGCATGCTCGCGGGCAACGAGGTCGTGTCCACGGTGATGTGCAACCTGGGCTTCGTGCGCGCGATGCAGGCGCGGGGCATCGACGTCGTGCAGACGCCGGTGGGCGACCGCTTCGTCCTGCAGCGCATGCTCGCCGATGGCGCGGTGATCGGCGGCGAGCAGTCCGGTCACATCATCTTCCTCGAGCACAACACCACCGGCGACGGTCTGGTGACCGCGCTGCAGCTGCTGGGCGTCATGAAGCGCACGGGCAAGCCGCTCGCGGAGCTTGCCAGCGTCATGAGGCGCTTCCCGCAGTCCCTGGTCAACGTCCGCACGCCGCGCAAGGCGGAGTGGTCCACCAACGAGGCGATCTCCGCAGCCGTGGCGCGTGAGACCGGCCTGCTCGGCGACTCCGGCCGCGTGCTCGTGCGTGCCTCTGGGACCGAGCCGCTGGTTCGCGTGATGGTCGAGGCGGCGCAGGAGGCGCAGGCGCTGGAGTGCGCCGAGCGCATCGCCGACGTCGTGCGCTCGGAGCTCGACGGGCAGTGACGCCGCGGACGACCCCCGGCCCCGCCGGGCGTCGCCCGCCTGCGGCCGGGGGATAGGAGTTACGTGCAAGTCTCCGCGCGCCGGGGTATGCGTGCGGGGACGGGCTGCGCCGCTGGTACAATGGACGGGCCCAAGCCTGCGACGGCCCTTGAGGCCTACGAGATGACGGGACGCCCGACGGTTTCGCCGAGCGTCCCTCGCGTTTGTGGAAAGGCAGCCTGCGCATGTGTGGAATCATTGGCTTTACCGGGAGCGACCAGGCGCAGCCGTATCTGATCGGCGGGCTGAAGGCGCTCGAGTACCGCGGCTACGACTCGGCGGGCGTCGCGATCGAGGGACCCGACGGCCGCATCAGGACCACCAAGCGCCTCGGCAAGGTCAAGGCGCTCGAGGGCGCGCTCGCCGACCGCCCCACGCCCGGCACCTGCGGGATCGCTCACACGCGCTGGGCCACCCACGGCGTCCCCTCCGAGCGCAACGCCCACCCCTTCTGCGACTGCACCGGCCAGATTGCGCTGGCGCACAACGGCATCGTGGAGAACTACGCGGAGCTGCGCGACGAGCTGCGCGCGGCGGGCCATGTGTTCACGAGCGAGACCGACACGGAGGTCGTCGTCCACCTGGTCGAATCGCTCTACGAGGGCGACCTGGCGCTGGCGCTGCGACGCGCCTGCAAGCGCCTGCGCGGGGCGTGGGCGTTCCTGGCGATCAGCTCCCGGGAGCCGGGCGTGATCGTCTGCGCGCGCAAGGGGTCCCCGCTCGTGGTCGCCTCCACCGAGGCGGGCGCGATGGCTGCCAGCGACATCACGCCGCTGGCACCCTACGCCTCCGACGTCGTCTCGCTGCGCGACGGCCAGTTCGCGACGCTGCGCCCCGACGGCTCGGTCGAGGTCACCGACATCGAGGGGGAGCCGAGCGAGCAGGACCACATCGCCGTCGACTGGGAGGTCTCGAGCGCGACGCTGGGCGGCTACCCGGACTTCATGCTCAAGGAGATCGCCGAGCAGCCCGAGGCGCTCACGCGCCTGCTCTCGGGGCGCGTGCAGTCCGGCATCGTTGACCTGGACGAGATCTCGATGAGCGTCGAGGAGCTGCGAAGCGCCGACCGCGTCGTCGTCGCGGCGTGCGGCACCAGCTACCACGCGGGCCTGGTCGCCAAGAGCCTGATCGAGTCGTGGGCGCACATCCCCTGCGAGGTGGACGTGGCGAGCGAGGTGCTCTATCGCGAGGTGCTCGCGGACGACCGCACGCTGTGCCTGGTCATCACCCAGTCGGGGGAGACGGCCGAGACGCTGCTGTGCGCGCGCAAGCTGCGCAGCCAGGGCGCGCGCGTCCTGGCTATCACCAACGTCCTGGGGTCCACCGCCGCGCGCATGGCGGACGGGGTCATCTACCTGCAGGCGGGCCCGGAGGTCTCGGTCGCCTCGACCAAGGCGTACACCTCGATGCTCGTCTCGGTTGCGATGATTGCCCTGTTCCTGGCCTACCATAGGGGCCGCATGAGCGAGGACCAGGTGGCCGACAGGCTCTCCGAGCTGGAGCGCGTCCCTGCGGCGGTCAGCATGGTCCTGGACCGCCAGGGGCTCGCGACCTCCGCGGCGCGGGCGTTCGAGGGCGCCGACTCCGCCCTGTTCCTGGGGCGGCGGGCAACGCCACCTCCGCCAAGGAGGGCGCCCTCAAGCTCAAGGAGGTCAGCTACCTGCACGCCGAGGCGTACCCGAGCGGCGAGATGAAGCACGGCCCCATCGCGCTGGTCGACGAGGGCTACCCGGTCGTCTTCGTCGTGCCCGACGACGCGGTGCGCGACAAGACGATTTCCAACATGGCGGAGGTCAAGGCGCGCGGCGCGCACATCATCGCGGTCGCGACAGAGGGCGACGGGCAGGTGGAGTCGCTGGCAGACGACGTGATGTGGCTGCCGCCGACCGCCCCGTGGTGCACGCCGATCACCGCCGCGGTCTATCTGCAGCTGATGGCGCGCGACGTGGCGATAGCCCGCGGTTGCGACGTCGACAGGCCGCGCAACCTGGCGAAGTCGGTCACGACCGAGTGAGGGGCGGCCTCGGCGGGCCCGGGTGCGGCGTCGCCGCCGCGGCGCGGCGTAGGGCGGAAGAGACGGGAAGGTGCATGTGCGTGGCGGGTGTGGGCGTCGACATCGTCGAGATCGGACGGATGAGGGAAACGCTGCTCCGCACCCCGCGCTTCCGCGAGCGCGTGTTCACCGAGGACGAGCGCGCCTGGTGCGACCGGCGCGCCGACCCCGCGGCTTCCTACGCGGGGTGCTTCGCGGCGCGCGAGGCGGTGCTCAAGGCGCTGGGCGTGGGCTTCTCAGAGGGTGTGGGCTATACCGACGTCTCGGTCACGCACGACGACCGCGGCAAGCCCGAGGCGCTGCTCTCGGGACAGGCCGCGCGCTTAGCCGAGGAGCAGGGCGTCAGCGAGGTGTTCATCTCCATCTCGCACACGCGCGAGGTCGCGGTCGCCAACGCGGTGGCCTCAACCCCCGCCTCGGTACCCGCGCGCGAGGAGCGTCGCGACGAGCGGGCGATCCTCGCGGCGCAGTTCAAGCGGGCCCGGTCGCTTCTTGACGACCTGGACAGCGGAAAGGATGCGTAGATGGAACCTGTGATGAGCGTCCAGGAGACCCGGGACCTCGAGAGGTCCCTCGCCGAGCGCGGCGTCGGCCCCGACGAGCTCATGAAGCGCGCCGGGGCGGTCGTCGCGATGCAGGCGGCGCGTCTGGTGAAGCAGGGCTCCGTCGTCGTGATGTGCGGGACCGGCAACAACGGCGGGGACGGCTGGGTGTGCGCCGACCACCTGGCGCGCCACGGCTACGACGTGAGCGTCGTCGCGGCGGCCACCCCTGCCGACATGGGCACCGAGACCTCCCGGCGCATGGCGCGGCGCGCCTCGGAGATGGGCGTGCCGATCTTCGTCACGCCCGACGACGACGCCCTCGCCCGCCTGCTGGGCGACGCCGACGTCGTCGTCGACGCGTGCTTCGGCACCGGCTTCCACGGCGAGCTGCCCCAGCCCTTCGCGGGGTGGGTCGAGACGGTCGAGGCCACCTTTCTCGGGCAGGTCGTGAGTGTCGACGTTCCGAGCGGCGTGGACGCGACCACGGGGGCGGCGCCGGGCGCCCACTTCCGGGCTGACTACACGGTGACGATGTTCAGCGCGAAGCCGGGGCTCCTCGGCGGCGTGGGCCGCGCCGCCAGCGGGACCGTCGTGGTGGCGGGCCTGATTTCCGAGCGGGAGGGCCTCACCGCGATCGCGGAGGACGCCGACACGTTCGCCCTCGAGGAGCGTGACTACCTCGACGCTCTGCCACAGCCCGATCCCGCGCAGGACAAGTACACGCACGGGCGCGTCCTGGTCGTCGCGGGGTCGCGGCGCTATCCCGGCGCGGCGGTCATGGCCGCGATGGCGGCGGCGCGCTCGGGCGCGGGCTACGTCACGCTTGCGGTGCCCGAGCCCGTCGTCCCCATCGCCCAGGCGCACCTGCTGAGCGTGCCGGTCGTGGGGCTGCCCGCGGACAAGGGCGGAGCGCTGGGCGTGAGCGCCTGCGACGAGGTCGCGGAGCTCGCCGGGCACGCGGACGCCGTCGTCGCCGGCCCGGGCCTGACGCTGTGCGACGGCGCGTGCGAGGTCGTGCGTACGCTGCTCGCCTCCGACGCCGCCCTGGTGCTCGACGCGGACGCACTCAACGCGGTCGCGCGCATCTGCGCCGGCTCCGCCGACGCCAACCCGCACGCGCTGCGCCGGGAGGCGCCCCTGGTGCTCACGCCGCATCGTCGCGAGCTCGCGCGCCTGGTGGGGGCCGAGCCCGGGGACGTCGCGAGCCTGTCGGCTGCCGTCGAGGCGAGCAAGCGGCTCGTATGGGCGGTGGGCTCCTCGAACCTGGTTGTGGTCGCCAAGGGGGACGTCACGGCGGTCACCTCCGTCGAGAGCTCGCTGATAGTCGCCCCCGGGCCCGAGGCGCTCGCGACGGCGGGGACGGGGGACGTGCTGGCGGGCGTCTGCGCGGGGGCTCTCGCGCAGCTCGCCGCCGCCGGTCCCGAGGGTGCCGACCCGTCGGACGTGCTGTTGTGCATGGCAGCCGCCGACCGCGCGCACGCGATTGCCGGGGAGCTCGCCTGCGAGGCGCACGGCTCCCACGGCATCGTCGCCCCCGACGTCGCCGAGTCCGTCGGCCTGGCGTTCGACGAGCTCGCCGCCCGCTCCGAGCGCGAGTATCTGGAGTACGAGGGCGGCGCCGGCGCGTCCCTGCAGGACGAGCTGGACTTCGAGGACGAGAGCCGCGTCGAGCCGTCGGCGGAGGCGAGCGCCGAGATGCACGCTGCGGCGACGGCGGGCAAGCTCGGGCAGGATGACGAGCCGCTCGAGGAGCCCGAGGCGCCCGAGCGCCAGCAGGCGCGCCTGGAGCGCGCGCAGCGGGCGGCGGAGGTGCGGCGCGCCAAGGTCGCCGCACGCGAGGCCCCCGTCCCCTCGGCAATCGAGATTCCCGGCCTGACGGGCGCGCCCGTCCCCGCGAAGGCGTCGGGCGAGGCCGCCTGCGAGGAGCCGCAGGCAGACGAGGCCGCCGCGCCCGAGGGGCCGATTGCCGGGGCGGACCGGACGACCGCGATGCCGCCGGTGGCCGACGCAGGCTCCCCTGCCGCCGATGCGGCCGAGCCCTCCCCCGAGGGGGAGGGGGGCGCCCCGGAGGGCGGCGAGGCGCGGGACGAGGCGGTCGACGCCCCCGACGTCGAGGCGGCGCGGGAGGGCGGCGCCGAGGGGGAGCGCCCCCGCTCGCAGGGCGCGGACGCCCCTGCGGCGTCGGAGACCGGGGCGGTCCCGCCCTTCCTGGCGCAGGCGATCGAGGCGGAGGCGGCGCAGGCGTGCCGCGACGCCGAAGAGGCACCCCAGCCAGAGGACGAGCAGACGGGCGGCGAAGCGCAGGGCCGCTTCGTCGACGAGCCGATCGACCCTGAGCACGTCGCGCTCGAGGAGTTCCACAAGCGCGCCACCAAGCACGCCGGCGTGAGGCCCAAGATCCCCCCGAAGGACCGCCCCTCGGGCAGGCGCGGCAAGTCGGGCGAGTGAGGCCCCGGCCCCGCCCCGCGCCGGGGCGGGGCCGGGGGGGGCGCGCGGGCGTCGCGGGGCGCGGACGCGCCAGCGCGCGGACATGACGACAACGAAAGGCAGGCTGCACGATGGCGGCAGAGACGCAGGACGCGACCCGGGACGTGGTCACCAGGTGGGCGTGGGTCGAGGTCGACCTGGAGGTGATTCGCCAGAACGTCCGCGCGTTCAAGGCGTTCACCCGCCCGCCCACCAAGATGATGGCGGTCGTCAAGGCAGACGGCTACGGCCACGGTGCGGTTGCGACTGCCAAGGCCGCGCGCGCCGCCGGCGTCGACGCGTTCGCGGTGGCGACCGTCGACGAGGCGATTGCGCTGCGCGAGGGCGGGATTCGCGAGCCCGTTCTCATCCTGGCACAGCCCCCCGCCTCCTCGGTCCCCCTGCTCGCCAGGTACGGCGTGATGCCCGCCGTCTACGACCTCGAGTTCCTGGCATGCCTGGGGAGGCAGGCGGAGGAGAGCGGCGTCGAGGCGCGCTACCACCTCGCCGTCGACACGGGCATGGACCGGATCGGCGTGCCCTGGGACGGCGTCGCGGAGTTCATGCGGGTGGCGGAGCGGCTCAGCGGCCTGCGCCTGGACGGCACGTTCACTCACTTCGCGACCGCCGACCGCGTCTCGGACTGGGACTTCACGCTGCAGCTCAACCGCTTCAAGAAGGCGGTCGCCGCGCTGCGCGAGGCGGGGGTCAACCCCGGCGTCGTCCACTGCGCGAACACCGCGAGCATCGTGCTGCACCCCGACGCGCACTTCGACATGGTGCGACTGGGGGTCGGCATGTACGGCCTGCATCCCAGCGAGGCCACCGTGGGCCGCATCGAGCTGACGCCGGCGATGAGCGTGCGCGCCCGCGCGACCCGCGTCGTCCGCCCCCAGGTGGGGGAGGGCGTGGGCTACGGGATGACCTACCGCGTCGCCCGCCCGTCGATCCAGATCGCGACGCTGCCCCTGGGGTACGCCGACGGCCTGTCTAGGCGCCTGTCCAACAAGATGGAGGTCCTCTACGACGGCGCGCGCTGGCGCCAGGTGGGTAACATCTGCATGGACCAGTGCATGGTCGAGGTCGAGCCCGAGATCGCGCGGCTGCGCGGGCGCGACGTCAGGCCGATCGAGGCGGGCGACGAGGTCACGGTCGTGGGCAGGCTCGGCGACGATGAGATCACCCTCGACGAGCTCGCCGACAAGCTGGGGACGATCAACTACGAGCTCGCCTGCGACTTCGGGATGCGCCTGCCCAAGCGCTACGTGAACGCGGGCTCCCTGCTCGATTAGGGGCACGTGCCGGCTCGTCGGCGGGAGGCGCCTGTGACGCGCTCGCCGCGGACGATGCCGTCCAGTGATGGTGGGGATGGTGGGGCAAATGCCCATGCTGAAGATTCCGGGCCACGAGCGCCAGCGCGCCCGCGAGGTCTCGCTTGACGAGATTCGCGCCGTCCTGGGCGACTGCCGCCTGTGCGGCCTGTGCGAGACGCGCACGAACATCGTGTTTGGCGTGGGTTCCCCCAACGCGCGCGTCGTGCTGGTGGGCGAGGCGCCCGGCGCCAACGAGGACGCCCAGGGGGAGCCGTTCGTCGGCCAGGCGGGCCATCTTCTCGATCGCATGCTCTCGGAGCAGACGCGCATCGAGCGGTCGGAGGTCTACATCGCCAACGTCCTGAAGTGCCGCCCGCCGGGAAACCGAGCCCCTGCCCCCGACGAGGTCATGGCGTGCTCGCCGTTCCTGCGCGAGCAGATTCGCAGCATCTGGCCAGACTTCATCATGACGATGGGCAACCCTGCGACGCACTTCATCCTGCAGACCGAGGTGGGCATCACGCGGCTGCGCGGCAAGGTGCACCGCGCCGGGCACTTCGCGGTGCTTCCGACGTTCCACCCGGCCGCCGTCCTGCGCGACTTCGGCAAGCTCCCCGACCTCGAGCACGACTTCTACCTGCTCGGCCAGCTGCTTCGCGGCGAGGTTGACCCGGACGACCCCACCGCGGGCTCCGCCGAGAGCATGCCGGGCTTCCGCCCCAGCGCGCCCGGCGAGGTGCTGCGATGAGCGCCGCGGACGTCCCGGGCGCCGACGCCGCCGGCCTGTTGGAGCGCGTCGACAGGGGCAGGTACCGCTCGCGTTCGCCGGAGGCCACCGCTGCTCTGGGCGGCTGCCTGGGAGGCGTGCTGCGCGCGGGGGACCTGGTCATACTCTCCGGCGACCTCGGGGCGGGCAAGACCCGCTTCACCGGGGGCGTCAGCGCGGCGTTGGGCGACGTGCGGCCGGTAACCAGCCCCACGTTCACGATTATGGCGGTGCACGACTCCGGGCGCATGCCGCTGTACCACTTCGACCTCTACCGCCTGGACGACCCCGAGCAGCTCGACGACGTCGGGATATTCGACGCCCTCGAGGGCGAGGGGGCGTGCCTGGTGGAGTGGGGCGAGCGCTTCGCCGACGAGCTGGGCGACGACCGGCTCGACCTCGCGTTCAGGCGCGAGGAGGGGCGCGACGCCGACGGCGAGCCTGCCCGCCTCGTCGTCGCCACGGCGCTCGGCGCGCGCTCGGCGCACCTGCTCGACGACTTCGACGCGCGGGTGCGGGCGCTGCTCGCACCTTAGCGCCGGCGCGAGCGCCCGCGCGCGGGCGCCCCGACGCGCAGGCGGCCTGCCGGCCGCCGATTCGGCACGATCGAACTCACGTAAGGATGGACTCACTGCTCATGGCTACTCTCGGCGAAACCACTGCGACCGGTCCCGGACCTGCCCCCTTCCCGCGCGGGGGCGACCGGGGGCGCGGGGGCACCCGCACGGTCGTCGCGATCGACACGTCCACGGACATGCTCGCCTGCGCCGTGGGGGTCGTGGGGGAGGGCCGCTCGCTGGAGGTCGCGGCGAGCCTCGACCACGTGTGCCGGCGCCAGGCCAACGTGGAGCTGGTCGGTTGCGTCGGGCAGGCGCTGGCCAGGGCGGGCGTCGCACGTGCCGACGTGACGGACGTGGTCTGCGGGACCGGGCCGGGGTCGTTCACCGGGGTGCGCATAGGCGTCGCGGCAGCCAAGGGCCTGGCGTGCGGCCTGGGGGTGCCTCTGCATGCCGCTTCGACGCTCGACTCGGTGGCATGGGCGGCCTGGGCGGCGGGGACGCGCGGCCTGCTCGGCGTCGTGGGCGACGCGATGCGTCGCGAGGTGTACCCGGGGGTGTACCGGCTCGACGACGTCGGCGCGCATCGTCTGTTCGCGAGCGAGACGGTCATGAAGGCCCCCGACGCCGCGGCGCTGTGGGCTGGCCGGCCCGACGCCGGCGAGCTCACGCTCACCGGCGACGGCCTCAGGAAGTACCGCGAGGCTTACGAGGGGGCGGGGTTCGCGCGCTTCCTGGACGAGGACCTGTGGCGTCCGAGCGGCGAGGGGCTGCTGCGCGCGTGGCTCGCGCGCGGCGGAGCCGACCCGGCTCACGCCCCCGCCGACAGCGACGAGGCGCGCAACCCGCAGGGAGACCCCGCGCTGGTCCTACCCGTCTACACGCGCCTCTCGGACGCCGAGGAGAACGAGCGCAAGCGACTGGGGATCGCGGAGCCCGCGAGCGTGCGCGTCACCGGGGTCGACGACGCCCTGGGCGACATCCACGTGCAGCAGCGGCCGATGTCCGTCAACGACCTGCCCGCCGTGGCTGACCTGGAGCGCCGAGCGTTCGGCGAGGGGACGGGCCACGCGTGCTGGACGCGCGAGATGTTCGCTGACGAGTACGAGGCGCCCGACTCCACCTGGTGGGTCATCCACGACCAGGGCAGGGTCATCGGCTTTGCGGGGGGCAGGGTCATCGACGGCAACCTCGAGGTGCTCGACGTCGCAGTCGACCCCTCCCGCCGCCGTCAGGGGCTCGCGACGCGCCTGCTGTCGCGCATCGCCTACGACGCGCAGATGCTCGGGGCGCGCACCTCCACGCTCGAGGTGGCGCGCGACAACGATGCCGCCCGGCGCCTGTACGAGCTCGTGGGCTACGAGCAGGTTGGCGTGCGCCGCGACTACTACGGCCGCGGCAGGGACGCGCTGACGTGCAAGGCGACGCTGCCCCTGCGCATAGACGTCGAGAGTGACGAGCCCGAGCCCCGGCCCAGCGAGCGCAGCTGGCCGCCCCGGCGCGCCTCGCGTGACGGTGCCGGCCTCGAGGCACTGCGCGCTGCGGGCGACCTCATCCTCGCGGTGGAGAGCTCCTGCGACGAGACCGCGATGGCCGTCATCGACGGCGCTGGCAGGCTGCGCGCGAACGTCGTGTCCACCCAGATCGACTTCCACGCGCGCTTTGGCGGGGTCGTCCCCGAGATCGCCTCGCGCAAGCACGTCGAGGCTATCGTCGGGGTGTACGAGGAGGCGATGGCGCAGGCGGGCGAGAGCCTGGGGCTGCAGGGGCCGCTCGAGCCGACCGAGCTGGCGGCGGTCGCTGTCACGCAGGGCCCGGGCCTGGTGGGCGCCCTGGTGGTGGGGGTGTCGTTTGCCAAGGCGCTCGCGTTCGCGACGGACAGGCCGCTCGTGTGCGTCAACCACCTCGAGGGGCACCTGTACGCGAACCTGTTCGAGACCCCCGACCTCACGCCCCCGTTCGTGGCGAGCCTGCTGTCGGGCGGCCACACGATGCTGGTCCTGGTGCGCGACTGGGGGGACTACCGCATCCTGGGCGAGACGCTCGATGACGCGGTGGGGGAGGCGTTCGACAAGGTCGCCAAGGCGCTCGGCCTGGGTTACCCCGGTGGCCCGGTCATCAGCCGCCTGGCAAAGACGGGCAACCCGCGCGCGATAGACTTCCCGCGCGCGATGCTGCACAGCCACGACTACCGCTTCTCGCTGTCGGGGCTCAAGACGGCGGTCATCACGTACATCCACGACGAGAACGCCGCCGGCAGGCCGATCAACCTCCCGGACCTCGCCGCCTCGTTCGAGGCAGCGGTCATCGAGGTGCAGGTGAAGAAGGCGGCGCAGGCGGTCCGCGAGTACGGGGTCAGGGACTTCTGCGCGGGGGGCGGCGTGACGGCCAACCCCGAGCTGCGCGAGGCGTTCGAGCGGCGCTTCCGCCGCATGGGCGTGCGCGTGACGCTGCCCCCGACCTCGGCATGCACCGACAACGCGGCGATGATCGCGCTGGTGGCGAAGGGCAAGCTCGAGCGCGGGGAGACGAGCCCGCTGACCGTCGACGCAGACCCGAACCTCGAGCTGCCCGGGACGCGCGGCTAGCTGGCGCCGGCAGACGCCCCGGCGCCTTCGCTAGTCCCGACCCTGCCTGCCCTCCTGGCGCCCCGCGACCGCGCGCGTGCGGACGCACTGCGCAGCGAGCGCGTTGATTCGCTCGACCGGGATGTCTCCGTACTTGCCCAGCAGCCATGCCTTGTAGATTCCCACGAGCCCCCCGGCGATGAACTCGGCTGGCACCAGCAGCGACACGTCCGCGTGCCCGTCGCTGCCCATCCGGGGGCTCTTGCGCACGCGCGCCAGGATGGCGTCGTGCACGCCGTTGCTGAACGTCTCCGCGTTGCTGGATGAGAGTATCGCCCGATAGAACTTGCGGTCTCGGTCGAGGTAGGCGCCGATGTAGGCGAGGACGGGCTCGGGATTGGCGAGGAAGTCCTCGTCGAGCGTGCGGTCGACGACGGCGTACAGCTTCTCCGTCAGGATTCCGACGACGTCGCGCAGCAGCGCGTCGATGTTCTCGTAATGGGTGTAGAAGGTCCCGCGGTTCAGGTCTGCCCGCCGGGTCACGTCGGAGACGGTGATCTTGTCGAGCTCCTTCTCCGACAGGAGGCTGACGAAGGTCTCGCGCAGCAGTCTCTCCGACCTCAGCGAGCTGCGATAGCGCTTGCGGCTGGTCGGCCGCCCGGACCGCCGGGCGCCGGTGCGCCCGTCGCCGTCTGCGCGCGCGTCGCCCGGACGGCGCGCGTCCCCGGCGGGCTCGGGCGCGGCATCGCGCGGGACGGCTCCGCCCCTTTCCGGCACCGCGCGGGACTCGCCCCCGAGGCGCTCCGCCCCGGTCCCCATCGGGCGCCCCGCCGGGCGCGTCGTGTTCCGCTGCTCGGACTGGCCCTCTTCCGTCCCCATCCCGACCATCCCCTCCCATCGGCCCCGCGCGGGAGCCCTCGCGCGGCACTGCGCCGCAGCATGTCATCAGACGGGATTTTCCTCTATAGCTGGCCAAAATACAACAATTTAAGGAAGTACTGTTCCATAGCTCACATAAACGGGGCATTAGGGCTGAATTTTATCCAATTTACCAGGGAATACTATGAAGCAGTCCAGTAACGAACACACGTCGTTTATTGAACGTCAAACGAAATCAGATGCAAATACATGGAGGCCGGTCGCGACTGTCGACAATTCACCGAACGGGGGGTCGGCGCGGCATCAGCTGGCGCGGGGCGGCCGCCGAGAGGGGAGAGGGACATGAAGGTGTTCGGCATGGGGCTGCCCGAGCTGCTCATCATCCTGGTCGTGGTGCTGCTCATCTGGGGGCCCAAGAACCTGCCCAAGCTCGGGGCGATGGTCGGCCGCGGCGTGAAGAGGATCCGGAGGCGCAACGACAAGGAGCTCGAGGACTTCGACGAGGACGGAGAGTGCGTGAGCGAGGCGTGATGTCTCGTCAGCGCCGCAGGCGCCGGACGAGGTCCTTGAGTCTGCGGGGGACCCACGTCATGAACCTGCCCACCTTCCATGCGGTGGAGCCGCGCGCCTCGTCCAGCTCGCGGCGGGCGGTGGCGAGCTGCCCGGCGAGCTCGGCACGCTGCCGCTCGGCGAGCTCAAACCGCGCCTGCAGGTCGTGGGCGGCCATCTCCGCGTACGCCTGGCTGCGCGGGTAGGAGGGGCGGGACGCCAGGTAGGGCTCGTGGCCGTCCACGACCGAGAACAGCTCGTCGAACGCCTCCTCGGCAAGCCTGCGGTTGCCGGCGACCGCCTCGGCAGTCACCTGCCTGGCGCGGGGGCCCTCGTCGAGGGCGGCGAGGACGGCGGAGGCGATCTCGTCGCTCGTGCTGCCGGGCTCCAGCAGCAGATGCTCGCGTCCCAGCTGGCGATAGACCTGTGCCACCTTGACGTTGTAGTCGATGCCCACGCACGGGACCCCCTGGGCCGAAGCGACGATGCTGCAGTGCAGTCGCATCGCCAGGCATGCCCGCGCACCGCAGATCAGCTCGACGGTCCGCGCCACGGACGCGTTCGCGACGTGCGTCGCTGCCGCCGCCCCGGCCCCCATGAGCCCGATGACGCGACGGTTCGCCCCCTCGTCCTCGGGCGCGGCATCCAAGAACAGCGCGCGCACGCGGCGCCGCTCCCACACGAGGTCGAGCGCCTGCGCGACGCGCCCCGCCAGCCCCTCGTCGGCCGACTCGTGGTCGCGCAGGGAGACCACGACGTACGCGTCCCCGTCGGGGTCGTCCCCAGGCAGCGGAGCCCCCGCGCCCGGGAGAGGCCCCTCCGGGGCGATCGAGAAGGCGAGGTCGGCCTTGCGCGTGACCAGCCCCGCGTCGACGCCGCAGGCGAGGAGCAGGTCGCGGGTGGCGTCGTCGCGAGCGACGTAGCGGGGGCGCGTCAGCGACGCGAGCCTGACGATGCGCCGTGCGTCGGGGTTCTCCAGCGGCCCCGCCCCGACTCCCAGGTAGACGACCGGGACGTGGTCGATGTAGGCGAGCTCGGTGAGGGCGGCCTGCCCCGCGATCTCCGAGTGCGGGTTGAGGAACAGGTCGACGCGACCGGCGGTGTTCGAGAACGGCCCGTCGAACATGATGCCCGCCATCAGGATCAGCGCGCTCGCCCCGTACAGGGCGGCGTCGATGTCTGCCTTGTCGAACGGCGTCACCGAGGCGACGCCCCAGTCCCGAAGGCTGTTCTGCGGGTCGTGGCCCACCAGCGTCACGAAGCAGCCCGGGTATCTCCGGCGCAGGCGCTCGCAGATGACCGAGAAGATGAGCTCGTCGCCGAAGTTGTGCTTGCCGACGTAGCCGAAGACGACGAAGTGGCGCGGGCGGAGCTCCGCGGGGACGCCCTGGCCCTCCGGTGCCCCGAGGGTCGCGAGCACCTGCTCGCACTCCTCCTCCCCGCAGGCGACGATGTCGGGCCGAAACGTCGCGCGGAACGCGCCCAGCGCCTCGTCGTCGGGCCTGCCCTTCCCGTCGAGGATGCCGGGGACGCGCTGCGGGTCGAGCAGCTCGACGGCATGCCCCTGCCGGCGCAGCGCGCAGCATGCCGACCATAGCCCGTCGTCGCTCGCGTACGTGCAGTGACCGATGGCCAGGATGCGATGGGGACGGCAGGGCGCCATGATGCTCCTTGGGTATGCGCCGCGCCTTCGTGGCGTCGGCTCGTGACGGGATGTCGTCCGTCCAAGGGCGGTGCCCGGCGTCCCGGCGACGCACGGTGCGCCGCCGCTCGTGCCGCGGGCGCCTCGGGCGCGGCTTCGGGTGGGAAGTATGTGGAAGCAAGCTTAAACATGATAGCCGATGGCGGGCGTGCGACGGCTATGATAGAGCGAATCGGACACGGAATCGGGCGTCTGGCGCGAATCGGTCGTCGGGCAGGGAGGGCGCCTACGCCTCCCTCCCGCGCCGCGGGCCGCCACGTGAGGCATGGGGGGTCGCAATGGCGGAAGACGTTGGGGGTCGGGACGCGGGCGAAGGTTGCGGGAAGGCCGAGTCCCGCGGCGACGAGGGCGGGCCGGAGGGCGTCGAGCTCTCGGTCGTCGTCCCCATGCACGACTCCGCGCGCTACCTCGACGACCTCATCGACATCCTGCTCGACCAGGGGTTCCCGCTCGTCGCGCCTGCCGTCAGCGCCAGCGGTCCCTGCCCGGAGCCGGCGGAAGCCTCCCCGTCGGGAGCCCCCTCGGGGGAGGGTCCCGCGCCTTCCGGGCGGTGTCGCTACGAGGTCATCTTCGTCGATGACGCCTCCGCCGACGAGAGCGCGCGGATCGTCGCCCGCGCTGCCGCCCTGCACCCCGAGGTGCGCCTCATACGCAGGGAGCGGAACGGCGGGGCGGGTGCGGCGCGAAACGCCGGCATGGACGCCGCACGCGGGGAGTACCTGTACTTCGTGGACTCCGACGACTGGGTCGAGCGCGGCTGCCTCAGGGGGCTGTGCGAGCGCATGGAGTCCGAGGGTCTGGACATGCTGCAGTTCTCGGGCGACGTCCTGTACCAGGACGAGGCGGCGCGCGAGCTGAACCCGATTGACCCCGCCTACCTGACGCGCACGCAGGCGCCGGGCGTGCGATCGGGGCGCGAGCTGCTGATACAGCAGGTCAACGAGGTCAAGTTCTGCGTGCAGCCCTGCGTGCTGATGACGCGCACCTCCTTCGTGCGGGCCCATGCCGACATTCGCTTCCCCGAGGGCATCATCAACGAGGACAACGTGTTCGTGATGGCCGCGATCATCCATGCGGCCAGGGTCGACGTCGACCCCGCCGTCTACTACCACCATCGGGTCTACGCCTCCTCGGTCACCTCGCGCTCAGACCACGGCCTGGCGCGCCACGACTCCCACGCGCACATCTCCGACGTCACGCGCGGGTATGCCTACGCCGCCCACGAGCGGGGGGACTCCGAGCTGGAACGCGTCCTGTGCGGGCTCGACTACTACTTCACCCAGGTGGCGACCGACGCGCTGTGCGAGGCCTCGCCGGACCTGGCGCGCAGCTTCGAGCTGACCTACCCCACGTTCACGGCGCTGGTCAACGAGCGTTCGTTCTACCTGCCGCTGTGCGAGGGGCGCCACCGGATCGAGGGCCTCGAGGGCGAGGGCGCTCGCCTGCGGGGGGAGGTGGGCCGGCTGCAGGGCGAGCTCGCGGACTCCTCCGCCAGATGCGAAGAGCTCGGGGGGCGCATCGACGAGGTGTACCGGTCCCACACCTGGCGCGCCGGCCGCGCGCTCGTCTGGCTCCCCGGCAAGGTCAAGGCGCTCGTGTGCCGCCTGCGCGCGCGGCGCGGCTGAGGGCGGGGGCTGCCGTCCGATTCGAACGCCGCCTCGTGCCTGCTGCCCCGCGCGCCGTCGGCGGATGCCGCCGTTGCGACCCCGCGGGAAGCGCATATAATCTTTCGTTCGGCGCGTCCACGCGCTTCGCACCGCCGCGCCCGGCGCGGGCGACACCCGCACCCGATGGCAACCCATGGCTGAAAGGCTGGTCCCCATGAAACGGTCAGATTCGCGCGAACGCCGCCCGCGGCGCCTCGCGTCCCTTGCGTGCGCGGCGCTCGCCGCACTCGCGCTCTCCCTCGCGTGCGTCACGACCGGGCCCGTCCCGGGCGCCCTCGCCCAGGAGGGCGCCCTTCCCGCGGCGAGCGCGTCGCAGGAACAGCCGACCCCCTCCTCGGGCCAGTCCACCGACGCCGCGCCCTCCGACGGCGTCGATCAGGTCGCCGATGGCGTCGACCGGGCGGTCGCGGGCGCCGGCGATCCCGCCGCTGGCGCCTCCGCCGCCGCGGGCGACGCGGACGCCTCCGGTTCGCCCTCCGGCTCCGACGCGGCGGCGACCTCCTCGGGCGAAGCCGCCGATGCCGCCTCTGTCGCGTCTGCCGTCTCCGCAGGCGAGGACCAGGGGGAGGGGGGCTCGCAGGCCCAGGACGCGGCTGCACAGGCGCCCGCCGTCGGCCTGGTCTACGTCGAGTCCTCCTCGGTCGAGCCCGGCGCGACCCAGACCGTCGCCGTCCTGTTCGACGGCGAGCCCGAGCTGGCTGGCGCCACGCTGGACGTGGCGTTCCCCGACGGGTCCGTCCGGACCTTCGACGCGTCGCGGCTCGCCGACGGCGCCGCGGGGTTCACGTTCGCCGTCCCCGACGCCGGCACGTACTCGATCGTCGCCGGGACGGTCACGCTTCAGGGCTCGAGCCAGGCGCTCCCCATCGACCTCACCGGGGAACAGACGGGTGAGGCATGCACGTTCGAGGCGGGCTCCTCCGATGGGACGGGCGCTTCCGCCCAGGCGGTGTCGCTGCTCGCGTTGAGCGCCGCGTCGGGCGACGCCTCCTCCGAGGCGACGACGACCGCGAGCACGCAGGACGCCTCCGGCAACGAGGTCAGCACCGACTCCATAGCCGACGCGATCGGCACCTCGCTCGCGGCGACCGCGCTCTCGACGAGCCTGGCGAGCGCCGACTCGACCGGCTCGAGCGGAAAGATCGTCATCGTCATCGACCCCGGCCACGGCGGCATCGACCCCGGCGCGTCAGACAACGGGCTGGTCGAGTCCGACCTCAACTGGAAGATCTCGATGGCGTGCAAGGCGAGGCTCGAGGAGGACCCCCGCTTCGAGGTCATCCTCACGCGCGGCGAGAACGAATGCCCCTCGATTCGCGAGCGCGCCCAGGTCGCGATCGACAACGACGCCGACCTGCTGCTGTGCCTGCACAACAACGAGGCGGAGAGCTCATCTGCCAGCGGCTGCATGGTCTTCTATCCCAACGAGACCAGCACGTGGTATCGCGACCAGACCTACGCCGTCGGCGTCGACGTCGCCCAGAGGATCGAGGACAAGCTCGAGGCGCTCGGTCTCAACGGCAACGGCATCAAGACCCGCCTGATCTACGGCGAGGAGGGATACCTGTACCCGGATGGCACCGGGGTGAGCGACTACTACGGCATCATCCGCTACGCCCGCCAGGCGGGCGTCCCCGCGGTGCTGGTCGAGCACGCGTTCATGAGCAACCCCGGCGATTCCGCCCTGCTGTCCGACGACTCCTTCCTGACGAGCCTCGGCGTCGCCGACGCCGAGGCGGTCATCGAGTACTACTCCAGCGTCGACAGCTGGAGGGACGTCGGCGCTTCGGACTGGTATGTGGTCGAGGGCGTCGAGGACGGGCAGGGGTACTTCCAGTACGCGGTGAGCCACGGCATCGTGACCGGCGACACCGACGCGCAGGGCAACCCCACCCACTACTTCCGCCCGCTCGACGCGGTGACCCGCGAGCAGGCGATCACGATGCTGTACCGCATCGCCAACCCGGACTCGCAGGCGACCACCGACCCCAGCCAGTACCTCGCCGACACCGACTTCACCGACGACTCCGCCTACGCCTACTCCAACGCCGCGATTCAGTGGGGCAAGGACAACGGCATCCTCACGGGCGACACCGACGCCGCCGGCAACCCGGTCGGGACGTTCCGCCCGACCGAGTCCGTCACGCGCGAGGAGCTCGCCGCCATGGTGACGCGCTTCGCCGAATGGAAGGGTGTCTCGGTCGCCGCCGACACGTCCCTGCTCTCGAGCTTCCCCGACGCGGCGGACGTCTCCGGCTTCGCGCGGTCGAGCATGGCGTGGTGCGTCGCGAACGGGCTGATCACCGGTGACCGCGCCTGGGACCCGGCGCACCTCGACCCGCAGGGGGAGGCGCAGCGCTGCCAGGCGGTCAAGATTCTGACGGTCCTGTCGCGCGACGTGCTGGGCAACTGAGCGTGGTGATGCGGCGGGGGCGGGCGCGCCCCCGCCGTTTTGTCTTTCAATCCTCCCTTGGCCGGTCGACGATGTCGACCACCCATCCCCATGATGAAATTATCTAAGCAGAGGAATATTAGATTTTTTCATCCGCCCGAGAATAACTCCCGGGAGGTTGGGTAGATTACCCGTTGTCAAACAAGGGTCCCCGTGCGCGCCACGTGCTGCCGTGCGGGGGCGAGGCCCCTCGGACGGGGGCCGCTCATCTTAGGAGGCAGAGTCATATGCAGTTGAGGCCGCTGGGTGATCGCGTCCTGATCAAGCCTGACGAGGCGGAGGAGAAGACCGCATCGGGTCTGTACATCTCCAAGGGCGCCCAGGAGAAGCCGCAGCGCGGCACCGTCGTCGCGGTGGGCGCGGGCAAGCTCGACGACGACGGCGATCGCATCCCCGTGGACGTCAAGGAGGGCGACGTCGTCATCTACGGCAAGTACGGCGGCAACGAGGTCAAGATCGACGGCGAGACCTATCTGCTGATGCGCGACTCCGACATCTACGCGATCGTCGAGCAGTAGGGCGCGCTTCGCCCGAGTCGTGCGACCGGTCGCGTCCCGCTCCCCAGAGGCTGCGGGGACGCCTCCCGTTGCGTGACGCTTCCTGAACTGAGACTCCGACCCCGGCAGGGCGCGGAGAGGAAAGGACGTATTCCTTATGGCAAAGCAGATTGCTTTCAACGCCGAGGCTCGCGCAAAGCTCGCCAAGGGCGTCAACACGCTGGCCGACGCTGTCACCGTGACGATGGGCCCGAAGGGCCGCTATGTCGCCCTCCAGCGCTCCTACGGCGCACCGACGATCACCAACGACGGCGTCTCGGTCGCCAAGGAGATCGAGCTGCAGGACAACATCGAGAACATGGGCGCCCAGCTGGTGAAGGAGGTCGCCACCAAGACCAACGACCTGGTCGGTGACGGCACCACGACCGCGACGCTGCTCGCCCAGGTCATCGTCAACGAGGGCCTTCGCAATGTCACCGCTGGCGCCAACCCCCTGGCCATCCGCCGCGGCATCGAGAAGGCCGTCGACGCGGCCGTCAACGAGATGAAGGAGGCCGCGACGCCCGTCTCCACCAAGGAGCAGATCGCGTCGGTCGGCACCATCTCCGCTGGTGACGCGCAGATTGGCGACAAGATCGCCGAGGCCATGGAGATCGTCGGCAAGGACGGCGTCATCACCGTCGAGGACTCCCAGACCTTCGGCATCGACACCGTCGAGGGCATGCAGTTCGACAAGGGCTACATCTCCCCGTACTTCGCCACC
>CAIFEU010000009.1:0-13013 GCA_903789505.1 uncultured Coriobacteriales bacterium
GGGCGCGGAGGGGCGTGCCGCGGGTCGCCCGCTGCCCCCGCCCGCGGGCGAACTGGCGGGCGGGGGCGCCTGATGCGCTCGCGGGTGCCTCCGCGCCGCTGCCGGCCTTGCGGGCGGTTCCGGCTAGAACTCGACCGTCTGGGCAGGCTTGCCCGCCATGGAGGCGAACCGCGCCGTGGCGTTCTTGAAGTACAGGACGATGGTGTTGTCGTCGTTCTCGTCGTACATCTTCCGCAGCTCGGGGTAGGCGTCGAGCATGTGCTTCTTGGCCTCGACGCGCTCGTCGGGCACGAGCTCGCCGCTGATGCGCCACCAGTCGGGGCCGTTGCAGGCGCAGATCTCGACCTTGGGGTTGGCGACGACCTGCTTGTAGATGTCCTTGGACTTGCCGGTCTGGATGTAGAGCCGACCCTCGAACAGGTCGACGGTGCCGAATGGGCGCACGCGCGGCTGCCCGGCGTCGTCGGTCGCCAGGAAGTAGGTGGGGGCCTCGTTCTTTAGGAACTGGTACACGTCGTTGATGTCTGCCATCGTTTCCTCCTCGGCTCGGTCTGCCTTGCTCGCGGTCGCGGGCGCTTCGCTCGGAGCGCTCCGGTGGCATGCGCCCGAAGCGCCGAAAGCTCGCCGAATGAGTACCCGTGCCGCGGCCCCCGTATGCCGCTGCCTGCGACAATCCGCGCAAAGCGCGCAGGTGGGGGAGTGGGGCTCGCAGGGACGGCGCGCCCTCGCGCGCCCGCCCTCGCCGCCGCCCGCGCTCTCCGCGCCCTCGCGCCCCCCGCCGGTGTCCCCGCTGTCGTCGCTCTGTGTTCATCCGGTGCCGAGCCGGGCGCTCCTGAACAGCGAGGGTATCATCCGTGCAAATTAGCCGGCAGAACGCACCAGAGGTCACCCCACGCATGAGGCGTGCGGGGTCTGCGCGCACAGGAGAGAGGATTTCACATGGCTGACGCATCCGCATCGACAGCCGACCGTCAGGGGCAGGGGTCTGCCGCCTACGCGTCCGGCGACAGCGCCGCGAACGGCTTCCCCGAGGTCAAGAGCGACGCCATCAAGTTCGGCCCGGGCAACGCCGCCCACCGCAGCCTGTTCCACGCGCTCGGCATGACCGAGGAGGAGATGTCCCGCCCGCTGGTGGGCATCGTGAGCTCGTACAACGAGATCGTCCCCGGCCATATGAACATCGACAAGATCACCGAGGCGGTCAAGCTGGGCGTCGCGATGGCGGGCGGCACCCCGGTCGTCTTCCCGGCGATTGCGGTGTGCGACGGCATCGCGATGGGCCACACCGGCATGAAGTACTCGCTGGTCACGCGGGAGGTGATGGGCGACTCCACCGAGTGCTGGGCGCTTGCGCACGGCTTTGACGCGCTCGTCATGGTCCCCAACTGCGACAAGAACGTCCCCGGCCTGCTGATGGCCGCGGCGCGCCTGGACCTGCCGACGGTCTTCGTCAGCGGCGGCCCCATGCTCGCCGGCCACGTCGACGGCCACAAGACGAGCCTGTCGAGCATGTTCGAGGCGCAGGGCAGCTACGCCGCCGGCAAGATCGACGCGGCCAAGCTGCGCGAGTTCGAGCTCAAGACCTGCCCCACCTGCGGCAGCTGCTCGGGCATGTACACCGCCAACTCGATGAACTGCCTCACCGAGGTCATCGGCATGGGGCTGCGCGGCAACGGCACGATTCCGGCCGTCTACTCGGCGCGCATCGAGCTGGCCAAGCACGCCGGCATGGCCGTGATGGAGATGCTGCGCCGCGGCATCACCGCCCGTCAGATCATGACGCGCGAGGCGTTCAAGAACGCGCTGACCGTCGACATGGCGCTGGGCTGCTCCACCAACACGATGCTGCACCTGCCGGCCATCGCGCACGAGTGCGGCATCGAGATCAACCTCGACATCGCCAACGAGGTCTCCAAGCACACGCCGAACCTGTGCCACCTGGCGCCGGCCGGCCGCACCTACATCGAGGACCTCGATGAGGCGGGCGGCATCTACGCCGTCATGAACGAGCTGTCCAAGCGCGGCCTGATCGAGACCGACTGCATGACCGTCACGGGCAAGACCGTGGGCGAGAACATCGCCAACCACCCCGTGCTGAACAACGACGTCATCCGCCCGATCGACGACCCCTACTCCGAGACCGGCGGCATCGCGGTGCTGCGCGGCAACCTCGCGCCCGACGGCTGCGTGGTCAAGCGCTCGGCCGTGCTGCCCGAGATGCTGGTCCACGAGGGTCCGGCGCGCGTGTTCGAGAGCGAGGAGGAGGCCCAGGCGGCGATCAACGCCGGCAAGATCAAGGCCGGTGACGTCGTGGTCATCCGCTACGAGGGTCCCAAGGGCGGCCCGGGCATGCGCGAGATGCTCAACCCCACCAGCGCCATCATGGGCATGGGCCTGGGCAACAGCGTTGCGCTGATCACCGACGGCCGCTTCTCCGGCGCCACGCGCGGCGCATGCATCGGCCACGTCTCGCCCGAGGCGGCAAGCGGCGGCCCCATCGGCATCGTGCAGGAGGGCGACATCATCTCGATCGACATCCCCAACTACAAGCTGGAGCTCAAGATCTCGCAGGAGGAGTACGACCGCCGCATGGCGAGCTTCGTCCCCAAGACCAAGCCGCTCTCCGGCTACCTCAAGCGCTACGCCCAGCTCGTGAGCAGCGGCGCGACCGGCGCGGTGCTGAACTAGCCCGCGCGTGGGCGCGCGGCCGCCGACGCTCTGCCGTCCGCCGCGCGCCAGACGTCCAGGTGCACAAAGCCTTCAACGAGGGCGCGTCTCCCAGGTCGGGAGGCGCGCCCTTTTTGCGCGCGGGGACGGTTCGCCCGCGCCTTCCCGGCCCGCCCGCCCTGCCCGCGCACCCGCACGTGACCGTGCCGCCTCGCCGGCGGGGCGCGCTCCGCGTCGCGCCCGCCCGCCCCGCCCGCGTGCCCCCCGCGCCCGCAAGCCCCAATCGGACGCGCCCCCAGCGCCCCCGCGCACCCGGGAGCAGCCCATCCGTGCGCCAGCCTCGGCGACGTCCCCGAACGCGCTCACGCTAAGGCGATCGGGACGCCATCTGGGCTCGCAGGCGCCCCCTTCAGGCAGCTTATAGCCCAATCGGTCAACGACCCAATTTGCACAGCGATTGGCATAACTGCAGGTAAATGGCCATTTTATACGGTAGGGCATCTAAAATTAACCAGATTATTACTCCTTGAAGCTTCCGACTGCTGGGCTCGCAGGCGCCCCCTTCAGGCAGCTTATAGCCCAATCGGTCAACGACCCAATTTGCACAGCGATTGGCATAACTGCAGGTAAATGGCCATTTAATACGGTAGTGCATCTATAATTAACCAGATTATTACTCCTTGAAGCTTCCGACTGTCGACGCATTCTTGACGAGATAAGCCTGCATTTGATAAAGATACGAAAGCTATACATATGTGCCGATTGTGTTCTGTTTTGCACAGTGGACCAAGTCCCGTATGTGCTGACGCACCACCAGAAGGAGGAGACGCCCTATGAGTACCAGATGCGCGCAGGCGCAGCTCGCGCAGGGCGCGGCAACCAGCGATGCGCGTCGGAGTCCGGGTCTGCCCTGGCTCCGGCTTTTTGTGCTCGTGGTGACCGCCCTGAGCATCGTTGCGCTGGCAACGTGCACGGCAGCCCGCGGCGCCATGGCGGCGGAGCCGACTGGAGACGCCGCGTCCGATGCGGCTTCGACCGCGCCCGCCACCTCTAAGACGCTGACCGACAACGGTGACGGTACGTACACGCTGTCGCTGAGCGTCACGGGCGAGTCGCAGTCCTCGTCGTCGAGCCGCGGCGCCAACGTGATCATCATCATGGACACGTCGGGGTCGATGGGCTATTCGTCGGGCACGGGCGCGTTCACCGAAGCCTCCACGGGAGCCTACGGCGTGGTCGACGGGGAGTACGTCCAGCTCTACCGCAGGGGCGGTTGGGGGTACACCGCCGCCACCGACGGCTACTCCGGGACCGTCTACTACCAGAACGAGAACGGGTACTACTACACCTATTCCGGGACGCGCTACTCCGGCACCCTGTGGACCAGGCTCGACGTCGCGAAGTCGACGACGAACGGCCTGATCGACAGCCTGCTTGCGAACAACACGACCGCCGACCCCTCGCGCGTCGAGATCTCGCTGATCACCTTCAGCAACTCCGCGTCCACGTTGGCGAGCTGGTCCACGTCGGCCAGCACGATGCAGTCCTACGTCGACGACATGACTGCCAGCGGCGGCACCAACTGGGACGATGCCCTGCACGCCGCGCGCGAGATTGCCGTGAGCAAGGCGACCTCCGATGACGACCCCACCTACGTGATCTTCGTCTCCGATGGCCTCCCGACGTTCTACATGGGCAGTGTCTACGGCAGCGAGAGCTCGTACATTCACACGCACGGCAGCAACCGCCAGGGCAACGGCAGCGACACCACGTGGCGCGAGATGGCGGCGGCCAAGGACGAGGCGAGCGCCATCATCTCCGCGGGCTACAGCCTCTATTCCGTCGGCGCCTTCGGTGACGTCTCCAACATGCAGGAGCTGGGCGGCACCTACTACGACGCGTCCGACCCCGAGGCGCTCCAGAAGGCGTTCGACGAGATAGCGCAGGAGATCTCGAACTCGATGAGCTACGAGGGGGTCTCCCTCACCGACGGCCTCACGACGTACACCTCCACCGCGGTGAGCGGCGACGCCTCCGGCTTCACGTACACCAAGACGGACGCGCAGGGCACCACCTCTGCCTGGCCGGACGCCCCGGCGGCGACCTATGATGGCGGCACGGTGACGTGGGACCTCTCCTCCGTGGGGCAGCTCGAGAACGGCGTGACCTACACGGTCAGCTTCAGGGTCTGGCCGAGCCAGGACGCCTACGACCTCGTGGCGCAGCTCAACAACGGATCGAGGAGCTATGACGACCTGACGGCCGACCAGCAGGCACAGATCGTGCAGCAGTCCGGTGGCTACGCGCTCAAGACCAACGTCGCCGGCAGCGCGCAGGTCGACTACACCTATCTGCTGACCAGGACGGACTCGCTCAAGCCGTCTGGCACGGAGAACGCCGACGGCACCATCACGGGCGACGACGGCTACGCCTACGCGTACGACTCGGCGAACAGAAAGTGGGTCGGCACGAAGCGCGACACGTCCTCCGCGGGCATCGCCGACCCCGACCCGATCATGCTCGCGAGTCGCACGGTCCAGCTGCAGAAGCAGTGGGACAACTCGATCGACAGCGCGACCGAGACGAGCGTCGGCATCGACGTCATCGCCGACGGCGACACGGCGAACGCGTTCTACTCGACGACCCTGACCCCCGACTCCGGCTGGACTGCCCAGATTCACCTCGCCCCCGGCCTCATGACCGTGGACGATTCGGGCAACGTCACGGTTCTGAACGGTGGTCACGCCTACACCGCGCAGGAGGCGAGCGGCGACGGCCTGTGGGACTTCGCCGCCGACACCGTGCGCCCGATGATCGTCAACGGCTCCCTGGTCATGCTCAGCGCGTCCACCGACGGCCCGTCCGACCTGGCGGAGAACGCCTCGACGACGCTGGACGGCGTCACGTACTACAACCTGGGCGGGACCATCTATGAGCAGGGCGAGGGCGCGTACCTCACAGCCACCAACACGCGCCGTTCGTCGCTGACCATCACCAAGTCGGTCACGGCCGGCATGTTCCTGACGCCCAGCGCGGACGCCGAGTTCGGCTTCAGGGCCACGGTCACCAGCAGCGACGGTTCCGACGTGACCTTCTCGGTGAGGGACGCGTCCGGCGGCGTCGTGACGCCCTCCTCGGTGAAGGTCGACGGGACCGCCGTCACGAGCGACTCGGGGACCTACACCGCCGCGAGTGGCGCCGAGATAGACGTCTCCCTCAAGGCGGGGCAGAGCCTGACCTTCGACAGCCTCCCGGTTGGCTCGACCTACGAGGCCTACGAGTACGACGAGGGCGCGGGCTTCACGCTCAGCCAGATCACCGCGACCAAGGGCAACAACGACGGAGTCGTCGAGACGTTCCCCGTGAGCGTGAGCGGCAAGGACACCAAGGCGTCGGGCACCATCGACGCCGACAACATGAGGTACGCCCTCGACTTCACGAACGACTACAGCGTCACTCCCACGGCGGAGTCCACCCTGTTCACGGGCACGAAGGTCCTGGCGAACCGGGACTTCCAGGAGGGTGACTCCTTCGAGTTCAGGGTCGGCGCGACCTACGTCGACCCGAACGGCGTCCAGATCGACGCCGTGACCGTCCCGCTGCCGTCCGGCGTGACGCGCCTGACCGGCGACGAGTCCAACGCCGGCACGATCACGGTCAGCCCGACGTCCGGCCGCTCCACCGATATCGGCCTCGGCACGCTGAGCTTCTCGCTGCCCGGGACCTACACGTACGAGGTGGTCGAGCTCGTCCCCAACGCCTCGGCGGCGGGCATGAGCTACTCGGGCGCGCACTACATCGTCACGGTCAAGGTCGTCGACGACGGCAATGGCTCGCTGCGCGTGGATTCGACCAGCACCAGGCGGGACCTGGACGACAACGCCCAATCGGTCAGCGATGACGCGCAGAACGTGCCTGACAACGCCTTGACGTTCACCAACATGTACAGCGCCGACGACGTCGAGGTCACGCTGCGCGGCATCAAGAGCTACTCCGACAAGTCGGGAGCCATGCCCCTGACCGACGGCATGTTCTCGTTCCAGCTGACCGCGGACACCGAGGGCGCGTCCATGCCTTCCGGGACCGTGGACGGCACGTACACGTCCACCAACGACGACTACGCCATCGCGCTCGGGACCATCAAGCTCGGCCAGTCCGACGTGGGCAAGACCTACACGTACACTGCCAAGGAGGTGGTGCCCGCCAGCGGGAATGCGGGTATGACCTACGACACGGCCTCGCACACGATCGAGGTGGCGGTCACGCAGGCCTCCTCCGGCGCGATCCAGACGCAGGTGAGCTACGACGGCTCCACGTCCGCGCTCGGCGTCACCTTCTCAAACACGTTTGACCCCGGCACGGTCACGCTCTCCGGCGACACCGCCCTGGGCGGCACCAAGACGCTGACGGGCCGCGACATGTTTGACGGCGAGACCTTCGACTTCACGCTGACCCCCGACGAGACCACCCGGCAGGCCGTCGAGCATGGCGACGTGACGATCTCCGACGGCGCCACGACCGCCTCCGTCTCGGGCGCGACGAACGGTGAGACGAAGTCCTTCAGCTTCGGCGGCGTGACGTTCTCGCACGTGGGAACCTTCACGTTCACGATCGCCGAGACCGGCCGCAATGGCGCCGCCCTCACCTCCGAGGCGAACGCGGGGGCCGGCATCACCTACGACGAGCACGCGTGCACGGTCACGGTCGAGGTCACGCTCGACGCCGGCAGCGGCAAGCTCGTCGCCTCGGTCGACTACGGCAAGAACGGCGACGCCGCGGGCAACGCCTTCGCGAACTCCTATCGCGTCTCCGAGGTCACCTTCGACGGGTCGGGCGTGGGCGGCACCAAGACGCTGACCGGGCGTGACTCGCTCGACGGCGAGACCTTCGGCTTCACGCTGAAGCTCACGAGCGACAACGCGGGCGACGTGAGCGGCCTGGACGCGGACAACGCCGCCAGCGCGTTCGTCAGCGGCCTCAAGAACGGTGCGCCGGCGAACTTCGACTTCTCCGGCCTCGTCCTCACCTTCAAGGCGGCGGGCACCTACGAGTTCAGCCTCAGCGAGACCAGCTGGAACGGCACGAGCCTGGACGGCGTGACGGACCCGCAGGGGCTGGCGTTCGACACGCATGCGTGCACGGTCACCATCAAGGTGACCGAGGACAAGAGCACGGGCACGCTGACGGTCGCCGCCCCGGAGTACTCGACCGACCCGGCGACCGACGCCGTCGAGACCGCCAACGCCTTCACGAACGCCTACTCCGCGAGCACGACGGTCGACGTCGACGACGCCGCCGACTTCGCGAAGACGCTGGACGGGCGCGCTTGGCAGGACGGCGACGAGTTCACGTTCGAGATGACCCCCGAGAACAACGCGCCGAGCCCGACGAACCGCACGGTCACCCTGAGTGGCGCGCTCGCCGCCGAGGGCCAGCCCGTCGACATCGACTTCGGTGACATCACCTTCGCGGGGGCGGGCACCTATGCCTACACGGTCAGGGAGACCTCGACGGACGCCCAGCCCGGCGTGACCCTGTCCCAGGCAGAGTACAGGGTCGTCTACACGGTGACCGACAACCTTGACGGCACCCTGTCGGCCACGCCCGAGGTCACGCTCGTCACCGGCAACGGCGGCGCCCAGGCGGGCATCCCCGTGACGGCGGGCGACCCGGCGTACATCGTCAACAGCTACTCCGCCACCGACGCGACGGTGAGCCTGCGGGCGTATAAGGACTACACCAACGCCTCCGGCGACCCGCGGTTCGACCTGGCGGACGGCAGCTTCTCCGTCACCCTGCGCCCGACCGGCGACAACGCTGACGTGGCGCCGATGCCCGACGGCTTCAGCGGAGAGGGGGCCGACCGCTTCTACACTGCGCGCAACGTGGAAGAGGTCTTCTCGATGCCCGACCTCGTGTTCACCCAGCATGACGAGGGCACCTACACCTACACGCTCTCCGAGGACGGCACGTCCGGCAACGGCATGACCTACGACGCCAACGTCTACACGATCACCGTCACGGTGAGCACCTCCACCGACGAGGCCGCGGGCTCCGCGACGATGGTGGCCGAGGCGACCGTGAAGGACGCCGAGGGCAACGAGGTCGACCTGAGCCGCATGACGTTCACGAACGTCTACGACCCCGAGGACGTCACGCTCTCCGGCGACACCGCCCTGGGCGGCACCAAGACGCTGACGGGCCGCGACATGCTCGAGGGCGAGGCCTTCGACTTCACGCTGACCCCCGACGAGACCACCCAGAAGGCGGTCGACAGCGGCTACGTGACGATCGCCGACGGCGCCACGACCGCCTCCGTCTCGGGCGCGAAGGACGGCGATACCGCCTCATTCAGCTTCGGCGCGCTGACGTTCTCGAGGGTCGGCACCTACACGTTCAATATGAGCGAGGTCGCCGGCGGCGCGGGCGGCGTCACCTATGACGCGCACGCGTGCACGGTAACGGTCGAGGTCACGCTCGACGCCGACAGCGGCAAGCTCGTCGCCTCGGTCGACTACGGCACGAACGGCGACGCCGCGGGCAACGCCTTCGCGAACTCCTACTCCGCCGACGACGCGACGGTGAGCCTGAGCGCGCAGAAGGACTACACCAACGTCTCCGGCGACCCGCTGTTCGACCTGACGGACGGCAGCTTCTCCGTCACGCTGCGCCCGACGGGCGACGACGCCGACGCGGCGCCGATGCCCGACGGGGCGACCGGTGAGGGGGCCGAGCGCTCCTACACCGCGCGCAACGTCGGCACGACCTTCTCGATTCCCGAGATATCGTTCACCCAGTACGACGGGGGCACCTACACCTACACGCTCTCCGAGGACGGCACGTCCGGCAACGGCATGACCTACGACTCCAACGTCTACACGATCACCATCAAGGTGAGCACCTCCACCGACGCCGCTGAGGGCACCGCCAAGATGGTTGCCGAGACGGCCATCAGGGACGCCAGCGGCGCCGAGGTCGCCCTTGACGGCATGCGGTTCACGAACGTCTACGACCCCGAGGACGTCACGCTCTCCGGCGACACCGCCCTCCAGGTCCAGAAGACCCTCACCGGCCGTGACTCGCTCGAGGGCGAGAGCTTCTCGTTCACGCTCGCGCAGACCGCCGGCCCGGACGGCGGCGTGTCGGGCCTTGACGGCAACGGTCAGACGAGCGTCAGCGTCAACGGTCCGATCGCCAACGGGTCGAGCGCGACGGCGGGCTTCGGTGCGCTGACGTTCTCGAAGGTCGGCACCTACACGTTCGACGTCAGCGAGGTCGCCGGCGAGGCGGGCGGCATGACCTACGACGGCCATGTCTCGACCGTCACGGTCGTCGTGACCGACCTGAACGCCGACAACGTCGTCGACGGGCACCTGTACGCCACGGTGAGCTATGACAACGCCGCGGCGACGACCGAGTCTGACAGGGGCGTGACGAGCGCCGCCGCGTTCACCAACGTGTACAAGGCGAACCCCGCCGTCATCCCGTCGTCGGGTGAGGGTTCGCTGAGCGTCACCAAGACGCTCGAGGTGCCCGAGGGTCTGACCGGCCCCGAGAGCGTCCAGGGCGCGTTCACCTTCACGGTCGCCCCCGCCGCGGATTACGGCGACGCGGTCGTGATGCCCGAGAGCACCACGGTCAGCAACCCCGACGCGCACGGCGGCACCGCCACGTTCGACTCGATCACGTTCAACGAGGCGGGCGCCTACGAGTTCACGATCACCGAGTCCGGCAGCGTCGCCGGCGTGACGAACGACGCCGAGTCCGTCAAGCACGTGACGGTCAACGTCGTCGACGACCAGAACGGCAAGCTCGTCGCGACGGTGTACGGCGCCGACACGACCTACAAGGCGGACGGCACGATCGACCGCGCGACCACCGCCACGACCTTCACCAACACTTACTCCGCCGCGTCCGTCGACGTCAGTCTGACGGCGAGCAAGGTGCTCAACAACAGCGTCATGCGCGGCGGCGAGTTCGACTTCAAGATCTCGGGCGGCGAGGGCTCGCCGATGCCCGAGTCCGACAGCGCGACCAACACCGCCAACGGCGTCGTGTCGTTCGGGTCGATCAGGTTCACGGAGCCCGGCACCTACACGTACTCGATCTCCGAGGTCGCCGACCCGGCTGACGAGGGCGTCTTCGAGTACGACACCGCTGCCCGCACCGTGACGGTCGTTGTCGTCGACGACGCCGCGGGCAAGCTCGCGGCCACGGTCTACGGCGCCGATGGCTCCGCCGTGTCCGACGGCGCAAGCTGCGCGACGTTCACGAACACCTACGTCGCGACGAGCGACGAGGCGGTCATCTCCGCCATCAAGAACGTGAACGGCGAGGCGGCCGGCAGCGACGAGACCTTCCAGTTCACGATCTCCGCGAAGGACGGCGGGGCACTGCCCGCCCAGACGACCGTCACGAACAACGGCGGCTCGGTGACCTTCGGGCCGATCACGTATAGCGCCGACATCTTCGCGGGCGACACCGCCGATGGCTCCGCGTCCTCCGTCGCCGACGCCTCCGCGTCCAGCGCCGTCGACGCGTCCCTGACGGCTGACGAGAGCATGACGATCGCTGCGGATGACGCCGCGAGCGCTGCGGGCGACGACTCCGGCGCCACGACGGGCGGCTCCGCGGCAAACGGGTCTGACGAAGGCCTGACGAACTCCGAGACCGACGCCGGCTCGGCCGAGAACGTCGCCGGCGACCAGGCCCCTGACGAGGGCTCGGAGCAGCAGACCACCGACGAGCCCGGCACGGCAGCAGTGACGCCCGCCACCGAGACCGCCGAGGCGCCCGCCGAGACGACCGAGACGACCGAGGTGACTGAGGCCACGGCTCCCGAGGCCGCCGAAGCCGCGGTGCCCGAGGCCGCCGACGCGGCGAGCGTCGTCAGCGCGCTGTTCGCGGTGCCCGAGGCCAACGCCGCCGAGCTCGGGGACCAGCAGGCTGCGGGCACCACGCCTGCCATCGTCCACAACCCCGACGGCACCCGCCAGATCACCTACACGTACGTGATCCCGAGGTCGCGGGTGGTGCCGCGGGCTACGGGTATGATGCCGCGCAGTACGAGGCGTATGTCACGGTGACCGACGACCTCGCCGGCAACATCACGACGTCCGTCGCGTACGGCACCTCCGACGGCAACGCCCCGACGTTCGAGAACACCTACTCCGCCAGCGGCTCGGCGACCGTCACCGCCCACAAGGTCGTCGACGGGCAGACCACGCTGGGCGGAGGAGAGTTCGCCTTCGAGCTGCGCGAGAACGGCCAGACCGTCGCCACCGCGACCAACGCGGCTGACGGCACCGTGACGTTCGACGTTCAGTACCTCGTCAGCTCGGCGGATTCCAGCAGCCTCGGCGCGCACCGGTACAGCATCGTCGAGACCGGCGGCAACGTGAACGAGGCCAACTGGACCTTCGACTCCGCGGAGAGGTTCGCCACGGTCAACGTCACCGACAACCGCGACGGCACGCTGTCGACGAGCGTCTCCTACGACGACGGCGCCGAGCCGACGTTCACGAACAGCTATCGTCCCCTGCCCGTCAACCTGACGATAACGGCGCACAAGGTCCTGACCGGACGCGACCTGACGGCGGGGGAGTTCACCTTCCAGCTGCTCGACGCCGACAAGAGCGTGGTCTCGCAGGCGACCAACGACGCTGACGGGAACGTGACGTTCGATCGGATTGGCTACGTGGAGACCGGCGAGCACACGTACTACATCGTCGAGGTCGCTGGCACCGACTCCAACGTCACCTACGACGCGACCGTCAAGCAGGTCACGGTGAAGGTGACCGACGAGGGCGGTCAGCTCGTGGCGACCGCGCAGGGCGACGGTGACGACGCGACGTTCACCAACGTCTACGAGAAGCCGGCCGAGCCCGTCAACCCCGGCAAGTCCGACGAGGGTGACAAGCCGGAGCAGTCCGCGAAGACCGACGTGCCCGAGCCGACCAAGCCCGCAGACCCGGGGACCACGGCCACCCCGACGCAGCCGACCAAGGGGAGCGACATCCCCAAGACCGGTGACGCGACCGACTCCGGCGCAGCGATGGCGCTGGGCGCCGCCGGGGCGGCGGTCGCCCTGATCGGCGGAGGCGTGCTGCTCAGGCGTCGCTCCTCGCGGCGCGGCTAGCAGGCCGGTCAGCTAGCCGGCCGGTCAGCTGACCGGCCGGCGCTGCCTCGGCGCGACGGCGCGGACGGGCGCAGGGCGCCGAGGCATAGCGAGACCCCCTCACGGCGGTGGGACTGCCGTGAGGGGGTGTCTTTGGTTCGCTCGAGGCGAGACGGGGAAGGGTAGGGGGCGCCGGGGCCGGGACGCGCCGGGGCGCGCCCGCGATGCC
>CAIFEU010000009.1:13023-24859 GCA_903789505.1 uncultured Coriobacteriales bacterium
GCCGGGGGGGGGGGGGGGCTGTGGGGGGCCGGCGGGGGTCGGGGGGCCGGGTGGGGGGGGCGGGGGGCCGGGACGCGCCGGGGCGCGCCGGCGATGCCCTACTTATGCGGGTAGAAGCCCGAGCCGCCCTCGTTCGTGTTGATCATGATGTTCTTGAGCTGCGAGTAGTGCTCCAGGATGTGGGCGTCGTTCTCGCGGCCGATGCCCGAGGTCTTGTAGCCGCCGAACGGCGCGCCCGCGGGGATCATGTTGTAGGTGTTCACCCAGACGCGGCCCGTCTCGATGGAGCGCGAAACGCGCAGGGCGCGGTTCAGGTCGCGGGTCCACACGGCGCCGCCCAGGCCGTAGTCGGAGTCGTTGGCCATCGCGATAACGTCCTGCTCGTCCTTGAACTTGATGACGACGGCGACCGGCCCGAAGATCTCCTGGCGCGCGCAGGCCATGTCATTGCTGACGTCGGTGATCAGCGTCGGCTCGAAGAAGATGCCGTTGGCGCAGTCGCCCTCGGTGTAGGGCTTGCCGCCGCAGGCAATTGTGGCGCCGGCCTCGCGGGCGTTCTCAACCCAGCCCATGACCTTCTTCTGCTGCGAGCGGTTGATCTGGGCGCCGAGCTGCGTCGTCGGGTCGAGCGGGTCGCCGATCTTGACCTTGCCGAACTGGTCGACCGCTGCGGCAACGAACTTGTCGTAGATGTCCTCCTGCACGAACACGCGCGAGCCGGCGCAGCACACCTGGCCCTGGTTGAACAGGATGCCCAGCTGCACGCCGTCGATCGCCTGATCGAAGTCGCAGTCGTCGAAGAAGATGTTGGCGCTCTTGCCGCCCAGCTCCAGCGTGGCGGGAATCAGACGGTTGGCGGCGGCCTTCGCGACGCTCAGGCCGACCTCGGTGGAGCCGGTGAAGGCGAGCTTCGTGAAGCCGGGGTGGTCGAGGATGTACTGGCCCGACTTGGAGCCCTTGCCGGTGATGACGTTGACGACGCCGGCGGGCAGCAGGTCGCCGATCAGCTCCATGAGCACGAGCAGGCTCAGCGGCGTGGACGAGGAGCTCTTGATGACGACGCAGTCGCCGGCTGCCAGCGCCGGGGCGAGCTTCCACGCGGCCATCAGGAACGGGAAGTTCCAGGGCACGATCTGGCCCACGACGCCGATGGGCTCGCGCAGCACCAGGCTCATGAGCCCGCCGTCGAGCAGGGAGACCGTGCCGGTCTCGGCGCGGATCAGGCCGGCGAAGTAGCGGAAGTGGTCGGAGGAGTACGGCACGTCGATCGTCGAGGTCTCGCGGATCGGCTTGCCGTTGTCGCGCGTCTCGACCTCGGCGAGCAGCGCCGCGTTCTCGTCGATGCGATCGGCGATGTCGAGCAGGATCTTGGCGCGGACGCTCGGCTCGACCGCCTTCCACGCGGGGAAGGCCTTCCAGGCCGCGGCGACCGCGGCGTCCACGTCGTCCTTCGTCGCCTCGGCGCAGTAGGCCAGGTGCTCGCCGTTGGCGGGGTTGGTCGTCTCGAAGGTGCCGCCGTCGGAGGCGGGGACGAACTTGCCGTCGATGTAGAGGCCGTAGGTGTCTTTGAGCTGGTACGTCATGGGGGCCTGCCTTTCTGTTCGGTTTCCGTCGTCGCCCGGGGACGGCCTGCCGGCGCGCAGCCGGGGGCGGCGCCCGCGGGCGTCCGTAGGACTGCCTATAGACGGTAGCGACCAGGTGGGAATTGCTGCAGCACCACATCGTGACAAAATTTTGGGGCCAATCGAGGGGCCAAGTGGCGGATGCCCGTCACCATGGCGCGCATGGGATGGAAGATATAGGCACCTTCCAGGAGATGCCTGCATAAGTTCGATAAGGCGAGAAATATGATGAGACCAATTTGGCGCTCAACAGATGCGAATTTATGTGAAACATTAGGGCCAGTTTGCCGCCCGCGTGGGGAGCAGTCGGAAAACTGGCATCAAAGTGTGGAGGGCCTTTAAGGTTGGTGTGGAGGGGGCGTCACGGTCCGGGCCCGGCTTGCCGCTCGCTGACGGCTCTGGCACGGCGGGCGACCCGACGGCGGCGCGAGGCGGGGGCGCCCGCCGCTCACGCACCCGCCCGGCTCGCGCGGTCGATGTCGTCGCGGAAGACGTCGGCGAGCAGGCCGACGGCGAGGTCGAGCTGGTCGGGCCCGATGCTCGCGAAGTTGATCACGATGCGGTGGACGTCGCGCGCGACGGGCCGCACGTAGTAGTCGGAGAGCATCGCGAGGTTCATGCTGCGCCGGCGGGCGGCGCGCTTCACCGTCTCGTCGCTCATGCGCGTGCGCACCGACGCGATCAGGTGGGTGCCCACGTCGGGCACCTGGAAGGTCGCGATCCGCGCGAGGTCCGAGGCGGCAAGGGCATCCACCATCGCGGCGCGCTGCCTGCGGTAGTAGCGCGTCAGCCGGTTGATGTGGCGCTCGAAGTGCCCCTGCGAGATGAACTCTGCCAGGGCGAGCTGCTCGAAGCTCGACACGGTGCACGAGTAGAAGCTCATCTGGCTGCGGTACAGGTCCATCAGCGTCTCGGGGAGCACCATGTACGAGATGCGCAGCGACGGCACCAGGGTCTTCGAGAACGTGTTGAGGTAGATGACGCGGTCGGAGTCGTCCTGCGTGAACAGAGAGGGGAGCGCGTGGCCCGCGAAGCGCAGCTCGGAGTCGTAGTCGTCCTCGATCAGGAAGCGGCTCGGGTCCGCGTGGAGCCAGTCGAGCAGCTCGTGGCGACGCGCGGCCGACATCACGATGCCGGTGGGGAAGGCGTTCGCCGGAGACGCGTGCACCACGTCGGCGGGGTTCTGCCTGAGGAAGCCGGTCGAGAGGCCCTCGCCGTCGAGCGGGACGTAGTTCCACAGGATGCCCGCGTGGCGCGAGACCTGCGCGAGCTTCTTGTAGCCGGGGTCGCCGATCGCGATGATTGTGCCGGGGCCGAAGAGCTGCAGCAGCCTGCCGTAGAGGTACTCGGTGCCGGCGCCGACCACGATTCGGTCGGGGGAGCAGCGCATCCCCTTGAACTCGTACAGGTAGGCGGCGATGGCGCGGCGCAGCTCGGCGAGGCCGTTGAACGGCACGGTGCGGAACAGCGCCTCGTTGCGGTCCGAGAGCGTCTTGCGCATGATGCGCGCCCAGGTCTCCGCGGGGAACAGGTCCATGCTGCACCAGTTGGCGCGGAAGTCGATGTGGTCGGGTTCGCCCGCGAAGGCGTGCCCGCCCGCCGCGGCGCCGGCCGCCCTGCCGGGGCCGGGCGAGCCCGCCGCGACATGCTTGCCGCCGGCGTCACCGGGGGCATCGGCGCTCGCGGGGTCGTCATCCCGCCCGAGTCCGTCGCCGGTGCCCTCGAACACGCCCTGGCTGCGGTTGGGCGCGACGTAGAACCCGCTGCCCGCCCGGGCGACGACGTAGCCCTCGCTCACGAGCAGCTCGTAGGCGTGCTCGACGGTGCTCACGCTGGTCGTGAGGTGCGCGGCGAGCGTGCGGCGCGAGGGCAGGCGCGTGCCGGCGGGCAGGGCGCCGGTCCGGACGTCGCGGCGGATGCAGCGGTAGAGGTACTCGTACTTGGGCTGGTGCGGGGCGCGTCGGTCGAGGTCGTACGTGATCATCGGTGATGGCGCCCTCCCGTCGCGTTCGCCCGCTTCGCGCCGCGCGCGTCCGGCGTGCGCGGCCTTCGCCCATGATATCCCACACCTGGGGAGGCCCGTGCCTTGGCGTGGGGGGGCGTGGCGGCGGGACCTTGTGAAGCCCGGCGATGCGCACGATGAGCGGTCTGGATGGCGCCGTGGGCGGCATGATGGCTGTGGACTTCGGTCGCTGACGGCACCTTTCGGGCCGCAGACGGTGTGCTTCGCGAATTGTGGTGATACGCGAGCCGGCCTTGCGGGTGGTGACGTCGCCGCGTACAGTGGCCATACTTAATGTGTTAAACGTCACCAAAGGTGTTCACGATGACAACAGACGAGAAGAACCCCCGGACGACCGGCGAGGCGCCTGCCGCCTCCCCGGAGCTGTCGGCGCCCGGCGACGCGGCGAACCCCGCGTGTACGGACGCCGCCACGCCTGCGGAGCCCACCGAGCCCGCGGCGAGCGCGGAGGAGGCCGCCCGCGCGCGCGAGGACGCCGCCCGAAAGACGCTCGCGCATCGCGAGGGCGCGTTCCAGATGCGCCGGCGCTCGGTCGCGTTCAAGGCGATCGTCAGCGTGGCCGTCCTGCTGGTGCTGTTCGTCATCAGCCTAGGCGTGGGGCGCACGAGCATCCCGCCGCAGACGGTGCTCGAGATCCTGGGCAACAGGCTCTTCGGCATGCAGGGCACGTTCACCGCCGGACAGGCCACGATCGTGATCGACATCCGCCTGCCGAGGATCGTCGCGGCGATGCTCGTGGGCTCGGCGCTGGCGGTGTCGGGCGCCGCCTACCAGGGGCTCTTCAAGAACCCGATGGTCTCGCCCGACATCCTGGGCGCCAGCGCGGGCGCGAGCTTCGGCGCGGCGTTGTCGCTGCTGCTCAATGCCAGCAACCGCATCGTCCAGCTCGCGGCGTTCGTGATGGGCTTCGTCGCGGTGATGATCACGTACTTCTCGAGCAAGCGCGTGGGGCGCGGCACCAACATGACGCTCTTGCTGGTGCTGTGCGGCCTGATCGTGGGCACGCTGTTCCAGGCGTTCGTCTCGCTGATCAAGTACGTCGCCGCCCCCGACTCCAAGCTGCCTGAGATCACCTACTGGCTGATGGGCTCGATCGCCAAGGTCACCTGGGACAACCTCAAGGTGTTCATGATCCCGTACCTGCTCGGGATCGTGCCCCTCCTGCTGCTGCGCTGGCGCCTCAACACGCTGGCGTTCGGCGACGCCGAGGCCGAGTCGCTGGGCGTCAACGTCTCGCTGCTGCGCGGCGTGCTGATCGTGTGCTCGACGCTGCTCACCTCGGCGGTCGTCGCCATCGCGGGCGTGGTGGGATGGGTCGGGCTGATCATCCCGCACATCGTCAGGTTCATCACCGGGCCCGACAACCGGATCGTCGTGCCGCTGTCACTGGTGTTCGGCGCGATTTTCCTGGTGCTGGTCGATACCTGCTGCCGCACCCTCATGGCCTCCGAGATCCCGCTGGGCATCCTGACCTCGGTCATCGGCGCGCCGTTCTTCTTCGTCATCCTGCTGCGCACCCAGAGGGGAGGCGGCTCCGAGTGATCATGGAGACGCACGGGATCGACTGCGGCTACAAGTCCGCGACGATCCTGCACGATGTCACGCTGTCGTTCGAGACCGGGGAGGTCGTGTGCCTGCTCGGTCCCAACGGCGTGGGAAAGACGACGCTGTTCAAGACCATGCTCGGCTTCCTGTCGCCGAAGAAGGGGCGCGTCAGCATCGACGGGCGCGACCGCTCCGACTTCTCGCGTCGCGAGTTCGCGCAGGTCGTCGCCTACGTCCCGCAGCTGCACGAGCCTCCCTTCCCGTTCTCGGTGCTCGACGTCGTCCTCGCCGGGTGCGCTTCGCGCCTGGGCGTGTTCGCGTCGCCGGCCATCGAGGACTACGAGCGGGCCGAGGCCGTGCTCGACGAGCTCGGCATCGGCTACCTGCGCGACCGCACGTTCACGCAGATCTCGGGCGGCGAGCAGCAGATGACGCTGATCGCGCGCGCCCTGGTCCAGGACCCCAGGTTCCTGGTCATGGACGAGCCCACGGCGGCGCTGGACTTTGGCAACCAGGTGCGGGTGCTCTCGTGCGTGAGGCAGCTGGCGGAGTCGGGCCGCGGCGTGATCATGACGACGCACAACCCCGACCACGCGTTCCTCTGCGGCACGCGTGCGGTCCTGATCAAGCGCGACCACTCGCTGACCGACGGGCTGGTCGACGACGTCGTGACCGAGTCCAACCTGCACGATGCCTACGGCATCTACGTCAAGATCACCGAGGCCGTCACCGACGCTGGCGTCCGCGTGAAGACCTGCGTGCCGGTCCTCGCCGGCGAGTAGGCGGCGCCGGACGGACGAGGGCGCACCCACGGGAGGGGTGGGCAGGCGAGTGGGCGGCGCCGGGAGGGTGAGGGCGCGCCATGCCTCCGTCACCCGCCCGATCGGACGAGGTTTGAGGGGGCCGAGGATGGGCGCACGACCTCGGACGCTACCGGTTCGATACCGCTCACCGATTCATTTAGACCGCTCATGACGTCCATGGGGACATCGTGACGGCAATGAAACAATTCCATGGTTTTCGATAGTTGTCATTTCTACCAATAGTTAGTGACTAAAATGAGTCACGCACTGTCGGTTGGCAACGCGACCGTCTCGACTCGACCCGAGTCACGCGAGCGTCGTCACGTTGGAGGGATGACACATGAGCAACGATATCCGTACGGTCAAGGGCGTCTCGCGTAGGGGGTTCCTCGCGCTTGCCGGCGTCGCCGGCGCGGCGGTCGCCGCCGGCTGCCTGGCGAACGGCGTCGAGGGGGTCGCGGGCGCCAAGGCCGCCGAGGCTGCCGCCACGCAGACCGTGACCGACATGGGTGGCACGCAGGTCGAGGTCCCGACGAACGTCACCGCCTACGCCGATGCCTGGTACGCCCACAACGAGGTCTCCATCATGCTCAACAACGCCGAGGGCATGGTCGCGACGCACTGCTCGCCCGAGAGCTACCCCTGGATGTACAAGGTCTGCCCGAACATGAGCAAGGCGCTCGTGACCTTCGGCGACGACTTCAACTACGAGGAGCTCGTCGCCCTCAACCCGCAGGTCGTCTTCGACTCCAAGGACACCATGCGCGACAAGCTTACCGAGCTCGGCGTGCCGCTGGTCAACTGCACCTTCACCACGTTCGACGCGATGGAGCAGTCCATTACGCTGACCGCCCAGGTCTTCGGTGGCGACGCCCCACAGATTGCCGAGAAGTACAACGCCGAGCTCGACCAGACCGTCGCTGACGTCAAGGCCGTCACCGACCAGATCGCCGATGCGGACCGTCCCAGCGTCCTGCACGGCAACTCGGTCTACACGCTGAACCTCGACGGTACCGGCACGATCATCGACGACTGGATCTCCGTTGCGGGCGGCGTGAACGCCAACACCGAGTCCACGACCGGCAACGCCCAGGCTCAGTTCTCGCTCGAGCAGGTCATCGGCTGGGACCCCGACTACATCATCACCGGCAAGCCCGAGGAGGTCGACCAGATCCTGAACGACCCGAACTGGGCGTCGATCCAGGCGGTCAAGGACGGCCACGTCTACGTGAACCCCAAGGGCGTCTTCGGGTGGGACCGCTACGGCGTCGAGGAGCTGCTCCAGGTCCAGTGGGCGGCCTCGATCCTGCACCCCGACCTCTTCCCCGACCTCGACATCGAGACCAAGGTCAAGGACTTCTACCAGACCTACCTGCGCTACACGCTGACCGACGACGACGTGCAGCGCGTCCTCGGCGCTGAGAACCCCGCCGAGGACGGCGCCGCCGCTGCCAGCTCCAAGGCGGACTCCGCCAAGGCCGCTGCCAGCGCCGCGTCCGCGAAGTAGGGCGGGCGTCTCAGTTCGTCCGCCCGGCCGCGGCACGGCAGCTCACTGCCTGCGGCGGCACGGCATGACGGCATTCTGACGAAGGCGAGGGGCGGGCACTCGTGGGCGAGCGAGCCCGGGGACGCCCGCCCCTTTGCGTATGCGGGCGCGGCCACCGTGGACCGCGGGCAAGCCTGTGCGCGCCCACATGACACCCGCCGCGCGGGCCTCGTCCGCGCCCCGTCACCCCGCCCGGGGGTGTTCGCGCTACTGCCGCGCCGCGCGCTTGTCCACCAACTCGAGCATCTCGTCCTTGTGATGGATGCCGAGCTTCTGGTAGATGTGCGCCACGTGCGCCTTGGCGGTGCCGGGCGTCACGCCCAGCCGTTTGGCGATGAAGTTCGCCGAGTACCCCCGCGCCAGCATCTCGACCACCTCGCGCTCGCGGGCCGAGAGGCCGAACTCCTCGGCGAGCTGCTCGTACAGCCGGCGGTCGCGCTCCTCCGTCGCGCGCGTGACGAGGCTGCGGATGTCGTCCTCGCGCCTCTCCTCGACCAGCCGCGACGTGGACGCGGCCGACATCACCGCCAGCGTCACGGCGGTGACGACCAGCAGGGCCAGGATGGCGTCGGGGCTCGGCGTCCCGCACGCGAGGTCGATGAGGCGGCAGGTCGCGGCGCCGAGCAGTATCGTGACGGCGATCGCCGCCTTGTCGATCAGCGAGATCGTCAGCTCGCTGATGCCGAAGCGCTCCTTGAGGTCCGACAGCTGCACCGACGAGAGCGTCTGCCAGCACAGCCACACGTTGACGAACAGTGCGGGCAGCATCGCCGGCATGCCGCGCGTCAGGAACGGCGCGACGAGCGCGCAGCAGGCGATGAGCACGTGCGTGGGCAGCATCGAGCTGTCGTGCGAGAGCGCCGCGACGCATGCGACGAGCAGCGCCAGGACGTACGCCATGATGAGGGGGCTGAACGCGCGCACCAGCAGCGCCCCCGCGGCCGCCGGGAAGAACCCGAGCGCGAAGCCGTACAGCAGGCGCTGCGCCAGCAGGGCGGTGACGGTGCGCGGCGGGCGCCGCTGCGCGGGGCGTGCGTGGTTGCGCAGGATGACGCGGCCGCTGAGCATGATTGCCGAGCAGGCGATGGTGCACGCCTCGGTTATCCACGACACGGGGACGGCGACGCTCGCGACCATGCCGCCCAGGATGGCGGCAGCGGCGACGAGCACGGCGGTCACGACGTTGCGCGCCGCGAGCTGCCGGCTGAGCGAGGCGAACGCCATGCCCCACAGGATCATCGACGCCCCCAGCGTGAAGAAGTCCAGGCACATCAGCGCGACCGACGCCCCGAGTCCCAGGGAGGGGAGCGCGACGTCGCAGGCGAGCACGACCGCCGCCGCGGCGATCATCGCCGACGAGACGACGACGCGCGCCCGGCGCAGCCCCATCCAGCGGCATGCCAGGTAGGTCGCGACGACCCACGCCGTCATGAACACGTCCTCGAGCACGGCGGCGCCGTCGCCCAGCGCCGCGGCGTACACGGGCGTGGCGTTCGAGATCCTGAAGGCGTACGACGCCCAGTAGATTGCCGCGCCCACGACGAGCCATGGGCTGGTCTCAGATGCCCCGCGATCCATGCGCCCGTCCCCTTGTCCCCTTGTGGTGCCCCCCGCGACGCGCTCCCGGCGCCGGCGCGAGCCCGTTCGACGCCGTGCGGCCCGCTGCCTCTCTCGCCGGCGAGCGTGTCGACCCCTGACGGTGAGCGCGCCACCCCCTTGCGGCGCGCCTCCCGGGCGCGTCGGACGCGCGGTGGGCGAAGGCACACTCTACATGCATCGCGCGCGATGTCCATACCCCATACGCTTAATCGGCCGTCCGCGCGCTCGGAGCACAAGATAACCCATTTTCGAGATGCCGGGCCAAGGCGGTGTTGAAACAATTCGAGGCGTGCAAGGCGACGCGGTGGGCTCGCGAGGGGACGTCCCGGCATGCCGGGGCAGGCGGTGACGCCGCATCCGTCCGGGCGGGGGCCCGGGCGTCGCCGCGCCGCGGGTGCGCTCGCGGGCCATGTGCCCGCACGCGTACGACATCCCGAGGGACAAGGGGGAACACGATGAAGGCATCAAGGACCATCCCGCTCAACCCGCGCATCTCGAGGCGCCAGGTCGTCGGCGGCATGATCGCCGCGGCAGGGCTCGGCGCGCTCGCGCTCGGCTCGCGGGGCGCGATGGCCGCAGGCGCGTCCGGCTCCGGCTCCGCCGACGCCGGCTCGGGCGTCAAGGACGGCACGTACACCTCGACGCAGACCGGCATGAACGACGCGGTCACCGTCACCGTGACGTTCGCTGGCGGCAAGATCTCCGACGTCAGCGTCGACGGCGCGTCGGAGACCGCGGGCATCGGCGGCACGCTGCACGACATCGACGGCAACCCGATCACGACCATCGGCGAGGCGCCGGTCGACCTGCTCCCCGAGCTGATCGCGGAGAACAACTCGGTCGCCGTCGACTCCGTCACCGGCGCGAGCATCACCTCGGCGGCGGTGCTCTCGGGCGTCGAGGACTGCATCAAGCAGGCCGGCGGGGACCCCAAGGACTTCCAGGGCAAGGTGAGCTACCCCAAGCGCGAGGACGCGACCGCCGATGTCGTCGTGGTCGGCGGCGGCGGGGCCGGCCTGGTCGCGGCGATCGTCGCGGCGCAGCAGGGCAAGAAGGTCATCATCGTCGAGAAGAACGGCGAGTGCGGCGGCGACACGCTGGTGTGCGGTGCCATCTACAACTGCCCCGACCCCGACATGCAGTCCCAGGTCGAGATGAGCGACCCGGTCAAGTCGACGATCGAGTCGGCACTGGAGCTCACCAGCGACGACCCCGACAAGCAGGCGGCGCTCGAGGCCATGCAGGAGCCGGTCAAGCAGCAGTGGGAGGAGTACAAGAGCTCCGGGCGCACCGACCTGTTCGACACCAAGGAGTGGTACGCGCTGCAGACCTGGATCAACGGCGACATGGTCGCCAATCCCGAGCTCGTCAAGGTGCTGACCTACAACGCCTATGACGGCCTGCAGTGGCTCGAGGACGCAGGCATGCAGTTCGCAGACACGATCGGCCAGGGCGCGGGCTCCCTGTGGCAGCGCACGCACACCTCGCTGATGCCGATGGGCACCGGCCTGATCAGCACCTATGGCAACCAGCTGGACAAGTACGCCGACCAGATCACGGTCTACACCGAGTGCACCGCCACCGACCTGGTCGCCGAGGGCGGCAAGGTCACCGGCGTCAAGGCGACCGACAACCACACCGGCGACGCGGTCACGCTGACGGCCACCGACGGCGTCGTGCTCTCGACCGGCGGCTTTGCGGCGAACGCCAAGATGGTCCAGGAGAACAACACCACCGGCAAGTGGCCCGACCTCTCCTCGACCGCGACGACGAACCGCTTCACCTGCTCGCAGGGCGACGGCATCGGCATGGCGACCGCGATCGACGCCTCGCTGACCGACATGGACCAGATCCAGCTGCTCTACCTGGGCAACGTGCAGAACGGCCAGCTGACGAAGTACCCGCCGCGCGACGTCAACGGCACCGACCAGATCATCTTCATCAACAAGAACGGCGAGCGCTTCGTCCAGGAGGACGGCCGCCGCGACAAGATATGCCTGGCGGTCCTGCAGCAGCCCGACGCGATGTTCTACATGCTCGAGTCCGGCGACGGCGCGGGCTACAAGGACATCCACGACCCCGAGTGGCGCAGCGCCGACGGCTTCACGTTCGACTACCTGGTCGACAACGGCTACGTCATCTGGGACGACACGCTCGACGGCCTGGCGGGCAAGCTGGGCATGGATGCCGACACCCTGCAGAAGACGGTCGACACGTTCAACGAGTCGGTCGACTCCGGCACCGACGAGCTCGGGCGCACGCTGTTCAGCACCAAGCTCGAGAACGGTCCGTGGGTCGCGACCCCGCGCCAGGCGTGCATCCACCACACGATGGGCGGCGTGACCATCGACACGTCCGGCCACGTGATGGGCACCGACGGCGAGAAGCTCGACCACATCTACGCGGCGGGCGAGGTCACCGGCGGCATCCACGGCGCCAACCGCCTGGGCGGCAACGCCGTCGTCGACACCGTCGTGTTCGGCAAGCTCGCGGCAGACACCCTGGTCGGCGAGGCGTAGGGCCGTCAGCCCGGCGTCGGGGCGGCGGGCGTCAGGGCTGTCGGCGTCGGGACGGCGGGGAAGCTGTCGTGAAGGCGCGGCGGCGCGGGGCCGGGTGTAGGCAGGCCCCCCCCCCCCCCCACCCCCCCCCCGCCCCCCGGGACCCCCGGCGGGGGCCCCCCGGGGGGGGGACCCCCGGG
>CAIFEU010000009.1:24869-33390 GCA_903789505.1 uncultured Coriobacteriales bacterium
GGGGGGGGGCGGGGGACGGGAGGGCGGCCGGCCCCCCGCCCCCCGCCCCCGCCCCCGGCCGCCGGGACCGCGTGGCGGGCGCCCGGGGGGGCGTCACCCGGGGGGCGCCCGCCCTTTTGTCCCGATCCTGTCGTCGTCTTGTCAGCGGCCTTCCGCGCGCCACCGGCCTGTCGCGCGCATGTCGCGCTTTGTCCTAGTGGTCTCCAGGGGGCTCGGGCCTGCGCCCGCCGTGCGTAACGCGGAGGGCCACACCGCGGGTGGGACGGCCGGTGCTGCGAACCCTACGCCCACTTCGCGTACAGCGTGACGTCGCCCGTGACGTCGGAGGCGAAGGTGTACTCATGCGTCAGGGCGGCGTCGGTGTACCAGCCGACGAACTGCCGACCGTCGAGCGTGGGGTAGACCCGCGTCGCCTTGCTGCCCGCGGCGACGGGCTGGGCGGGGATCGCCGCGCCCCCGGTGGGGTCGCAGGAGACCGTGAAGACGCCGGAGCGGTCGATGGCGCAGCGCTTCAGGACGGTCACGACCTTCGCCGCCTGGGCGCGCGTCGCCCCCCACGAGACGTCGAGCCAGTCGGCTCCCTGGTCGATGACGCCGGTCAGCACGCCCTTGTCGCAGGTCCAGATCAGGTAGGGGCGCGCGTAGGAGTAGGCGCTGTCGCCGGCGTCGAGGAACGCGTGGTCGGCGGTGGAGTCGTAGGCGAGCTCGTCTGCGCTCATGTCGGCGCCCATGTAGTTGGCGAAGCGGTACGACATCGTCGCGAGCTCGGCGCGGTTGATGGTCCTGTTGGGCTCGAACGTCCCCGTCTCGGGGTAGCCGGTGATGATGCCCTGCTGCTTGCACCAGGCGACCGCGCCGTAGAACCAGTCGCCGGGGTTGACGTCGGGGAACCCGGGGTCGGCGGCGCCCCCGCTCCCGGCGATGCGCCACAGCATCGTGGCGAACTCCGCGCGGGTGATGGCGTTGTCGGGGCCGAACTGCCCGGCGCGCTCGCCCTCGTAGCCCATCATGATCCCGTTGGAGGTGACGTAGTCGAGCCAGCCCTCGGTGACGACCCAGTGCTCGGGGCTGACGTCGTAGAACGACCACGCATACGCCTGCGCGGGCCGGGCGGAGGTGACGCCCGCGGCCAGCGTCAGGGCGAGCGCCAGGCTGACGATCGCCGCGAGGCGCCTCCTGAGGGACGATTTCATCGCTGTCATGTTCGGTCACTCGGCCTTTCGTCGTGGTCCTGCGTTCCGATCGGGCGCGGCGGCCGTGCCTGCCTGGTGGCGGCGTGGCGGTGGCGTGCCGCTGCCGGGGCGCCGTCGCCGGTGGCGTGCCGTTACCGTGCCGCCACCGGCAGGGCGTCGCCCGGCGTCGTCAGATGAACGGGCGCCTGACGACGTAGTTCACGGGGTAGTGCCACATGCTGCGGACGCCCACGCCGTCGGCCCCGTGGCCGGGGAAGGAGTCGATGACGGTGTCGTCGCCCAGGTAGATGGCCACATGCCCGGGATAGAAGATCAGGTCGCCGCGCTGGCGGTCGCCAAAGCCCACCTGCAGGAAGCCGGGGTCGTTGCACATGTCGTTGGCGTAGTGGTCGTGGCCGGGCGTGAAGTAGTGGTTGTAGGGCGTGTAGTAGTCACCCAGGCTCATGCCGGTCGCGTACAGGCACTGCATGACCAGGCCGGCGCAGTCGATGCCCTCTCCGGGCGCCAGCGCGAAGTCCCACACGTAGCTCGTGCCCAGGTAGTCGAACGCGCGGGCGATAAACGTCTCGATGCAGTCCCACCTGCTGGCGCCGACCGAGATCTGCGACGGGCTGGCATAGGAGAACCGCCAGTCGCCGGAGTAGTTGGGCACGTAGACGTTGTTGGCGCTGACCTGGTAGAAGCCGATGGGGTTCTGGTAGCCATACTTGTCCACGGCGCCGGTGCTGGGATCGAAGTAGCGCCGGTACCCGTCGATGACGTGCTCACCGGAGTAGCGGACGCCGTCGAACGCGTCATAGTACGCGATGCGCTCGGGCTCGAGCGTGGTGAACCCCTCCGACATGCTGCCGTCCGACGCGAAGTTGCGCCAGCCGCCGTGCAGGAGGCGCTCGCCGACCTGCATCTGGCCGGACGCGAGGTCGTAGAACTTGATTGACGAGCCGTCGAAGTTGAATCCGGTGACCATGTCGCCGTTGGACGCGGAGAAGTAGTACGTGCTCCCGCCGATCGACTGCGCGCCGGTGAGGCGCCTGCCCTGCGCGTCGAAGCACATCGTGGCGTAGGCGCCGACGGCGTCGTCGGTCGGCACGCTGACGAGTCCGGTGGCGCGGGCGCCGTCTCGGGAGGGGTCGAGGTAGTACCAGGAGCCGTCGATGAGGGTGAGGCCGGTGACCTTGGCGCCTTTGGAGAAGTAGTAGGTGCTGCCGCCCGTGGTGACCCAGCCGTCCTGGGACGCACGTGCCGTCGCCGTGGCCGTCGCGCCTGCCGCCTTAGCCTTGACGGCGACCGTGACCCTGGGCGAGGCGGTAGGGGCAGGGGCGTCTGATGCGACGGGTGCGGGGGAGGCGTCGGGGGCTTCCGTCGCGTTTGCGGCGGATGCGGGCGCCTTCTCGACGGGCGGCGTCCCTGCGGCGTCGACGGCGCCGGATGGGCTTACGTCGGAGGCGGCGGAGCCGGGCTCGTCGCTGGCGGACGTCGCGGGCGTTGCGGGGATGGCGGGCACGGCGGGCACGGCGGTCTCGCTCTTCGCGTCTGGGGCTGCTGCCGCGCCGTCGTTCGCGTCGAGCGCAGCGCTCGTAAGTGCCTCGCCCGTCGCGCCTGCCTGCGACGGCCCCTCGGCGGACCCGGGCTCGTCGCTGGTTGCCGGCGTCTCGGCGGTCTCGGGCTCATCCGACGTGGTCGGTTCGTCGGCGGCCCCTGCGGCGTTCGCGTCCGAGTCCTCCACGGGGAACGTCGCCATGCTCTCGCCCGTCGTCGACGTGCCCTCACCGGGGGGGGTGGCGACTGACGGCTGCGGCTGGTCGCTCGCCTCAGATGCGGGCGACGCCGCAAGGGCGTCCGATGGCGCGGAATCCACTTGAGGGCGGGTCTCTGGAATCGCGGGCGCAGTTGCCCCTGAGGCGGCAGGCGCGCCAGCTGCGTCGGTGACGGACGGGTCGACGGGCGTCCCGGCTTCGGGCGCCGCGGCGGGCGCGGGTGCCTCGCCGGTGTTCGGCGCCGGCAGCTGGTCGGGTGTGGTTGCGTCGCCGGCGGTTAGGCCCTCCTGCTGGGCGACCGTCTGGCCGACCTCCACGGGCATGGGCGCTGGCTGGCCCTGCGCAGGCGCTTGCTCGTCCGCCAGGGCGAGGGTGGCCCCGCCCGACAGCGAGAGCACGAGTGAGAGGGAGACGAACGCTCGGATTCCGATGGGCTGCATCATTCGTCCTTTCGTCGTCATGCCAGGACAACAGCCGTCGGAACGACGCATGCGGGCGAGTGGGGCCGCCGCGGTGCGAGCGGTCACGGCGCGCGCGGGTCTGCCCGACGGCGTGCGAGGGGCGAACAGGTGAGTGGATTATATAGCAACCGCCCAAACGTCTCGTTCTTCTATGCTGTCTTCAGGATTTGTTTCACTTATATCTGTCCTTTACCGTATCTCCATGATTGGATGTGCCACATCGAGCGGGTGACGCCGGACGCTCCGAGGTCGGGCTGGCGCCTGGTCAAGTCATGACGAAATGCGCGGACGACTCACCGGAAGGCGCCGAAGATGCCCCCAGCTGGTCCAAACATGACGGAATGCGACCGAGGGAGGCCTCGATGGACCGCGTCGCGTGACTGGCATGTGGCGTCGCCCCAGGTCAGAGCGGCGCGTTATCGGAAGACAGGCGCCACGGCGCCGTCCCGAGGCGCGCGTCGCTCGCATTTCGTCATGAAACGGCCGGCGGGGAGGCGAATCCGGCGCGCGAGAGGCGCGCAGGTCGCATTTCGTCAAGGATTGACCAGCAGGGCGTACGGGGCGGGCGCCGCCGGAAAGCGCCGCCTGCAAGACACGGCCGGGCGGGCAGCATGGGGGGCGCTGCCGGAAAGCGCCGCCGGGCGGAACGCGGCGGGGCGGGCGGCATAGGGTGGGCGTCGCCGGACGGAGCGCGGCCGGGCGGGGTGCCGCGGCGAGGCGCGGCCGGGGCGCTTCGAGGTCGGCAAGGGTGCCCCTACGCGCGCAGGATGCCGATACCCGCCAGGACCTCGTCGCCGAGATCGAGGAACGGCACGACGGGGTCGGGCACGGCGGGAACCTCGCGCAGGGACTTCTCCAGCCACACCATGTCGTACCACGTGCCGAACTTGTAGCCGCACTGTCGGAACGTGCCGACCTGACGGAAGCCGAGGTGCTCGTGGAACGCCAGGCTGTTGTGCGTCAGGTGCTCGTCGTCGACGGACGGAACGCCGACGCACGCCTTGAGGCTGAGGATACCCATAGCGGCGCTCGCGTCCTCGAGAGACTCGTACAGATAGCGGCCGAGCCCGCGCTTGCGCTGATCCTGGCGCAGGTAGATGGACGTCTCGGCGCACCAGTCGTAGGCGGCGCGGACGTTGAAGTAGCCGATGTAGGCGTAGCCAAGCGGCTCCGGGCTGTTGGCGTCCGTCAGGACGAGGTAGGGGAAGCGCCGAAGCGTCGCGGCCATGCGCCCGGCGAACTCGTCGACGCTGGGCACATCGTACTCGAAGGTGATCGCGGTATTGAGCACGTAGGGCGCGTAGATGGCGACCAGAGCCGCGGCGTCGTCGGGCGTGGCGAGTCGGACGCGGACGTCGTCGCGGATGACGCGCCCCGACACTCCTGACGAGCGCCTGACGCATCCTGCCCGCACCGGGCGCGTCGCCGCATCGCCACCGGCATCGGTCGCGGCGGCGCTGCCTGCCCCTGCCGCCTCGTGCGCCTCAGTCTGGTCGCTCGTCAGGATGTCGTCAACTTCCGTCATGCCCGTCGTTTCCTTCCGTCAGCCCGTCCGTCCGCCTGCATGCCCCGTCGCGCGTGCCTCCGCGCCGCAGGATGCGGGTCCCGCCTCACGCGCTCCCTACGCCCTGTCTGCCGAACTCGCCCTTCCGGCCGAGCTCGCAGCGCCGTCGCCCGTGCTCGCCGCCGAGGCCGAGGCTGCCATGCCGTCGCCCGAGCCCGCCGCGCTCGCGGCGGACGTCGCGGATGCGCCCGCGGAGGGCCGCTCCGGCGGGTCCACGCGCGTCGCGTTGTCGGGGTTGATCGACATCGTCTGGAAGCGCCGCTGCATGAAGTCGTCGTCGTAGTAGGTGGCGCAGAACTTCTCCACCGAGGTCACCGGCTCGTTGCCCGCCGTGCGGCCGTACCAGCAGTCCAGCGAGATCAGCGTCATGACGCCGTCGGCGACCAGCAGGGCGAAGCCCACCGTCGTGAGCGCGTAGCGCCAGTCCCAGGGGATGAGGTTGATGAGCTTGAGCATGCGCGGCAGCAGCAGCCTGATCCAGACCATGCCGAGCAGGCCCCAGAAGATCATGAACAGCAGGCTCGTGCGCCCATCGATGTTCATGAACGAGATGAGGTTGATCGAGCCGTCGGCGTTGAACCAGGGGCCGGAGTAGTCCCAGGCGGTGATGCCGAACGCGAACTGCATGAACCAGCTGACCAGGTACTCGAACGCGCCGCCTATCAGCGCGCTGATGACGAAGATCAGCAGCGGGTTCTTCTTGTAGAAGCGGTTCAGCGCGATCGTCATCAGCACCGAGCCGAAGCCGTAGATGGGGGAGAAGGGGCCGTACAGCAGGCCGGCGCGGCTCTCCAGCACGCCGGCGGTCAGCAGGCGGTACAGGTCCTCGACCAGAAGGCCGCAGACGCTGGTCACCACGAAGATCCAGAACAGGTTGAAGAAGTTCAGCGTGATGTAGCCGCGCCCGGTTTCGTCGCGCCCGCCCGTCTCGGCGTCCTCGCGCGCCTGCAGGTCGCGCAGCTTGCGCTGCAGCTGGCGCTCCTGGACCAGCGAGGGGTCGACGAACGTCGAGATCAGGATGAGCATGACCAGGTTGAACACCGTGGGCACCAGGCTCAGCGACAGGCCGCTGAGCATGACGTCGCAGATGCCGTTGGCGACGACCAGGACGATCATCGTGTACGCCAGCGTGCCCGCGCGGTGGCGGTTGTTGTGCAGCAGCTTCCAGCCCAGCCGCACGTTCATGACCGCGAGAATCGCGGAGAGCCCCAGGCTGACGATCCAGATCACCATCGAGGCGACGCCGGTCGAGCTCGTCGTCTGCGCGGCGCCGCCCAGCTCGACGATGCCCAGCGCGCCGGCGACGAGGGCGACGATGCGTCCCACCAGGGTCGCGATGCTGGCGATGCCGCCTATCATCGCGAGGACGCCGTAGATGCGGAAGGCGATGTGGATCTTCCTGGTCTCGCGCGGGTCGTCCTTGGCGGCGACCAGCGCCTCGTCGGGCTCGCGGTCGGCCTGGCGCCGCGCATCGCGTCGCTGTACGTAGCGGTCGCGGCAGGACGGGTGGCCCGGCGCCGCCGACGTTGTCACGCCTTCGTCATTGCCCCGTCGGGGTGCCCGCGAACCCGACCCCGATTCCGGCGAACCCTGCGGGCCCCCGTCAGTCGACTTCCCGGGCGCATCGCCGCGCCCGGTCGCGTCGGAGCCGGCGTCGTCCTCGCTGCCGCGGTTGCTCATCTCGCCCATCCCTCGTCTCGCGTCCGGCTGACGGTCCCCGCTCATCGCGGTCGAGCCCGCGCCGCCGCCCCGCCCCACGGTGCCCGCCCCTCGCGGACGCCGTCTGCATCCCCGAGCTGGGGCGGCCCGGCCCGCCGCCTAGCCCAGGATCTTCTTCGCGCCCTTGCGCTTGGTCTCGCGGTACAGGACGAACTTGTGGCCGATGACCTGCACCACTTCGGAGTACGTGCTGCGCGCCAGGGATTCCGCCGCCTCGTGGGGGTCCAGGCCGTTGCTGTCGAGCAGCGAGCACTTGACCAGCTCGTGGGCCTCGAGGACCTCGTCGGCGCGGGCGACGACCTTCTCGCTCATCCCGTCCTTGCCGATCATGACGGTGGGCTTGAGGTCGCGCGCCATGGTGCGCAGCAGCTTGATCTGGTCGATCGTGAGGGGCATGCGTGCTCCAATCCAAAGTCGGTTCGTCGTCAGGGCGCGGCGGGGCTCAGGGGCGTTCGCCCGCTGCGGAGCCGTCGCGCGTCAGGTGCGGGCGCGCCGGACGTCCCGGGCGCCCGCGGTCGCTCACTCGGTCACCCATTGTACGGCCTGCGTCGTCATGCCGTGCCGTGGCGTGACGGTGCTCGGACAAAAAAGCGGCCCCGCCTTCCCGCGCCCATGGGCGGGGCGAAGGCGGGGCCGGATGTCAGCCATCTGTCAGATGGACGCCCGTGCGGGAGCCCGGCGCGGGATGCCTGCCGGGGCGCGACGGGGAGTGCGGGCTACTTGGCCGCGGCGACCTCCGCGTCGTCCTCCTTGCCCGCTGCGGCGTCGATCTTGCGGTACTTGTCGGCGGAACGCGCCAGGATGTTGGCGTAGACGGCGCCGGAGATGTTGTGCCACACGCTGAACACGGCGCCGGGGATCGTCGCCAGGGGCATCGCGGCGAAGTGCGTCGTGGCCAGGGAGACGGCCAGGCCGGAGTTCTGCATGCCGACCTCGATCGACAGGGTGCGCATCTGGGCGTGCGTCAGGCCCAGGACGCGGCCCACCAGGTAGCCCAGCGCGTAGCCGAGCACGTTGTGCAGGATGACGACCAGGACGATCGTGCCGGTGGTGGACACCGCCGAGATCAGGCGGCTGGCGTTGGCGGACACGACGCTCATGATGATCAGCGTGATGCCGATGACCGAGACGAGCGGCAGGACCTTGCTGGCGGCCTCCGTGAACTTCGGGAAGAAGTAGTTGATGATGAAGCCGACCAGGATGGGTGCGAACACGACCTCGACGATCGACAGGAACATGCTCATGAAGCTGACGTTGATCGACTGGCCGGCCAGCAGCAGGACCAGAGCCGGGGTCACGACGGGCGCCATGATTGTGGTGCACGCGGTCATGCCGACCGACAGGGCCACGTCACCCTTGGCCAGGTAGGTCATGACGTTGGAGCTCGTGCCGCCGGGGCAGCAGCCGACCAGGATCACGCCGACGGCGAGGTCTGCAGGCAGGCGGAAGATCTTGACCAGCAGGAACGCGAGCAGCGGCATGATGACGAACTGGGAGCAGATGCCGGTGATGACTGCCTTCGGCTTGGTGAAGACGACCTTGAAGTCGCTGAACTTCATCGTCATGCCCATGCCGAGCATGACGATGCCGAGCATCCAGTTGACGATCTTCGTGGGCAGCGCCGCATGGACCGGAGAGGGAATGACGAGCGAGATAATCGCCGCAATAAGCGCAATCACCGCCATGTACTTCCCAGCGAATGAGCTGATTTTCTCGATCGTCTTCATCGGATGCGTCTCCTTTCTTCATTGCCTTGCGGACGCTCGCCAGCCTTCTCCATGCCCCCCCCCGTCCCCCCGTGCGCCCGCCCCGCCGAGTCGGGTGCGA
>CAIFEU010000010.1:0-19740 GCA_903789505.1 uncultured Coriobacteriales bacterium
CCGGGCGGTGCTCATTCCCGGGCTTGGGGCCGGATCGGTGCGGGGGCAGGGGGGGGTGTGCAACGTGGCCCTTCGCGACTCCAACCATCCGCTGGGGTCTCCCTCGGAGAACGGCGCATCGGCTGCAGACCACAGCGGCGGTGCCGATGCGGTCTACGTGCGCCATGCCCCCAGCTCACGGGCGCCTTGGGCCTCGCGGGGTTTCCTCTCGATGCCCACGCTCGTTCTGGTGGCAGTGTTCACGATTGCCGTCAGCGCCCTCGTCGGCATCAGCAACGAGCCACGCACGGCTTTCGACGACGGGGGCGTCGTTCGCTGGCTCACCTCCGTCGCCTTCGCGGGCGCTCTGCTCGTGGCGGTGACGCTCGGCAAGGGCGGCCCGATAGGCACGCTCTCCTCGATGTGTCTGGTGCTGTTCTCGCTTCTCGCGGGTGCCTTCCTGACGCTCCTGTTCAACGGCGTCGCCGGCGAGCTCGGGAGCTCGCTCGTGGTCACCGGAAGGCGCGCCCTGTGGCCGCTCATACTCTCCCTGCTCGTCGCCTATGCGCCCAACCTCTCGGAGGACGCGGACGCGACAATATTGTTCGCCCTGTTCTTCTCCGGCCTACACGGCATCTCTCGCCTCGTGACGAGCCTCGTGCGCTCCCTCGTGTCCATCGGCGCTTCGTCGACCGACCTTGTGAACGTGACCGCCCTAGTCTGCCTTCTCGCTCTGGTCCTTGCAGGGCTTGTCATCGTCATCGTCTTCACGGCGTCGAACGCGGCGCAGATCGACATGGCGAGGAGCTCGGGCGCCCAGATTGCCCCGGGCGGGGAAACGGCGCCCGAGCACTTCGGCGGAGATGGAGGCGAGACTCTGACGTCGAAGGCCATGGAAGCCGCACCCGTGTCGGGAGGTACGACGCGTCGCGAGGCGTGCGCGCAACTCGGACGCGAGTACCTCCTGACCGACCGCGAGGTGGACGTTCTCGAGTGGCTCTCCGAGGGGAACACGGTCGCCTTCATCGCCCAAGAGCACGGGATGGCGCAGAACACCGTGCGTACGCATTCCAAGGCCATCTATCGCAAGATTGGCCTGCACTCCAAGCAGGACGTAATCAATCTCGTTACGGAGCTCATGCGCAGTCGGACGCGCGCATAGCCGTCACGGGCGATGAGTCATGATTCGAGGCAAGGGGGCTCTTCGAGCCGCAGCCTTACTCCTCGCTCTCGGGGTCGGGGATGTCGACATGCTCGCATTTTGCGCCCACCGAGCGCAGCTTCTCGACGAAGCGCTCGTACCCGCGCTTGATGTGCCGCGTGCCACTCACGTACGTCACGCCGTCGGCGATGAGGCCGGCGATGACGAGCGCAGCGCCGCCGCGTAGGTCGGGCGACTTGACGGGCGCCCCGGTGAGGGGCGTCGGGCCGCTCACGAGGGCGTGACGGTCCTCGATGCGAATGTCGGCGCCCATGCGGGCGAGCTCCGCCGCAAGCATGAAGCGGTTCTCGAACACGTTCTCAGTTATGAAGCTGGTCCCCTGGGCCTGCGACTCGAGCGTCATGAACTGAGCCTGCATGTCCGTGGGGAAGCCTGGGTACGGCAGGGTCTGGACGTCGGTCGCACGCAGCGAGGAGGCGCGGCGGACCGTGACGGAGTCCTCCCCCCGCTCGAGCTCCACGCCCATCAGCTCCATCTTGCGCAGGGGAACCCCGAGGTGGTCGGGGTCGAAGCCCGTGACCGTGAGCTCGTCGGCGCACAACGCACCGGCGACGATGAAGGTACCCGCCTCGATGCGGTCGCCCACGGTCTCATGGTCGCATGCATGGAGCTCGCTGGGGTCGACGCCCTCGACCTCGATGACGGGGGTCCCGGCGCCGGAGATGTGCGCCCCCATCTCGATGAGCATGTCCGCGAGGTCGACGATCTCCGGCTCGCGGGCGACGTTGACGATTCTGGTCGTACCCTTGGCGACGGTGGAGGCCATCATGACGTTCTCGGTCGCGCCCACGCTGGGGAAGTCAAGCTCAACCGTGGCCCCCACCATGCCGTCGCCCACCTTGGCGGAGATGTCCCCGTGCTTGTTCGAGGTGGTGACGCCGAGGGCTTCGAGACCGGCGAGATGCTGGTCGATAGAGCGGGCGCCTATGTTGCACCCGCCCGGCATCGCGACGACGGCACGGCCAAAGCGCACAAGCAGGGGGCCGAGCACAGAGATTGACGCCCGCATCTGCGTGACGAGCTCGTAGGGGGTGACCCACTTGTCGACGTCGTTGGTGTCGATGCGCAGCTCATGCGCGCCCTCGTAGACAACCGAAGCGCCGAGCGTCTCGAGCACCTTGCGCATGATGCGGACATCGGAGATGTCCGGAACGCGCGTGAGGTGATAGACGCCCGGCGCCATGATCGTCGCGGCCATGAGCTTCAAGGCGGAGTTCTTTGCGCCCTCCACATGAATCGTTCCGTGCAGCGGCGCGCCGCCCTCAACCTTGATGGCATCCATGGAACGCTCTCCTCTACTCAGCGGCGGAAACCGAGCCGAGCTGGAGGTTGAGCCAATTCTTCTGATCCAGGTAATACGCCCTCGAGGCATCGCCCTCGGGGATGCCCTTGAGGCTCTCCTCCACCTGCTCGAGCTCCGCCTTGATTGCCTGAACGTCCACCTTGGACAGGTCGACAGCGTTGTCAGCCAAGACGATGATCGCGTTGTCGTCGACCTGAGCATATCCGCCGGCGACGATGTAGCGAACGTCCTTGCCGCCCTCGACGGGCTTGATGTTCACGACGCCGGCCGTCAGGGTGGAGACGAAGGGCTCATGGCCCTTCATCACGCCAAAACCGCCGAGCTCACCCGGAAGGCCGACGTACGTGGCCTCTCCGGCAAAGACGGTCTGAGCAGGCGTGACGACCGTGCAGCTCAGATTGTCAGCCATGCGCTCGCCCTTTCTCACCTACAAGCTGAAACGGCGGAGACGCAACTACGAGAGCGCGCCCCCGCCGCACGTCAAAACTCGGACGGACTAGTCCTGCTGAGCCATCTTGGCCGCGCGGTCGCGCACGTCCTCGATGGTGGAGGCGTAACGGAACGCCTGCTCGGGCAGGTCGTCGCACTTGCCGTCGATGATCTCGGCGAACGAGCGGACGGTGTCCTCGAGCTTCATGTACACGCCGGGGTTGCCGGTGAACTGCTCGGCGACGTGGAAGCTCTGGGACAGGAACTGCTGAATCTTACGCGCGCGGTTGACGATGAGCTTCTGGTCCTCCGACAGCTCGTCCATGCCCAGGATCGCGATGATGTCCTGGAGATCGGAGTACTGCTGGAGCAGACGCTGGACCGTCGTGGCGACGCGGTAGTGCTCCTCGCCGACGATCATCGGGTCCAGGGCGCTCGACGAGGATGCCAGCGGGTCGATGGCCGGGTACAGGCCCAGGTCAGCGATGCTACGAGACAGGGTCGTCGTGGCGTCGAGGTGGATGAACGTCGTTGCGGGCGCAGGGTCGGTGAGGTCGTCTGCGGGGACGTAGACGGCCTGGACCGAAGTAATCGAGCCGTTCTTCGTCGACGTGATGCGCTCCTGCAGGTCGCCCATCTCGGTTGCCAGCGTGGGCTGGTAGCCGACTGCGGACGGCATGCGGCCCAGAAGTGCGGAGACCTCGGAGCCCGCCTGCGAGAAGCGGAAGATGTTGTCGATGAACAGCAGGACGTCCTGCCCCTGGTCACGGAAATACTCAGCGGTGGTCAGGCCTGCCAGGCCGACACGCAGACGGGCTCCCGGCGGCTCGTTCATCTGACCGTAAATCATGCAGGTCTTCTTGATGACGCCGGACTCGCTCATCTCGAGGTACAGGTCGGTGCCCTCACGGGTGCGCTCACCGACGCCGGTGAACACGGACGTGCCGCCGTGACCCAGGGCCAGGTTGTTGATCAGCTCCTGAATCAGGACGGTCTTGCCGACGCCTGCGCCGCCGAACAGACCGGTCTTGCCGCCACGGATGTACGGCTCGAGAAGGTCGATGGCCTTGATGCCGGTCTCGAAGATCTCGGTGGACGTGGTCAGCTCGTCGAACTCGGGGGCGGGATGGTGAATCGGGTAGTACGCCTCGACCTCGGGCATGGGCTTCTTGTCGATCGGCTCGCCCATGACGTTCCACACGCGGCCCAGGACGCCCGGGCCAACGGGCATCTTCATCGGGGCGCCGGTGTCGACGACCTCGATGCCGCGCTGCAGGCCGTCGGTGGAGGACATGGCGACCGAGCGGACGACGCCGCCCGGGCGGTGCTGCTCGACCTCCAGGACCGTCGAGATGTGTCCGATCGGGGTGTCGGCCTCGACCTTCAGGGCGTTGTAAATCGAGGGCATCTTGCCTTCGTCGAACTCGACGTCGACGACAGGGCCGATGATGCGGACGATACGCCCGATGTTCTGGGTGTTCGTATCTGCCATCTTTACTCTTCCTTCTTAAGGGCCGCGGCGCCGCCAACGATTTCGGAGATCTCGGTCGTAATCGCGCCCTGGCGAGCACGGTTGTACTGACGCTGCAGGGTCTTGATGATGTCGGAGGCGTTGTCGGTCGCCGACTTCATCGCCTTGCGGCGAGCACCCTGCTCAGCGGAGGCCGAGTCGATCAGGGCGTGGTAGATCGTCGTCACGACGTAGGCCGGAAGCAGGCTTCCGAGGACCTCTGCCTCGCTCGGCTCGAACTCGAACGAGGTCTGCGGGCCCTCCTCGGCCTCAGCCTTGTCGGCGCTCACGACCACCGGCAGGACCTGCTCGACGCGCAGGTCCTGGTCGGCGGCATTGCGAGCGTGGTTGTAGAACACCGTGACCTCGTCGTACCCGCCGTTGGCGTAGCCCTCGCGAGCGAAGGACGCGATGCGGCGCGCCTCGTCGATGGTCGGGTCGGCAGAAAGGCCAGCGAAGCTCATGCTCGGCGCGACCCCTCGATAGGAGAAGTAGCCGATGGCCTTCTTGCCGCACAGGATGTAGTCGACCGCCACACCCTGCTCGGTGTACTTGGAGGCCTGCTTCTCCGCGGCATGGAGCACGTTCGTGTTGAACGCGCCCGCAAGGCCGCGGTCGGAGGCGACCACGACGAACAGCACGTGCTTCTTCTCCGCGTGCGTTGCCAGCAGCGGGTGCGAGCCCTCGGCGGCGTTTGCCGCGAGGTTGTTGAGCATCCGCATCATGGCATCGGAGTACGGGGTCGCCGCCACGACTCGGTCGGTCGCACGGCGGATCTTCGCGGTTGCAACCATTTCCATGGTTCGCGTGATCTGCTTGGTGCTGGTGACCGACGTGATGCGCTTCTTGATGTCGCGGAGGTTGGCCATGACTACACCTGGCTCTCGGCGACGAACTGCTCGTGGTAGGCGGAGATGATCTTCTTGAGCTCGGCGGCGGTGTCGTCGGAGATCTTGCCCTGCTTGACCTTGCCGACCATCTCGGGTGCCGTCGCATGAACGTACTCGAGGAGCCCGGTGCGGAACGGCACGACCTGGCTGACCTCGAGGTCATCCATGAAGCCGTTGGAGCCGGCAAAGATCGAGATGACCTGGTCGCCTGCGTCCATCGGGTTGTAACGGCCCTGCTTGAGCAGCTCGGTCATGCGAGCGCCGCGGGTGAGCTGGTCCTGCGTGGACTTGTCGAGGTCGCTGCCGAACTGCGTGAACGCACGCAGCTCGCGGTAAGCGGCCAGGTCGAGGCGCAGAGAGCCGGCGACCTGCTTCATCGACTTGATCTGGGCGGAGCCACCGACGCGCGACACCGAGATGCCGACGTCGACTGCGGGGCGCTGGCCCTCGTAGAACAGGTCCGGCACCAGGTAGATCTGGCCGTCGGTGATCGAGATGACGTTGGTCGGGATGTACGCGGAGACGTCGCCGGCCTGCGTCTCGATGATGGGCAGTGCGGTGAGCGAGCCGGAGCCATTGGCCTCGTTCAGCTTGACCGCGCGCTCCAGCAGGCGCGAGTGCAGGTAGAAGATGTCGCCAGGGTACGCCTCGCGTCCCGGCGGGCGGTCCAGCGTAAGCGACATCTGGCGGTAGGCGACGGCCTGCTTGGAGAGGTCGTCGTAGACGCACAGGACCGCCCCGCCGGGGTTGTCCTTGCTCGCGGGCTTGCCGTCCTTGCCGTTATACATGAAGTACTCGCCGATGGCGGCACCCGCCATCGGGGCGATGTACTGCAGAGGGGCGGCCTCGGAAGCGGTGGCGGACACGATGATCGTGTAGTCGAGGGCGCCGTGGCGCTCCAGGGTCTCGCGAATGGCGGCGACCGTGGAGGCCTTCTGACCGATCGCGACGTACACGCAAATCATGTTCTCGTGCTTCTGGTTGATGATCGTGTCGATGCCGATGGCGGTCTTGCCCGTCTTACGGTCACCGATAATCAGCTCGCGCTGGCCGCGGCCGATTGGAATCATGGCGTCGATGGCCATGAGGCCGGTCTGGACAGGCTCGCACACGGGCGTGCGCTCCATGACGCCGGGCGCCTTGAACTCAATCGGGCGGGTACCCTCGTACTCGATGGGTCCCAGGCCGTCGATGGGCTGACCGAGCGGGTTGACAACGCGGCCGAGCATGGCGCGGCCGACGGGAATCTCGAGGATGCGGCCGGTGGTGTGAACCTCGTCACCCTCGCCGATCTCCTCGACGTTGCCAAGCAGAACGGCGCCGACCTCTTCCTCCTCCAGGTTCTGGGCCAGACCGGCAACCTTGTTGCCCGTCTTGGAGCTCACGAACTCGAGGAGCTCGCCGGCCATGGCGTTGCGAAGGCCCTCGATGCGGGCGATGCCATCTCCGACCTGGATGACCGTTCCGACCTCGCGCGTATCAACCGAGGTGTTCAGGGAGTCCAGCTGCTTCTTCAGCGCGGCCTCGATGTTGGCAGCGGTAATCTCCGCCATTTACTCGTCACCTCCGGTAGGTACTTTCGAGAGCACGCTGCGAGCGTGGACGAGCTGCGTCTTGACGCTCGCGTCCATAAGCTTGCCGTGCGCGCTCATGATGATGCCGCCCAGAATCGAGCGGTCGACAGATTCGTTCAGGCGAACGTCAGAGCCAAGGTCGGCCTTGAGCTTCGCTTTGATTACCTCGCGCAGGTGGTCATCGAGCGGGACCGCCGTGGTCACATCGACAACGACGGACTTCGTCGCTGCCTCCGCGGCGCTCTCGTAGTTCTCGGTGACACGGCCGAGCAGACGAATCTCGTCTCGCTCGGCCATGACCGCAACGGTCGAGATGACTTCGGGGGACATCCCCTTGAGCGCATCCCGCAGGAATGCCTTCTTGTTCTTTGCAGGAATCGAACGATTCTGCAGGAACTCGCGCATCTGGGAAGACCCGCTCACGGCACGGCGCGCCGCGCGCAGGTCCTCGAGGTCCTCAAAGACGCGATCCGCGCCCTGTGCCGCCTCGAGTAGGCAGGAGACGTATGCCGCCGCTGCCTGCTTGTCCAGCATGCGATTAGTTGGCATTGAGGTTCCCCGCCTCCGCGACGTACTTCTCGATCAGCTTGCGCTGGTCGTCGTCGGACAGGTCCTCGCCGATGAGACGACCCGCGACGGAGACGGACAGGTCCGCAACCGAGCTCTGCAGGTCGGCAATCGCGGCGACCTTCTCCTTCTCGATCGACTTCTTGGCCTTGGCAATCATCTCGTCGGCCTGGGACTGAGCCTCGGCCGTGATGTCCGCCTTGACCTGCTCGCCCGCGCGACGGGCCTCGTCGAGGATGCCCGCAGCCTCGCGACGTGCGTCGGCGAGCTGCTGCTTGTACTCCTCGAGGGACTGCTGGGCCTCGAGCTTGGCAGCCTCGGCGGAGTCCAGGTCGTCCTTGATCTTGGCCTCGCGCTTGTCGAGCATTCCCGTGAGCGCCGGCCAGGCGAACTTGGCCAGGACGGCCCACAGAATCAAGAAGGCGATGAGCGCCGGGATGAACTCGTTGAGCTTGGGGATGATAATCCCGAACCCGATCGAGGACTCCTCGGCGAGCGCAAGCGCGGGGGCAAAGGCCATGGACGCAGCCGCCGCAATGGGCAGCGTGGTCGCCGCGGCCTTGACGCTTGACTTCATTGACTCACCTCCACCATCTACTCGTGAACACGTCGCATTGAACGAGTGCCCAGCCTAGCGGACGATGAGGGCGGTGACGAAGCCGATCAGGCCCAGGGCCTCGACGAATGCGCAGCCCAGGATGAAGACCGTGAACAGACGACCCTGAACCTCGGGCTGACGAGCGATGCCCTGAGACGCGCCGAAGGCCGCGAGACCAATGCCGATGCCAGCGCCGATAACCGCAAGACCATAACCGATAACGCCCACTGTTCCTCCTTAGAACAGGTGCCCGGCTCCTGCCGAGCGTCCCAACGACAACCAACGCGTGCTATGTCAACGACCTCGCGGCCGCAATGACCAATCTCAGCCCCGCCTCTCGGCGGGATGCGCACCCCTCGGGGGCGCCGAAGGAAGGCAGACTCGCCTTGCCCTCCCCTACTCCTCGCCCTCGGCGAGCTGGATGTACACCGCCGAAAGCACGGCGAAGACGTACGCCTGGATGAAGGCGACCAGCATCTCGATGGCGTAGATGAGAATCAGAATCAGCATGATCGCGATTGGGGCGAGCGCCGCGCCGAACGACGCGGCGGTGACCACCTGGAATGCGGCGCCCATCATCACGGAGACCATCAGCGCGAAGGCGCCCATGGCGATGTGGCCGGCGAACATGTTGGCGAAGAGTCGAATGGCGAGCGTGACGAGGCGCAGGATGACCGAGAACGCCTCGATGACGGCGACCAAAAGCGCAATCGGCAGGGCGATGCCCTTCGGCGCCAACGACTTGATGTAGCCGCCGACACCCATGATCTTGATCGACAGGGCGATGAAGTACACGAACGAGCACAGCGCGACCGCGAAGGTGACGCCGATCGTGCCAGTTCCCGGGCGGCAGCCGGGGATGAGGCCGACCAGGTTGTTGATCAGGACGAAGAAGAAGACCGTGAGGATGAACGGCATGTGCTTGTCGCCGGTCTTGTGGCCGATGACGCCGTACACGATGTCGTTGCGGGCGAACTCCACCAGCGCCTCGACCCCGTTGACGAAGCGGCCGTGCGGGACGAGCGACTGGCGCTTCTTGGCGGCGAACAGCACGATGAGCAGAATCGCAATCGCGATCAGCATCCAGAAGATGTACTGCGTGAAGCCAAAGTAATCGTTGCCGAACATTGCCGGAGCGACGAAGTCGCTGATCATCTCGTTGATCTGGTCCGGCAGTCGATCCAGTGCTTCCATCATCGGTGGTTCTCTCCTCACCACGTCACGGACGAGGCCTACGCAAATACCATGCGCTTGCGAGCGCGACGGCACACAGGAATGCCCCCGCACACGTTACCGCAAACGGCACCATGGTTGCTTGCGAAACGCTCCAGGCAACGGCAAGCGCCATAACTACTACCGCAAACGACACCAGCACGGCTATCAGGCCCGGAACGATGCCAGCCGCGCGGTGGCGCTTTGAGTACGCGTATGCAACGAAATAGGGAAGTGCGCCCAACAGACCGCACAGGCCGCCTGTGACGATAGCGACCGCCATGTCCATCGCGAACGTCCCTCTCTCATCGCCTCCCGCCTCCCCCGGAGCCCTCACTCCGGGTTCGACGCAACGCTCGTGCGGGACGCCCCGAGGGGTCTCCCGCCGACGCTCCGACGCAGGTACGCACGCCGAAACGCCATGGTCACATTACTAAAACGCGTCCGTTTTGTCGTGGGCGCGTGGCAATTCTATAGATACAACGCATCAGCGTCGGGACCTCGTCCGCAACCCACCGACGTTGAGGGGACATTGTCTGCACGCCATGCAGACACGCCGGCACATCGGACCTCTCGCCGCAGCTTGGACGAGTCTTTCGAGCGCCTTCGTCCCGTTCGGGCGAGCGTCGGCGCGGGAGCCGCCCCCCGCCCCGAGACTGCCTCGTGACCGGGGTTCGCCGCGCGCGAGGTCGGCGGGCGAATCGGGACGCAAGGGCGGTCGGCCCTGTCGGGCCTACTTTCCGTCGGCAGGCGTGACGGGACCGAGCTTTTCGTCGAGCGCGGCGTCTATCTGCTCGGCGAGGGAGGAGCGCCGGATGGGGGTCACGTGTGGAGCCGCGGGCGCGGTCTGGGGCTTCTCGTAGTCGAGCGCCATGATCTTGGCGACGCGGCGCGCATGGCGACCGCCCTCGAACTCACCGGCGAAGAACACCTTGAGGATGCGCTTGTTCTCCTCGAGGGAGATGAAGCGGCCCGACAGCGTGATCACGTTGAGGTCGTTGTGACGGCGCGCGAGGTCGGCGAACTCGGGCGTCGTGATCACGGCGGCGCGGATGCCGCAGATCTTGTCGGCGGCGAGTGCCATCCCGATTCCCGTGCCGCAGATCAGAACGCCGCGGTCGGCCTCGCCGCGGGCGACCGCGTGGCCGACCCTCTCGGCGAAGTCGGGATAGTCGACGCGCTCGTCGCTGTCGGGGCCGAAGTCGGTCACCTCGTGTCCGAGCCCCTTGATGAACTCGACGAGCTGCTGCTTCTGCTCGAACCCGGCGTGGTCGGACGCAATCGCGATACGCATGGAATCTCCCTCGGGACGAGGACGACAGATGGGGCGGGCGGCCGAGCCGCCCGCGGACGAGGCCATTCTAACGCCGCTCGGGCGGGCGCCCGCCGCAGGCGCGGCGCTTCGCCAGGTTAGCGCATTGCGGGGCGCTCGACCGATGGGTGGGCTGCGGGCGTGGCGACGGCCACCCCACCGGCTGCCCCCGAGAGGAGCGGGTGAGACCCGACGTCGCCGGGCTATCCCTCGACGACGACGGATCCGGCGATGCGCGCGATCATCTCGGGCTCCACCGACCCCGTGCGGACGACCCGCGGCTCGCCAGCGGTGCAGACCACCACGGTGGAAGCGACGAGGCTGTGGGTGACGCCGTCGTCGAGCACCAGGTCCGCCTGCTCGCGGATGCGCTCCTCGAGCGCGGCGTAGGAGTCGGGCGCGGGCAGGCCGCTCGTGTTGGCGCTCGTCGTGGCGATGGGGCAACCGAGCCGCTCGATCACCCGGAGGTCGAGCTGGCAGTTGGGCATGCGAAGCGCGACCGTGTCGCCCGGGCCCCGGAACGGCACGGGCACGGCGTCGCCGGCGCGCACGACGATCGTGAGCCCACCGGGCCAGAAGACCTCCGCCAGCTCCATCGCATAGCCGGGCACCTGCGCCCCGTACTTGCGCAGGGCGAAGGCGTCGTCGACGAGCCAGGCGATCGACTTCTCCGGCGGGCGCCGCTTGATCTGGAACAGGCGCCGCGCCCCCTCGGGGCATGCCTTGACCGACTGCGCGATGCCGTAGACGGTGTCGGTGGGCAGCACGACGACGCCGCCCGAGCGCAGGACGTCGCCCGCCTGACGGACGACCGAGCGGCTCGGGTCATCGGAGTCGACCGCGACGCGACGCTCCCCCGCCGAAGGGCCCGTCGCGCCGGCGCCGGCAGATGGCGCGCCCGACGCGTCCCCGGACGCGGCATGGCGTGACCTTCCGAACCTAAGCATGCGGCTGCGCCTCCCGAAGCGTCGCGACCAGGTGGCGGTTGCGCCCCGTGAGGTCGCGGACGATGCGGATGTTGTCGTAGGACGCGCGCAGCGCGGGCAGCTCGCTGGCGACGACCAGGCTGTCCTCGAAGAGCTCGCACGCGAGCAGGCCGCCCGGCCTGAGCGCGCGCGTCCCCAGGTCGACGAGGCGGCGGAACACGTCCAGCCCGTCCGCCCCGCCGTCCAGCGCCAGGGCGGGCTCGTAGTCGCCCACCTCGTGGGGCAGCGTGGGCAGGACCGCCGTGGGGATGTAGGGCGGGTTGGACACCAGGATGTCGAACGCGCCGGAGTCCGCCCCGTCGACGCCGTCGGCGAGGTCGCACTCGACGACTTCGACGCAGTCGCCCAGCCCCAGTGCGTCGCGGTTGCGCCGCGCGAGGTCGACCGCCTCCGGCGAGATGTCGGTGGCAGTCACGCGCACGCGCGGGCTCTCGCCGGCGAGCGACAGCGCTATGCAGCCGGTCCCGGTGCCGACCTCCAGGACGCTCACGTCGCGCGGGGCGTCCGCGGGCCACTGCGACGAGAAGTCGAACGTGGCAGGGGCGGCAGGTTCTGCCGGTGCGTCCGCGCGCGTCGGGTCGCCCGCGTCGGCGCCGGGCTCGCCCCCGGCGCGCCCCGCGGCAACGGCTCCCCCCTCACCCTCGAGAGGAGTGGGCGTGGCGGCGGGGCCCGCGGGGGCGCTTCCAGCCGTAGCGGGCTCGGCAGGCGCGGGCACCGTCGGGGCGGCGGGCGCCGCGGAGGGGGCCTGCGACGACGGCAGGGCGCGGACGTAGGCGAGCACCTCGTCGACCAGTATCTCGGTCTCCGGGCGGGGGATGAGGACCCCCGGGGCGCAGCGCAGGACGATGTGGCGGAAGGGCATCTCGCCGGTCACGTACTGCAGCGGCTCGCCCTTGGCGCGGCGCAGGACGGCGTCGTGCATCTGCGCGAGCTCGTGGGCCTCAAGGGGCCGATCGTAGTTCATGTACAGCTCGACGCGCGACAGCCCCGTCGCCGAGCACAGGAGCCACTCGGCGGACAGGCGCGGCTGCTCGATGCCCTTGCGCCCCAGGAAGTCGCGCGTCCACTCGAGCATCGACTTGACGGTCCACGCCCGCGGCGCGGCACCTCGGGCGGCGGGCGCGGGGGCAGGCGCGGGCACCCCGGCGCCGGTGCCCGCGCCGAAGTCCGTCTGGGTCCGAGAGATTGGGCTCATCGGCACACGCCGCCCGTCAGACTGCCGCTGCGAGGCGCTCGGCGCGGTCGGCGGTGGCGAGGGCCTCGATGACCTCGTCGAGCTTGTCGCCCTCAAGCACGCCCGAGTAGGTCGAGTTGAAGCCGATGCGATGGTCGGTCACGCGGTCCTGAGGCTGGTTGTAGGTGCGGATCTTCTCCGCGCGATCGCCGTGGCCGATCTGCGCCAGGCGCGCGGCGCCGACCTCGGCCTGCTGCTTCTGCAGCTCGAGCTCGTACAGGCGCGAGCGCAGCACCTGCATGCAGACCTCGCGGTTCTGGATCTGGGAGCGCTGCTCCTGCGACTGCACGACCAGGCCGGTGGGAAGGTGCGTGATGCGGACCGCCGAGTAGGTCGTGTTGACGCCCTGGCCGCCCGGGCCGCTCGAGCAGTAGGTGTCGATGCGCAGGTCGGTCGGGTCGATCTGGATGTCGATGTCGTCGGCCTCGGGCAGCACGGCGACCGTCGCGGTGGAGGTCTGGATGCGCCCCTGGCTCTCGGTCTTGGGGATGCGCTGAACGCGGTGGACGCCGCTCTCGTACTTCATGATCGAGTAAACCTTGTCGCCGAGCACCTTGAACTCGAGCGTCTTGAAGCCGCCCGCGTCGGAGGGGCTGGCGCTGATGGGCTCGATCTTCCAGCCGCGGCGGCTCGCCAGGCGCTGGTACATCGAGAACAGGTCGCCCGCGAAGATGCCCGCCTCGTCGCCGCCGACGCCGGCGCGAATCTCCACGATGGTGTTCTTCTCGTCGTTGGGGTCGCCGGGAATGAGCAGGACCTTGATGTCGTCCTCGAGGGCGGGCAGCTTGGCCTGGCTCTCGTCGACCTCGTCCTGCAGCATCGAGCGGGCCTCGGGGTCCTGCTCCTCCTGCATGAGCTCGCGCGCGGCGTCGATGTCGTCGAGCGCGCCCACGTACGCACGGGCCTTCTCCACCAGCTCGGACTGGCTAGAGCGCTCCTTCATCAGGCGCGTGTACTCCTTGGGGTCGTTGATCACGGAGGGGTCGTAGAGCTTCTTCTCGAGCTCCTCGTAGGTCGAGATGATCTTCTCGAGCCGTTCGCGTTCCATTGCCATGGGTGGCTCTCCTTCGCACGTAGCACCGTCCGGTCCACCCTATCACGCGAAGGCAGCTACGGGCGCGCGCCGGGCTGGGTGCGCCGCGCGGGGGCCGGCTCGTCCACAACTGTGCCACGAGTCGGGCACGCCTCCGCGGCGAGGCGCTCCCCGGCGAGCAGCCCCATAACGCTGGCCATCATGAGGCCGCGCGTCCATCCGGAGGAGTCGCCCAGGCACGTGAGGCCCTGCACGGCGCAGCGCAGGTCGGCGTCCATGACGACGCGGTTGCTGTAGAACTTGAGCTCGGGCGCGTACAGCAGCGTCTCGGGCGCGGCGAACCCCGGAACCACGACGTCGACCGCCTGGATGAAGCCGATGATGTCGGTCATCGGCCGATAGGGCATGGCGGCGGAGACGTCGCCAGCCTGGGCGTCGGGCAGGGTGGGGCGGACGTTGGAGCGCTCGAGGTCGCGCGGCCAGGAGCGGTGGCCGTCGAGCAGGTCGCCCAGGCGCTGGACGAGCAGGTGACCGGCGCCGAGCATGTTGGTCAGCTCCCCCACCTTGCGCGCGTAGGCGATCGGGCGGTCGAACGGCTCGCGGAAGTGCAGCGAGCACAGGATCGCGAGGTTGGTGTTGGGGGACTTGCGGTCGGCGTCCTTGTATGAGTGGCCGTTGACCACCGCCAGCCCGCCGTCGTAGTTCTCCTGGGAGACGATGCCGCCGGGGTTCTGGCAGAACGTGCGGACCTTATCCCTGAACGGGTTGGGGTAGCCGATGAGCTTGGACTCGTACAGCACGTTGTTGACGCGCTCCATGACCTCGTTGCGCACCTCGACGCGCACGCCGACGTCGACGGGGCCGGGCTCGTGGGAGATGACGTGGTCGCGGCAGACGGCCTCGAGCCAGTCGGCTCCGCGCCTGCCGGTGGCGACCACGACCTGGTCCGCCCGCACCAGCGCGGGCGTCTCGGACGCACCCGGAGCGTGGCTGACCAGGTACGCGCCGCGGCAGCGCTCACCCTCGATCGCGAGGTCGACGCACTCCGTGGAGAACAGCATCTCGACGCCGGCGTCGCGCAGCTCGTCCTCGATGCGCCGGTACAGCTCGCGGGCGCGCTCGGTGCCGAGGTGGCGAATCGGGCAGTCGACGAGCTTGAGGCCGGCGCGAATCGCCCGCAGGCGGATGTCGGCGACCTCGTCGGGGTGGCCGACGCCCTCGACGTGCTCGTCGGCGCCGAACGACAGGTACATCGCGTCGACGCGCCCGATTGTCTCCTGCGCGCGCTGCGCGCCGATGAGCTCGGGCAGGTCGCCGCCCACCTCGTGGGACAGCGAGAGCTTGCCGTCGGAGAACGCGCCGGCGCCCGAGAACCCCGTGGTGATGCGGCAGGGGGAGCAGCCCATGCACCGGCCGGTCGAGAGCTTGGGGCAGCCGCGGCGCTCCACCGGAAGGCCGAGGTCGACCAGCGTGATGCGCCGGGCGTCCCCGGAGCGCAGCATGCCCAGGGCGCAGAAGATGCCCGCCGGGCCTGCGCCGACGATCAGGACGTCGGTCGACGCGGGCAGCGTCGCCGCGTCGCGCTCACGAGACGCCTGCCCCGCCGCGCGAGGCGCGCAGGAGGGGCCGGCGGGACGGGGCCCCTCGGGAAGGGGCGAGTCGGCGAGGGGGGACGCGGCGTCCCGGTCGCATGTGGCAACGCTCATGGCCCTCTCCCCTCTCCCCACGGTCGCAGGTTCCCTGGTCCGCCCGCATGGCGGGCCGGCACGCGAGGCCCGCCGGACGAAGACGCTCGGGCGGCGGGCGGCACTCGGTAGTCGAGTATTCCCCCCACCGCGACGCCAGAGTCAGGGCGAAGCTCACGTTCACGAGCACGCCACGACGCGCGGGGGCGGGCGCCCTCACGGCGCAGGCGGCTATTTCATGCGCGCGTTGAGCTCGCCGGCGAGCTCCTCGGGGGTGATTCCCCAGCGCTCGCAGACCACCAGCAGGTGATAGACGACGTCGCCGCACTCGTAGCGGATGTGGTCGTGGTCGGCGTCCTTGCAGGCGAGCGTCACCTCGCATGCCTCCTCGACCAGCTTCTTGAGCGGTTTGTCCTCGGGGCCGTCGAGCAGGCGCTTGGTGTAGCTCTGCTCCGGCGAGGCCTCACGGCGCGAGGCGATGATGCCACACAGCCTGTTGACGGTCTGCCCGAGGTCGCCGGGCTGGACGTTCGCGGTTCTCTCCCCCATGGAGGGGCTCCTTTCGACGGAGTCGCCGGGGCGGGCGCTGCCACCCGTATCCTCGGCGAACGTGACGAATCTAACGCCCGAGCGCGCGGGGCACGGGCGGGTGCAAGCGCGGGGCTCGGGCGCCGCCGCGGGTCAGTCCCGCCGCCCGCGCGCGCCGCCCAGGTCGACCTCGCGGAAGAAGCAGCTGCGATGGCCGGTATGGCAGGCGGGACCGGGCGAGTCGACCACCAGCAGGACCGTGTCGGCGTCACAGTCGTACAGGACGCGCTCGACCCGCTGGACGTTGCCGCTGGTGGCGCCCTTGTTCCACAGCTCGCGGCGCGAGCGCGACCAGAACCAGGAGGTCCGCGTGCGCAGGGTGAGCGCCAGGGACTCGGCGTTCATCCAGGCGACCATCAGGACCTCCCCCGTGCTGCGCTGCTGCACCACCGCCGGCACCAGGCCGCGGTCGTCGAAGCGCACGCCGATCCGCGCCGCGAGCGCGTCAGGGTCGGCGAGCAGGGTGTCGTCGAGCGCGAGGGGCTCGGTCGGCTCGCCCGCGTAGACGCTCCCGGCCTCCGCCCCCGCCGGCCCCGCGGCGGCCCGGCGCCCCGCGCGGGCGGACGAACCCTCAGGCGACGGCGTCATCGGGCGTCGCCGTCCCGGGCAGGCAGGCGCACGGGAATCCCCTGCGACGCCATGTACTCCTTGACCTGGCGGACCGTGAAGGTGCCGAAGTGGAACACGCTCGCCGCCAGGACCGCGTCCGCCTCGCCCTCGATGATGCCCTCGGCGAAGTGCTCGAGCTTGCCGACGCCGCCCGACGCGATCACGGGAATCGGGACGGCGCGGGAGACCGCGCGGGTCAGCGCCAGGTCGAAGCCCTCCTGCGTGCCGTCGCGGTCCATGCTCGTGAGCAGGATCTCGCCGGCGCCGCGGCGCGCCGCCTCGACCGCCCACTCGACGGCGTCGATGCCGGTGGGGGTGCGGCCGCCCGCGACGTAGACCTCCCACCGGTCCCCCGCCCCGGGCACGTGGCGCGCGTCGATCGCGCAGATGACCGCCTGGCTTCCGAACGCCGCCGCGGCGCGCGTGATCAGCGCGGGGTCGCGCACGGCCGCGGAGTTGACCGAGACCTTGTCGGCGCCGGCGGCTATCATCGCGCGCATGCCGGCGACGTCGCGGAACCCGCCGCCCACCGTGTAGGGGATGCGCACCTGCTCGGCGGCGCGGGCCGCCATGTCGACGGTCGTGGAGCGGTCGTCACTGGTGGCGGTGATGTCGAGGAAGACGACCTCGTCGGCCCCCTCGCGGTCGTAGTAGCTCGCGAGCTCGACGGGGTCGCCGGCGTCGCGCAGGTTGACGAAGTTGACGCCCTTGACCACCCGCCCGTCCTTGACGTCCATGCACGGGATGACGCGCTTGGCTAGCATGGGGACACCTCCTCGTCCGATGCGCCTGGGGCGGGCGCGGGGATGCTGCTCAGGCCGGGGCAAACGGGCTCGGTGGGCCCGTCGTCGGCGTCCGAGCCGGGGCCCTCCCCGCCGCCCCGGGCGGCCTCGAGCGCCTGGGCCAGCGTGAACGCTCCCTCGTACAGCGCGCGCCCGCAGATCACGCCCTCGACCACGCCCGGGGGCTCCGCCGCAAGGGAGCGGACGTCGTCCAGCGAGGCGACGCCGCCGCTGGCGACTACCGGGAAGCCCGCCGCGCGTGCGACACGCTCGTAGGCGGCCACGTCGATGCCCGTGCGCATGCCGTCGCGCTCGGCGTCGGTGAACACCAGGTGGCGGAAGCCCATCTCCGAGAGGCGCGCGACGAACTCCCCGACCGCGAGGTCGGTCCCCTCGCGCCACCCGTCGACCGCGACGCGGCCCCCTCGCGCGGCGACGTCGGCGACCAGGGCGTCGCCGAACTCGCGGGCTGCGGCGCGGGCGAAGTCGGGGTCGCGCACCAGGGCGGTGCCCATCGCCACCCGGCGGCACCCGAGCCCGAGGAGCTCCTCGACGCGCTCCCTGTCGTGCACGCCGCCGCCCACGTCGACCGAGATGCCGGGCACCCGGCAGATGCCGTCGATGGCGGCGCGGTTGGCCGCACGGGCGGCCTCGTCCTCGCCGAACGCCGCCGACAGGTCGACCACGTGGACCCACCGGGCCCCCTGGGCGGCGAACGCGCACGCCTGGGCGACCGGGTCGTCCGAGTAGACGTCGACCTGGTCGCGGCCTGCCCTTGCGCAGGCGCACGTCGCGGCCCGAGAGCAGGTCTATCGCGGGGAAGACGATCATCGCTTCCCTCCCGCCGGCCGCCGGGCGGCGACGACCCCCACGAAGTTGCGCAGCAGCGCCGCCCCCGCCTCGGAGGACTTCTCGGGGTGGAACTGGACGCCGAAGGCGACGCCGCCGTCCCACAGCGCGCTCGCGAACGCGTCGGCGTGGGTCGTCGTGGCGCTCACGACCCCCGCGTCGGCGGGGTGGCAGACGTAGGAGTGCGTGAAGTAGAAGTACTCGCCGTCGCGAATGCCCCGGAACAGCGGGTTGTCCCTGCCGGCGTCGGTGAGCTCGACCGTGTCCCACCCCACGTGGGGGACCTTGGCGCCCTGGCCGGCTCGCATGCGCGTGACCTGACCGTCGATGACGCCCAGCCCCTCGGTCCACTGCCTGCCGTACGCCTCGGCGCCCTCGCTGCCGCGCGCGAGCAGCAGCTGCGCCCCCAGGCACACGCCCAGGAACGGCACGCCCGCGCGCAGCGCGCCCAGGATCGCCTCGCGCTGGCCCGAGGACGCCATGAACTCCATCGCGTCGGCGAAGGCGCCCACGCCCGGCAGCACCAGGCCGCGCGCCGACGCGATGACGGCGGGGTCGTCGCTGACCGTCACGTCCGCCCCGGCCGCCTGCAGGCCGCGCGCCATCGAGCGCAGGTTGCCCTTGTGGTAGTCGATGACGACGACCGGCCCCACGCCCGCGGGCTCGCCCTCGCCCGTCCGCGCCTCCCGGCGCGCCGCCGCCACCTCGGGCGCCGCCATCAGAGGGCCCCCTTGGTCGAAGGCACTCCGCTGACGCGCGGGTCGAGCCTGGTAGCCTGCATCAGGGCGCGGGCGAGCGCCTTGAACGACGCCTCGATGATGTGGTGCGAGTTCTCGCCGCACACCTGGCGCACGTGCAGCGTGATGCCGGCGTTGGAGGCGAACGCGACGAAGAACTCCTTGACCAGCTGCGTGTCGAACGTCCCGACCGTCTCGGTGGGAATCGCGAGGTCGACGAACGCCGCCCCGCGGCCCGAGATGTCGACTGCCGCCATGACGAGCGCCTCGTCCATCGGAATCGTCGCGGCGCCGTAGCGCGTGAGGCCCACCTGGTCGCCCAGTGCCTGCCGCACCGCCCTGCCCAGGACGATCCCGGTGTCCTCGACGGTGTGGTGGTCGTCGACCTCGGTGTCGCCGTCGGCGTCGACCTGCAGCGTGAACAGGCCGTGGCGCCCGAGCGCGTCGAGCATGTGGTTGAAGAAGCCCACGCCGGTGGAGATGTGCGTGGAGCCGTCCCCGTCGAGGTTGATGCTCACCGTTATGTCGGTCTCGCGGGTGGAGCGGGACACGGTGGCGCTGCGGTCGCCCGACCCGCGGGCGGCGCCGCCCCCCCCCCCGCAGCCCCGCTGCCCGTACTCGTCAAACGCCTCTACCACCTC
>CAIFEU010000010.1:19750-20143 GCA_903789505.1 uncultured Coriobacteriales bacterium
GGCGCGGGCCGCCCGCCCCCCCCCGCCGGGCGCCGGCGCGCCGGCCCCCCGGGGCTGATGTCATCGCGCGGGGGCGCCCGCGGGGCCGAGGCCGTACGCCTCGCGCAGACGCGCGACGAGCTCGTCGGTCTCGGCGGGACGCCCCACGGTCACGCGCAGGCAGCCCTCGCAGCCCGGCGTCGACGAGAAGTCGCGCACGAGCACGCCGCGCTCGGCGAGCAGCTCGTGGACCTGGTGGGCGTCGGGCAGGCCGTCCGCCCTGCCGCGCTCGGTGGGGATGACCCGCATCATCACGAAGTTCGCCTGCGAGGGGAACGCCTGCGCCCGCGCCGCTCCCGAGCGGGTGAGCTCGTCGGCGATGCCGGCGAGCAGGGCGGTCAGCCGCGGGCGCTC
>CAIFEU010000010.1:20153-27640 GCA_903789505.1 uncultured Coriobacteriales bacterium
CCACCCCCCCCCCCCCCGCCCCCCCCATGACCACCCCCCCCACCCCACCACCCCCAACCACCCCAACAGCCCCCCAAACGCCCCCTAAACACCCCCCACGCGCCCCCCACCACCCCCCCGGGGGCGTGGGGCCGGGGGGGCCCGGCGGGGGCGCGGGGGGGCCCGCCGGGGCCCCGCCCCCACTCGCGCGCCCCGGGGGGGCCGCAGCTCGGCGCGGCGCTCGACCACCACCTGGGCGGCCCGCTGCGAGAAGCGGTTGACCGAGTACGGCAGGCGCACGGCGAGCATCCCGTCGACGACCGGACGCGACCCGATCAGGTAGCCCACGCGCGCCCCCGCCAGGGAGAACGCCTTGGACAGCGTGCGCAGGACGCAGACGTTGTCGTGGGCCGCCACCAGCGGGACGCACGAGGACCCGTCGTCGGCGAACTCCCCGTACGCCTCGTCGACCATGACCAGGGCGTCGGTCTGGTCGGCGAGGCGCTCGACGAACGCGGGGCTCACCAGGTTGCCCGAGGGGTTGTTCGGCGAGCAGACGACGACCAGGCCGGCGTCGCGGGCGGCGGAAAGCGTCGCGGCCTCGTCGACGTCGAACGACTCGGTGCGCGCGACGCGCACGACCGGGGTCTGCGTGAGCTGCGCGTACAGCTCGTAGGCGGAGAAGGTCGGCGCGCACGTCACGAGCGGGCGCGTGGGGCCCCCGAACCCGAGCAGCAGGTTGAAGATTATCTCGTCGCCGCCGTTGCCCACCACCACGCCGTCGGCGGGGACGCCCCACATCTCCCCCAGGGCGCGACGCAGCTCGGGGGAGGTCGCGTCGGGGTAGCGGTTGGTCGGCACCTCGGACAGGGCGGCGTCGACCGCCGCGCGGACCCCGTCGGGCAGGCCGTAGTTGTTCTCGTTGGCGGTCAGGATGACCCTGGCGGGGCGCATGTCGGGGTCGTAGGGCTCGAGGTCGGCCAGGTCGGGGCGCAGGGTGGGCGTCTTGGGCATCGTCTACTCGCCCTCCGGGATCGTGACCCAGGTGGGACCCGCCGGCACGGGCGCGTCGGGCGCGCCGGCGATGCGGCCGGCGACGCCGGCGTCGGCGGGGACGTCCTCGCCGCGCTGGCTCGCCGCGACCACGCGGCGCATCTCGGCGGAGCGGGCGTGCGACCACAGCCCCTCGGCCTCGGCGAGCACGACGACGTCGTCGCAGTCGGCCTGGAGCCCCTCGTAGGAGTAGTCGATGACCGAGGACTTCTTGACGAACTGCTCGACCGACAGGGGGCTGGAGAACTTGGCGGTGCCCCCGGTGGGCAGCGTGTGGTTGGGGCCGGCGAGGTAGTCGCCCAGGGGCTCGGAGCTCCAGGTGCCGACGAAGATCGCGCCGGCGTTGCGGATCTTGCCGAGCGCGCCCATGCCCTCGGCGGTCTGGACCTCGAGGTGCTCGGGGGCGATCGCGTTCACCGACGCGATGGCGGTGTCCATGTCGGGGCACACGACGACGATGCCCCTGTTGTCCAGCGAGGCCTCGGTGATCTCGCGGCGCGGGCTCTGCGCGACGTAGCGCTCGACGTTTGCGAGGATCTCGTCGGCGAGCGGCTCGCTGGTGGTGACCAGGTAGCAGGCAGCCATCGGGTCGTGCTCCGCCTGCGCCATCAGGTCGATGGCGACCAGCCGCGCGTCGGCGGTGTCGTCGGCAAGGACGCACACCTCCGAGGGGCCGGCGACCATGTCGATGCCCACGTCGCCGGAGACGAGCTTCTTGGCGGCGGCGACGTAGGCGTTGCCCGGGCCGGTGACCTTGCTGACGCGCGGGATGGACTCGGTTCCGTACGCCACCGCGGCGATGGCCTGCGCGCCTCCCACGGTGTAGATCTCGTCGACGCCGGCGACCTTGGCGGCGCACAGCGTGTAGGGCGACAGCGCCCCGCCGTCGCGCTGCGGCGGGGTGACCATGACGATGCGGTCGACGCCGGCGACCTTGGCGGGGATCGCGTTCATCAGCACCGTCGAGGGGTACTGGGCGCGACCGCCGGGCACGTAGATCGCGACCGACTCGAGCGGCTTGACCATCTGGCCCAGGATCGTCCCGTCCGGACGGGTCATGAACCAGGACTGCTGCAGCTCGCGCTCGTGGAAGTCGCGGATCTGCGCGGCTGCCTTCTCGCACGAGGCGAGGAACGCCGGGTCGACGCGGTCGGGGTCGCAGGCGCGGTCCAGGACCTCGGACGGGACGCGGAACGTCTCGAGCTCGACGCGGTCGAACCTGCGCTCGTAGTCGCGCACCGCCTCGTCGCCGCCGGCGCGCACGGTCTCGATGATCTGCGCGGCGCTGGCGATGACGTCGGCGGGCAGCGCGCCTCCCCGGTTGAGCATGCCGTCGGTCAGGGTCTGCCCCGCCGCAAGGTTGATCTTCCTCATCGTGGTCCTGCCTTCCTCGTTGGTGGATTGCTCGTTGGTGATTGCGTGGTCGTGGGCGCGCCTGGCGCGGCGCGTCGGCCGGCGTTCGTCGGCGCCGGGCTACCCCGCCTGGCGGCGGGCCTCGACGGCGGCGCGCAGGCGCTCGGAGAGCGCGTGGACGCGCGGGTCGGTGCGCGCGCTGCAGACGTTGGCGAACAGCCGGGCGGTGCAGTGCATGACGTCGTCGACGACGACCAGGTTGTTCTCACGCAGGGTGGTGCCGGTCGCCGTGATGTCGACGATGCGGTCGGCCATCCCCACAAGCGGCGCGAGCTCGATGTTGCCGTGGAGCTTGAGGACGTCGGCGGTGACGCCGATGCGCTGGTAGTAGCTGCGCGTGATGCGGGGGTACTTGGTCGCGACGCGGATGGCCCCCAGGCGTCGGTAGTTCTCCTCGACCCGCCGTCCGCTGCCCGCCGGCTCGGCGACGACGAAGCGGCATGCGCCGAAGCGCAGGTCGATGAGCTCGAGCACGTCCATGTCGGCCTCGAACAGCGAGTCGCGGCCGCAGATGCCCACGTCGGCGCCACCGAACGCGACGAATGCGGGGGCGTCGGTGGGCCGGACGATGATGTACTCGACGTCGTCGGCCTCGCTGGTGATCGTGAGCTGCCTGCCGGGCTCCGCCAGGTCGTCGACCGCGTAGCCGGCGCCGCGCAGCAGGTCGAGCGTCTCGGGGAACAGCGCGCCCTTGGAGACGGCGACGCGCAGGGGGTGGTGGCGCGAGTCGTGGGGGCGGTCGAGCGCGGTCTGCAGCGCGTCGAGCGACAGGGCAAAGCCCGCCGCGGCGCGGGGGTTGCCGTAACGCTCGAAGACGTGGTCGTAGCGGCCGCCGCTGCCCAGCGGCGAGCCCATGCCGGGCGCGTAGGCGGCGAAAACCATGCCCGAGTAGTAGCCGAACGAGCCGGTGAGCGAGAAGTCGACGACGAGCGTCCCGGAGATCGTCGCGGCGTCGATGACCTGCTCGAGCTCGTCGAGCCCGGTCTGCTCTCCGGTGCAGCCGCAGGCGCCCATGAGGCGGCGCGCACTCCCGATGACCTCGCGGCCGCCATGCAGAGAGACGACGCCCTTGAGGGCGGCGCGCGCCTCCGCGGAAAGCTCGTCGGCGGAGTCGACGAGCTCGGCATAGGCGACCAGGTCGTTGGCACGCAACGCGGCGAGCACGCGCGAGCGCCACGCCTCGGGCATGCCCGAGGCGTCGAGCAGCGCGAGCACGGGGCGCACGCTGCCGACCGCGATCACGTAGTCGGCAAGCCCGGCCGCCTGCAGGGCGCCGTCGGCGAGCGAGAGCACCTCTGCGTCGGACTGCACGCCCTCCAGGCCGATCAGCTCGATGCCGAGCTGGGTGAACTGGCGGGGCTCCCCGCGCAGCGCGTCGGTCTCGCAGAACACCGGCGCCACGTAGCGCAGGCGCCACGGGCCGGGGTTGTCGCCCAGGCGCGCGGAGACCATGCGCGCGATCGGCAGGGTGACGTCGGGGCGCAGCATCAGCTGGGCGCCATCGCGGTCAAAGAGCCTGAAGGCGTCGTCGGCGGGCATGTCGACCGGGTCGATGAGGTCGCGCGGCTCCAGGATCGGCGTCTCGACGGGTAGGTAGCCCTTCTCCGAGAAGCGCCGCGTCACGTTGGCGGTGATGCGCTCGCGCCACAGGGCCTCCTCGGGCAGGACGTCGCGCATGCCGCGCGGGGTGGTCAGTGCCATGGTGGTGAAGTCCTCCCAGTCCCAGTCGGGTTCCTCCGCGCGCCCGCAGGGGCGTGGGCGCGCCCTCGGCGCGGTGCGCGTCGCCGTGACGCGAGCGGTACTTTAGCACAGTAGAGTGCTAAAGTACCCTCCACGGCACCGGGCCGTCACAAAGGCACCATGTGCCGAGCGCGCACGAACGAACTGCAGCGAAGCGCTCGCGGGGCCGGTCGTCCCCCGGGGACGCGCGAGTGGGGGCGTGCCGTGCCGCCGGGCGGGAGCGGGGCGGCGCGCATCGCGCTCACCGCAGCAGCGCGACGACCACGGCGAGCGCGATCGCGTAGGCGATCCCGCACGCCAGGGGCACCGAGCCGTCGATCAGGGCGGCCCAGCCCGAGAGGTCGTAGAACCTCACGTAGCACACCAGGCTCGCCGCCGCCAGCGCCAGCATGACGAGCAGCAGCGCAAGCGCCGCCCCCGGGCCCAGCGCCCCCGCACCGTACAGCGCGTTGACGGTGGCCGCCTCCAGCGTGGCCCAGCCGACGATGATGACGAGCTCGGTGGTTGGCTCGCGGTCGAAGGGGATCGTCGTGATGACGAACAGGGCGACGTAGGCGACGACACCCATGAGCGCCACCTGCCAGTTGGCGAGCGTCACGATGCGTCGCGGCAGCCGGGCCATCCCCGCACAGCACAGGGCGACGCCGACCGCCCCGAGCACCGCCGCCGCGACGATGCACCCGATGCCCACGGCCCGCAGCGCCCCCTGAGGGCGCGCGTCGCCCGGGCGGAAGAAGATGCACCACCAGGCGAGGTACAGCGCGAAGCACGCGGCGAGCGCCGCATGCCCTCCCACGACCTGCCCCGCCCCGTCCATGGAAAGCCCCGTGCCCATATCCGCTCCCGTCTGCCGGCCCCTCGCGCGGCGAGGCGCATCCGCCCTGCGGGCGGGGGAAGCCCCGCGCAGCCGTGCCCTGGGTCACATGATAGGCGCGCCGGGGTGAGGACGTCGGGGCGAGGGGCGAGAACCCCTGAACGGCACAGGCGGACAAGACGCAACGAGGGCGTGGGAACGCCACCTCCCGGCGGCACCCCCACGCCCACGCAGGCGTCCCGATTCCCGGACGCCCCCTCAATCGACGTTTCGCCCCTCCCCCGAGACGCGCCTCGCTCAGCGCGCCAGGCGCGGGTCGTCGTTGCAGATCTGGAGCGCTGCCCCGTCCTGAAGCAGCGAGAACCCGTTACGCTGGTAGAAGGCGGCGTTGCGGCACTCGTCGGGCATCACGTCGATGTACAGGTAGTCGCGGTAGTGCTCCCGCACCATCCGCAGCATGCGGCTCGCGATGCCGGACCCCTGGTGGGAGGGCTCCACGAGCAGGTATTTGAGGTATGCGACCAGCTCTCCGTCGTCGAGCGCCCGTGCAAGGCCGACAAGCGCGTCACCGTCCCAGGCGGTGATGACCAGCGAGGACCCCATGAGCGCCTTGAAGAGACGCGAAGGGTAGTCGGCGGAGTGCCACCCGACCGACCTGAACAGTGCCACGATCTGCTCTTTCGTGAACTCCTTGTCCGTCGTGTAGCGAATCGCGGAGCCCTCCCGGGCGCACGTCCCCATGACGACCGCCTCCCCTCGCGCCCGGCGCTAACCGATGACCTTCTTGTTGTCCGCGCCCGGGGTGGTGACGATGACCTTCTGCGGGGTGATCACGAGCGCGCCCTTGGCGGTCGCGGCACCGTGGAACATCGACTCGACCATCGCCTTGAACCGGTCGACGACGGGACCGTCGGTGACGTAGTCGGCCACGCCCTTGATCTGGTACCCCTCCAGGCTCTTTGGGTCGTAGACCGAGACCGCGATGCGGCCGTCGTCCGCGAGGACGTTGTCGACCGTCGTGCGCATGAAGACGTCACCCACCAAGAGCTTCCCGTCGTCTCCCACCTCCTTGAACGCGACCGGGACCACGTTGGGCTCGCCATCCGCGCAGGTCGCGAGGTCCCACATCCCCTGCTCCAGGAGCTTCTTCACGTTCTCGTCGATCATGGTGCTTCCCTTCTCGAGCGCTGCCGTGCCCGGGCGCAGGCGACGCGCGCCGTCGGGCTGTTGACGCGCTCAAAGTTACGGAGCAGACCATCGAAGGACAAGATACGGGGCAAATCATGAGCTGCTCATGTTCCCCATAGCGGCAGCGACCTGGCGCGCGGCACGGAAACACAAGCGTGACGGCGGCACGGCGCGCAGAGGACGGCGCGCCCTCAGGCGTCGTGCCGAGCGAGGGCAGCACAGTCGGTGCGCGGGCTCTCGACGACGCGTACGTCGACGTAGTCGCACGACTGGCACTGGCGCGGGGCGTCCTGCGTCACCTCTCGGTGCGTAATCCCCGCCCAGCGGCAGATGGCGCGCATGATTGGCATCACCGACGCGCCCCGCTCGGTGAGCGAGTACTCCACGCGCGGGGGTATCTCGTCGAAGCTCTCCCGGCGGACCATACCGTCCGCCATCAGCTCCTTCAGCGACGACGACAGCACGGCGTCGGAGACGTTGGTCATCTCGTCGCGCAGCTGGCCGTAGCGCAGCCTGCCGCGGGCGGACAGCACGCAGATGATGCGGCTCTTCCACTTGCCGCCGAACACGTCGAGCCCGTACTCGAGCGGGCACCGTATGTCCTTCTCGAGCTTCCTCTTGTGGGTCATTCGCATCCCCTCGTCCCAGTTTGACTGCCTGGAACAGTCTTGTCGCACATGCGCATCCGCGCAAGTAGCTCAGGGGAACATGAGCGGCGCGGCGGGACGGCGCTGCCCCTCGCCCATCGTCCGCCGGGGCGCGCGGCTCAGTACAGCGGCAGCTCGCCAGTGATCGGGTCGATCTCCTCGGCGGGGAGCGGCTCGAACGCCAGGCACGTGTAGGTGGGCTCGCCGTGGAACTCGGTGAAGCCCGCGTCGCGAATCAGCGCCACGAGGAACCCGCGCTGCCTGCCCTGTCGGGCGACCTCGAGCAGCTCCTCCTCGGAGTCGACGTAGACGCACACCTTCGCGACGCCGGCGTCGAACCAGTCACACAGCGCCGAGGAGTCCGCCTGGTCGTGCTCCAGGTACACCCAGGAGCCGTCGGGCGTGACGCGCACCTGGTCGAGACGCCCCTCGCGCGCGAGCGCCATGAGCGTTGCCTCGACGCACGCGTGCCCCGCCTGCGCGGCGATCTTGCCCTTGCGCATCTTGAGGTCGCGCCTCATGACGATCATCTGCTTTGCCTTGTACGAGGACGACGGCATGCCGGCACCTTTCTCCAGATTGCCCCTGCGAGGGGGCGCGCCCCCGCGGGCGCGCGGCCCCCCCGTGTGGCCCCGTCCGGGCCGGCGGGCGGG
>CAIFEU010000010.1:27650-29709 GCA_903789505.1 uncultured Coriobacteriales bacterium
CCCGCGCCACTCGGCGGGGCGCCCCCCCTCCCGATCAGCGGCTTGGCGGGGCCCCCGCCCGCCGGCAGCCCCCCCCCTTCCCCCGGAGGCCCCGGCCGGGGGGGCGCGCCCGGGGGGGCGCGCGGCACGCCATTGTCGCACAGTCCGGGACTGCGGTCGGGGGCGGGGGCGCCCTGACGGACACGGACCCTCCAACCGTGTGGCAGGAGACGTGTAGAGCGTGAGCGGGACCTGAAGAGGATGCGCGCTGCATTACGATGATTTACTATTTCCAGATGCCCGCCTTCGCCGCGCTCGGGAGATGCCGGCTGGGCGGCGCCGGTGGGGGGCCTCGCGCGCCGCGCGGGGAAGTTCGTGCGCGGCAGGCAATGACGACGCGGCGGCCGACGCCAGATATAACGGAGGACCGCACAGGACATGCAACCGTTGACGCCAGAGGGGAAACAGGGTGACGTTCGCGCCGACGGCGCCGGGTCGCCGTGCCGCGCGACGGGAGCCTTCTCCGACGTCGTCGTCATCTTCGCGTGCAACGGTTCCTTCGTCCCCTACTTCTCCACCGCGCTGCAGTCGCTCATAGAGCACACCAGCCCCGACCGGCGCTACGACATCGTCGTGATGTGCCGCGACATCCCGCCGGACGACCAGCGGACGCTCACGCGGCAGGTCGACGCAATCGGCCACGACCTGCACCTGCACTTCGTCGACATGGCGGCGCGCTTCGGCGCCGACGAGCTGCCGGTGCACGGCCACTTCCACCTGGAGACGTACTTCCGCCTGGTGGCGCCGCAGGTCCTTGCCGACGTTCGCAAGGCGGTCTACCTGGACAGCGACATCGTCGTCCTGGACGATGTGGCGAAGCTGTTCGACACCGACGTGGACGGGCTCTTGCTCGCCGCGACGCGCGACGCCGACACGATCGGTCAGGCCATGGGCTACAACGCCACCGTGACGAAGTACCTGCACGAGGTGGTAGGCCTCTCGAGCGTGCTCGACTACTTCCAGGCGGGCGTGCTGCTGATGAACCTCGAGGAGTTCCGACGCAGCTTCGCGCCGGGCGAGCTGGTCAGGCTCGCGACCTCGCGCCACTGGCACTGGCTCGACCAGGACGTGCTCAACTACGTCGGCCGCGGGCGCACGCGGTTCGTCGACATGTCGTGGAACGCGCTGAACGACTGGCGCCACAAGCGACGCTCGCTGATCGTCGCGCAGGCCCCTCAGGAGGTGCGCGACGAGTTCGACCGCGCCCGGGAGGGCGCCCGCATCGTGCACTACGCCGGCCCCGACGACCGCCCCTGGCTCTACCCGCAGGCCGACCGCGCGGACCTGTTCTGGCGGTACGCCCGCAGCTGCCCCTACCACGACGAGCTCGTCAGGCGCCTCGAGCGGTCGCGGCGCACCGTGCGGGGGCGCGCCAAGCGCATCGAGGTGGGCATGCTCTACAACTTCTGGATGCCGCTGTTCGACTTCCTCTTCAAGCCGGGCACGTACGTGCGCGTGGGCGCCATCCACGTGATCAGCATCTTCAGCGGTCACATCCTCATGCTCTGACGCCCCCGCGCGGCGCCCCCGGCATGCCACTGCCCGGCCCGCGGGGCTAGCTGCGCAGCACCTTGACCAGGGCGACGATCGACGCGACGAGCCACAGCGCATACGAGCACGCCGCCGCGAGGACGGCGGGCGCGCCGAGCGACGTCCTCAGGTACGCCGCCACACCGATAAGCCCGAGCGCGCCGGTGGGCGCGACGCAGCACAGGGCCTGGGCCAGCGGCCCGGCGACGCCGACGACGGGGACCATGCACGCCAGCGCGCAGCCGAGCGTGACGGCGCGCCTCCTCTCCCCGCCCGCGTTGACCGCCGCCTGGCGCGCCGCCGTCATGGCGACCAGCGCCGGCAGCGCGCCGACGATGGCCGCGAGCAGGTAGGGGAAGAAGCGCGAGGCGTCGGTGACGGCGAACAGGTAGCACCCCGCCGCGGCGAGGGTGACCGTCACCTCGGCGACCATCAGGCGGCACAGGGCGCGCTGGGTGGGGCTCGCCAGCGGGGCGAGCGAGCCCTGGGG
>CAIFEU010000011.1:0-18018 GCA_903789505.1 uncultured Coriobacteriales bacterium
GGACGTCCTGCAGGTGCTCGTCGTCGAAGTCCATGTCGATATCGGGCATCTCGGAGCGCTGGGGCGAGAGGAACCTCTCGAACATCAGGCCGTTCTGCAGCGGGTCGAAGTTGGTGATGTTCATGGCGTAGGCCACGATGGCGCCGGCCGCCGAGCCACGGCCCGGGCCCACGCCGATGCCATTGTCCTTGGCCCACTGCACGTAGTCCTGGACGATGAGGAAGTAGTTCGCGAACCCCTTGTCGCAGATGATCTTGTACTCGTACTCGAAGCGCTCCTGCACGTTGATGCCGTTGATGACGACGTTGCGCCAGTCGTCGCCGTAGCGGCGCGCCAAGCCCCTCTCGCACTCGTCGCGGAAGCGCTGCTCGGCCGTCTCGCCCGGCTTGAGGCCAGGGTAGCTGGGCAGGTACATCTGCGTCCAGTCAATCTCGTAGTTGCACTTGGCTGCGACCTCGAGCGTGTTGTCGCACGCCTCGGGAATCCACGAGAAGAGCTCGCGCATCTCGGCCTCGCTCTTCATGTAGAACTCGGTGCCCTCCATGCGCATGCGGTTGGGGTCGTCGAGCGTCGTCGCCTTGCCGATGCACGACATGATGTCCTGCGTGGGGGCGTCGTCGCGCGTGAGGTAGTGGAAGTCGTTGGTCGCCACGACCTTGATGTCCAGCTCGCGCGCAATCCTGACGAGCTCCTCGTCGAGGCTGCGGTCGTTCCAGCCGTTGCGGAACGTCAGCCCGTGGTCCTGGATCTCCATGTAGAAGTCGTCGCCGAAGACGTCCTGGAACGTGCGCGCCCACTCGCGCGCGCCCTGCAGGTCGTTGTCCAGGACGTGCTGCTGGATGATTCCCTGCACGCACGCACTCTGGCAGATGATGCCCTCGTGGTACTCGCGCAGCATCGCCAGCGTCGTGCGCGGCTTGTAGTACATCATCTCGTGGCCGGCGGCCTTGGACATGCACCTGATCAGGTTCACGTAGCCGGTCTCGTTCTTGGCGAGCAGGATCAGGTGGTAGCGCACCTGCTTGGTGCCGCGGTCGATGCAGTCGTCGGTGATGAAGTACGCCTCGCAACCGAAGATCGGCTTGACCTTGAGGTTGGGACGGTTTGCCTGCACCTGCGCCAGGTCGTTGCCCGACTCCCCCCAGATCTGCACGTCGCGCTCCCACTGCGCGTGAACGGCGTCGTGGTAGTCGACGTCGGGCGCGTCGGGCGCGGGCTCCTCAAGGTCCCAGCCCTTCTTGAAGTGCTCGCAGTCGGTGCGCCACTGCTTCATGCGCGGCGTGGCGTCGTTGTACTTGCGGCACTCCAGGTCGAGGTTCGGGATGCCGAACATGTACCCGTGGTCGGTGAGGGCCACGGCCGGCATGCCGAACTCCACCGCCCGCTTGACCATGTCCGGGATGCGCGTGCAGCCATCGAGGATGGAGAAGTCGGAGTGGTTGTGCAGATGGACGAACGCCATGCGATACCCCCTGGAGATGACGCCGGACGGGCATGCCGCGCCGAGGGGCCCGCCGCCCGCGCCCGCCTGCCTGCGACGGCGACCCGCGCCCCACGCGCCCCTGGCGGGAAGGCGCCCACGGACGCATGTCGCGTCCCCCGAAGCCCCTCGAAACCGAGCCTTGCGATCGAACGTTGTCGTGTTGGTGAAAGACTAGGATAGCGCCGCGCGGACCCGAAGTTGTGTCCGGGGTTTGGACGGGGGCCGGGCGGCCCGCCGGACGCGACGGCTCGCGGCGGGACGGGGCAAGCGGCGGAGCGCTCGCGTCCCGGTAGGCGCGCGGACGGGCGACAAGCGCGCGCCTGCGACGGCGTGCGTGCGCCCACGCGGGCGGGCCAGCTTCGGTCAGCCAAAGCCGCCCGAGGCGCCCGAGGGGCACCCCCTAGCGCAGTGGCTCAGCGGGCGTCGAGCGGGAACTTCCTGACGGCCTTGGCGAGGCTGGCGTAGTGGCGCACGTTGTGCGCGTCGCTCGCGATGTAGGAGTAGAGCCCCAGCTTGAAGAGGCGCTTGGCGGGCCGCTTCTCCTTGCCGAAGCGGCCCCCGTCGATGAAGTCGGCCGAGGCCTGCAGCCTGCAGCCCATCCGCACCAGGTCCTCGGCGATGCCCGGGTCGTCCTGTATCGCCCGGTAGCGCTCGGGGTGGGCAATGATCACGTCGTAGCCCATCCCCTGCAGCTCGAAGATCGTCCGCTCGTACTCCTCGAAGTCGTAGCCGGTGCACATGGTGTCGAGCTCGAGCAGGAACTCGTTGGACCCCTCAAAGGCGAGGCGCGGCGCCCACTGCTCGACGCCCAGCTCGACCAGCTTGCGATGCGCCACCTCGAACCCCATGGTCAGCGGCATCCCGTCGGCGCGGAGCTTGAGCTCGCGAAACGCGGCCCACATCGCGTCGAAGTCGAAGTACGGGTCGCGGCAGTGCGGCGTGCACACGATCGACGTCACGCCGGCGTCGCGCGCCGCGCGCAGCATCGCGAGGCTCTCGTCCATGTCGCGCGCGCCGTCGTCGACCCCGGGGAGGATGTGGCAGTGGATGTCCCTCATGCGATGCCCCTTCCTCGCTCGTCCCGATGACCCGCCGCGCCCGCCGGCGCGCGACAGCGGCAGGAATCCCGTGCCGCCAGCGCGGGGCTCGTCCCGAGCGCGCCCTACCTGTCGTAACGCGAGTAGTGCGCCCCAGTCGGGGCGGGCTCGGCCTTGCCGCCCCTCTTGCCTTTGCTCTTGGGGCTTTTGACCTTCGTGCCGTCCTCGCGGTAGTAGGAGCTGTAGTACTGCTCGCTCTTGTCCGCCTCGCAGAACGTCATCACGGCGCCGATCACGTTAGCGTTTGCCTTCTTCAGCTGATCGTAGGCGTTCTTGAGCTCGTCGCGGCGCACGAAGTTCTGGCGTACCACCAGCAGGGTGCCGTCCACCGCGCCGCTCACGACGGCGGCGTCGACGAAGGTCGACAGCGGCGGCGTGTCGACGACCACGTACCCGTAGTCCTTCTTGAGGTCCTCAATCAGGTTGATGAAGCGCTGCGACGAGAGGATGTCGACGGGGTTGGGGATGTACGGCTCGCAGTCGAGCAGGTACACGCCCGAGATGGGCGTGGTCAGCACCGCCTCCGACGCCTTGACGGCGCCGGCGAGCACCGAGTAGACGCCCGACCGGCCGTGAACGCCCAGGATGCCCCCGAGCGAGCGGCGGCGCATGTCGCACTCAACGAGCACGACCCGCTGGCCGCCCTGTGCCATGGCCTTGGCGAGCAGCACCGCCAGCGACGACTTGCCTTCGTTGGGAGCCGACGAGGTGACCTCGACGCTGCGAATCGGGTTGTCGACGGAGGCGAACTGGATGTTGGTCGCCAGCGTCTTTGCCGCGTTGTCGAGCAGCGCATCGTCGGCGGTAATCTGGACGTGCCTGGCCATGGTTACCTGGCCTCCTTCGCAACGGGGATGCGACCGACGACGGGCAGGCCGGTGAGCGCCTCGACGTCCTCGTGATCGCGGACCTTGGTGTTGAGCGTGTCGGCGAGCACGACAATCGCGATGGCCACGAACATCCCCGCCAGGAACGCGACCGCGGTGTACAGCACACGGTTGGGCCCGGAGGGCGAGGAGGGCGCCACCGCCTCGTCGATCGAGTTGACCCCCTCGACGTTCATCACGCTGCTCGCGATTGAGGAGACCGCGTCGACCATGCCGTTGGCGATGTCCGCCGCCGTGCTCGCGGAGGTTCCCGTGACGGAGAGCGTGATGACGCGCGACGTCGTGGAGCTGTCGACCGAGACGTCGTAGTCGGAGATGCTCGACAGGCCAAGCGAGTCGGCGGTCTGCTTGGCGACGCGGTCGCTCTTGAGCAGCGTGGCGACGTCGTTTGAGACCATCTGCGAGGCGGACAGGTCGCTGTACATCGTGCTGTTCGAGGAGCTGTCCTGTTTGACCAGGACGTACATGCTCGTGGTCGCCGTGTACTTGTCGGGCATCAGAAACACGCTGTACAGCCCCACCAGCACCGCACAGACGATGGGGAGCACGATCACCAGTGCGATGTGCTTCCTAATCAGCCTGAGGAGGTCGAGAATCGTCATCTAGCTCTCGTGTCCTTTCTCCGGACTCTCTCGAAACGGGCCTCGTGCGTCGCGCGACACGCCGGCGACCCCCGTGCGCGTCCCGCCGGGGCAGCGAGGCGCGACATGCGCTGCATGCTCCCGGGCTCACGCCGCACGCGGGCGGCGCGCCGGCAGCGCTGGTCAGTGCCCCTGCGCCGTCAGCATGCACCCGACCGTCTGCACTATTAGCTTAAAATCGGACCACACGCCACACTTGCGAATGTAGAGCAGGTCAAGCTCCATCCAATCATCGAACGAGATTGAGTCGCGGTTGCGCCGCGTCTGCCAGTAGCACGTCATGCCCTGCTTGACGAGGAGGCGCTCCCGCTGGCGCGGCGTGTACTGCTCCACCTCACGCGGCAGCGCGGGACGCGGCCCCACCAGCGTGAGCTCGCCCTTCAGGACGTTGACGAACTGGGGCAGCTCGTCGAACGACACCTTGCGCAGGAACCGCCCCACCCTGGTGATGCGGGGGTCGTCGGCAATCTTGAACACCGGTCCCGACTTCTCGTTGAGGTACTCGAGCTGGGGCAGCATCTCCTCGGCGTTCGAGCACATGCTGCGGAACTTATACATGTCGAACTCACGCCCGTCGCGGCCGACGCGGCGCTGGCGGAAGATAACGGGGCCCGAGGGGTCGTCGACCTTGATGGCGATGGCGATTCCCAGGTACAGCCACGAGAGCAGGACCAGCGCGCACACGCTGACGACGATGTCCGCCGAGCGCTTGACGAAGCGGTACCCCAGCCGGTGATGGCGCAGGCGCATCGCCGCCTCGAGCGTACCGTCGTCGTCCGCGCACGCAGGGCGTGCCACCCGGCCCACGAGGGCGGGAGCAAAGACGGTAGCAGTGCGGCGCGCCTCACGCGGGCGCCTGCCAATGCGGGTACCCCTCACGGTCCTGTTGGGCCGGGCCTCGTGGACCTGCGTTGCGGACGTCGGGGAAGCTCCTCCGACGGGGCCGTCCTCACGGGAGAGCGTCTCCGTGTCGTCATCCCGCGGAGCGTCCATCTGAGATGCAGCGCTCACAACGCGCGACACGAAGCCCCCCCCCAGCACATTTTTCTTCTTCGGACGATGAGACGGCAGCGGAGTCGCGTTCATCGCAAGAGGGGCTCTGCCGACCGAGTCGCGCCGCGCGCGGCGTCCTGTCGACGTGAAACGCCATTGCCCCATCCTCCCGCTGATTGCGGTCCGCCACGTCCCGAGCGAGGGCAGTGGGGACCATCCCGCTGCCAATACGTGGAGATGATTATATGCATTCGGATTTTGTTTGCTCTAAACAGACTGAAAGTATCCTCCGCGCACATGCCGACGTCACACCTAGGCAAACTTCGGGGCATATCCGCAGGTTGAGGCATAGGCTCGTCCCCTCGTGACGTCTGTGCCGCCGCCGTCCGATGGGGATAGGTTGGCACAATGGCCCTTTTGTCCTCTCGCCGGATGTCGGCGCGTCGGCGGCAGGTACCCGGCGCGGGCGGCCATGAGGAAGGCGTGATGACTGACCCGAAGTCTATTCGACGGAATCCATCCGATCGAAGCGGTGTCGAGGGTCCTCGCGCGTGTCGCCCAGGAAGAGCATCCGCAACTGCCGCGCTTGCTCGTCCTGCTCGAGGTAGATTACTTTGTGCGTGTGCGGCACGTAGTACCATCTTAAGTCCAGCGGTGGCACGGCAGCCTCGTAGGGCGAATCATAGACGCGGAGGAGCCCCGGGTTATCGGCAACGACATCCACAGAGTGCTCGACTCTCTCATAGACGGAATCGGGTAGCACCATCAGTTGCTCGTGAAACTGTCGGGCATATAGAACCTCGTAGGCGCTCATCAGACGTCTCTCGCACTGCGCAGCGAGCGCGACTCGGAACGTGAAACGAAATCGCCTCCCCCAAACTGCTCGAGCCCACGCCGAACGCCATCTGCAACCCGCAAATCGTAAGACCTCGCCGCCCGTTCCTCGGGCGTCACGGCAGAGAGCTCGAAGGGTATTGCACGCTCCCGCACGACGGTTCGCGCGAAGATACCGAAGGCCGTCGACGGCGTGAGGCCAATCTCGCGGCAAACCTCTGAAAAGTCCCGCTTCAGCTCGTCATCGATGCTTATCGTCATCGACATGATTGCCTCCGTCTGCTCACCTTCATGGCATTTCTTACGTATCATATACGCATTTACTACATGAAAATTGTTCGTATGATATTCAGCACCGATTAGTCCACGCCGGTTGTCGAGGCGCACGAAAAGGGCGCCCGCGGGACCTCGAATCCCACGGGCGCCCTCGCGCCTCAGCTCGTCAGGCTATGGTCGCGCCCGGGACGCCCCTTCGGGGGCGCCCCTGTCTCCTACGCCCTACGCCAGGGCGTTCGCCGCGGCGCTCGCGCCCGCGATGCGGCCGAAGACGATCAAATCGGTGAAGGAGTTGCCACCCAGGCGGTTGCCGCCCTGGACGCCGCCAGTGCACTCGCCGCAGCCGTACAGGTTGTCAATCGGGTCGCCGTCCTCGGTCGTGACCTGCGCGTCGGTGTTGATCGCCATGCCGCCCATCGTGTAGTGGATGGTCGGGATGCGCTTGCTCGCGTAGAACGGGCCGTCCTCGACCTTGTCGCCCAGCAGCTGCTTGCCCGGGTCGATCTGGGTGTCCTCGCCGGCATCGATGCAGGCGTTGTAGCCGTCGATCGTGTCGGTGAGCGTGGCGGGGTCGACGCCGATCTGGCCGGCGAGGTCCTCGATCGAGTCGGCCTGGAAGCTGTGGCCGGTCGCGACGAGCTCGTCAATCTGGCTCTGGCGGTCGGCGTCGATGTCGGTGGAGTCGACCAGCAGCCACATCTCGTCGTTGGGCTGCTCGAGAATGGCGTTGGCGATCTCGTCGCGGCGGCCGTCCTCTGCGGTGAAGCGCACGGCGTCGTCATTGACGAAGACGTAGTCCTCGACACCCAGCCAGTTGCCCACAAAGGTCGCCACGCCGCCGTTCTGCGGGTCGCCCAGCGGGTGGATCTGCACGAGCTCCATGTTCTTGAGGCCCGCGCCCACGGCCTCGACGATCGGCAGGCCGTCGCCGGTGGAGCTGCAGACGTTGGAGCTCGGCATGTCCTCGGTCACGCGGGTGTCGTACTGCATCGCGAGCTGGGCGTTCTGGGCGTAGCCGCCGGTCGCCATCACGACGGACTTGGCGGTGACGCTCACCTCGGCGCCCGAGGAGGGACGCGTGCCCTTGACGCCGCAGACCTTGCCGTCGGCGTCGGTGAGCAGCGACTCGACCTTGGCATCGCAGTACACGCGCACGCCGAGGCGCTGCGCGCACGCCATCAGGCAGCTGACGTAATACGAGCCGCCCTGCTGGCCGTTCTTCTGGACCTTGACCGAGTGGCCGCGCTGCCACTTGCCGCCGATGGCGGTGAAGACCTCGTCGTTGTAGACCAGGCCGTGGCCCTCCATCCAGTACACGGCGTCGGTGGCGTTGTTCGCCAGCACGTGGACGAGGTCGGGGTCGGCCTTCTCGTCGCCGCCCTCGTAGGTGTCGGTGAAGAACTTGTCGACGGAGTCCTCGATGCCCATGGGCTCCTGGCGCGCCGGGTCGGGGGCGTTGAGCGTGCCCTCGCCGGCGTTGGTGTTGCCGCCGTAGATGTCCATCTTGTCGAGCATGACGACGCTGGCGCCCGCCTCGGCGGCGGTCACCGCGGCGGCGAGTCCGGCGCCGCCGGTGCCCACGACCACGACGTCTGCCTCGTCGTCGATGGCCTCGGCGACGGGCAGGCCGCTGTCGGCCTTGGACAGCGCCTTGGTGTCGGCGCCCGCCTGCTTGTACACGTCCTCCAGGTCGCTCATGAACGCCGCGGATGTCAGCGTCGCGCCCGTCACCGTGTCGAAGTTCAGGCACTGCGACTCAATCGCGCGGTTGGTCAGGATCTCGATCGCGGCGTCGCCGATGTTGCGCGACTCCTCGCTGTTGACGTACAGCGTCTGGAGCTTGCCGCCCTTGAACGTGGCGGTCATCTCGACGTCGCCGTTGCGGCCGCCGGCCGTGGCGGTGTAGGTCCCGTCGGCGATGCCGTTGGCAGCGGTCTCGCCCGCCGCGGAGCCCGCCTTGTCCCCCGCCTCCGAGGCAAACGCGGTCCTACCGCCCAGGTACGTGGCGGCGCCGATCGCGGCTGCCCCTGCGACAAACTGACGGCGCGTGGCGGAAATCGAGTCGAACATGTGCGTCCCCCTTCTGAAGGTGCGCGACGGGTCCCCTTCTTGTCGCCCGCCGCGCCAACGTCGTGCCCTCCATGCCGGGCGGCACCTCCGCCCGAATTGGCCGCGCTCGCGTCCGCGTCCTCCGCCGCGCCCGTGCCGTGCGCCTCTGCGTGGTCGGCGCACCCGCACGTCCGCGACCGGCGTCGCGTCCGCGTCCGCAGCCCGCATGGCTGTGAACTGACGCCCACTATGCGCTGCGCCCCAGAATCGCGCAGCCGCACGAACGGTGCCATTTCGCCTACGCTCCCCCCGCACAGGCAAGCACACCGTTCGTGTCATTGACCCTCCCTCACGGTAGCACCGCCGGCCGCCCCATGGCAAAGCCGAGGGCGCTCGTCGGCTACCGTCCGGTAGCAGATTGCAGCTGCTCGGTAGCAGATCGGTAGCCGAGGGTAACGGGCGGGACGGCGCGGGCCTGGTCACACATGCATGGCAGCGTCTGCGCCCCCCCGCGCGGGCGGCTACCTCTCGGCGGCCTCCGCTTGCACGATGTCGAGCAGGTCCTGCTTGGAGTGCGCGCCCAACTTGGAGTAGAGGTGGCGCGCGTGGCTGCGCACCGTGTTCTCCGAGATGCTCAGGCTCTCGGCGATGTATCCCTTGCTGCGGCCGACGCAGATCATGCGCATGACCTGCACCTCGCGGTCGGTGAGACCATGCCGGGCACCCACGCGGCGGCACGCCCGCTCAATCACGTCGCCCATCGACGGCGGCAGCGGCGCCGCCTCGAGGTCGCCGAAGATGCGGTTCTGGGAGAAGTCGCTCTCGCGCAGGAACAGCACGGTCGAGAGCGCGAGCACGTAAACGATCAGACCGATGACCGAGGTGGAGCTGCCGGACCCCGCGCTCAGCGCGTAGCCCAACCAGTGGCCGACCGGGAACGATAGGCTGTAGACGGTCCACCCCACGCCGAACACCGCCACAGGGCTGACCTCGGAGCGATGGTGGTGCGCCACGTCGCCCAGCATCGCCCACAGCAGCATGACGACCAGCGTCTGGGCGACGGCAACGGCGATCAGCGCCCATCCCGCCAGGCCCGCCCCCACGAGGGGCAGCAGCATCACGCCGGCGCCGGTCGCCATCATCACGACCGTCCAGACGTTGCCGAAGTGCAGCCCCTTGCGCGTGCCCAGCACGTACCACAGCACCCCCAGCGCGAACGCGACCTCGAGCCCGTGGTGGACGCACGACAGCAGCCACTTGGGGACGGGGTCGGCGGGGATGTCCATCCCCTGCATCATGCCGATGACCAGGCCGTACGCAATCACGCCGGCGAACGTCCTGCCGACCGACCGCACGACCGAGCGAAACGCCGCCCACGACCCGCGCACGTCAGGCCCGGGCACGGACTCGCGCACGGGCTCGGAGCCCGCTCGCCCGCCCGCACGCTCGTACGCCGCGCCCGACGCCGCTTCCGCGCCGCGAGGTGCCCCTTCCACCACGCCGTCGGCAGGTTCCGCGTCCCGCCCCTCGGACGACGCCCCGCGCGCGTCCCGCAGCGAGCGCTCCGCCACCCGGACGAGCGCCGACGAGACGAAGCCGAGTGAGGCGCACACGACACAGCTCGCCCACGCCGGCGCGACGTCGAGCGGGATCTTGAGCAGGCTGCCCAGGGCCATCGCCCCGAAGATGCACGCGATAATCTCCCGGGTGCCCAGGCTGCCGTAGTAGTGAGCCCACTGCAGGTAGGCGCTCGCCATGCCCAGTCCTCCCAGGGCCGAGCCGAGCGCCACGCGCGTCGAGGTCGCCATCGGCAGGCTCACCGGCGCGCAGATCAGCGCCGTGCCGACGGCGAGGACCGCCGCCATGGGCCAGTCCAGCGCCGCGAAGGCCCGGCGGGCGGGGCGGACGCCCAGCGCGAGCGCCGTGAGCGCGATCATCATCGCGGAGAGCGCCAGGTAGATGATCACGCTCTGCCCCATGCCCGGGAACAGCTCGCCCGTGCGGTGCGCCGCCTCCCAGATCCAGACGTGCCCGCACAGGATGCCATACGACGCCCAGCACAGCCCCGCGCGCGCCTCGTCCGCAAGCAGCGCCGCGATGCCGCCACGCGTCAAGCCCCGGCCCTCGTCCGACATCGGCTCCCCCCAACCCCTTCGCCTGCGACCCGCGGACGGCAGCGGCGCCGCCGGCACCCGCGCGTCAGGCCCGCTGCCGTCACCCCGCGCCTGCGCGGCACCACGGCGCCGCGCGGTCGCCCAATTGTTTCAATTCATGGGCTAAGCTGCGATACCATGACGTGCATGCCGTACTTACGGTAAGGTAGACGGATACGGTGTCACGCGCAACGGCGATTCGGCCCGCGCCGCAACGAAAGAGATGAGACATGGACGTAACCTCGATTTGGAGCATCATCCCGTTCGTCGGGATGCTGCTCTCCATCGCCATCCTGCCGATGATCCCCAAGACCGCGGCGTGGTACGAGCGCCACCAGCTGCTGGTCGCGCTGTTCTGGGCCCTGCTGTTCATGGTCCCCTACGCGGTCATTCACGGGGCGTACGCCCTGGGCTACGAGCTGTCCGAAACCATCCTGCTCGACTACGTCCCGTTCATCGTGCTGCTCCTAGGCCTGTTCATCGTCTCGGGCGGCATCGCGATCAAGGGCAAGATCGCGGGCACGACGCGCAACAACGTCATCTTCCTGCTGATCGGCACGCTGCTGGCGAGCTGGGTGGGCACCACCGGCGCCGCGATGCTGCTGATTCGCCCGGTGCTGCGCGCCAACGAGTGGCGCAAGTACAAGGCCCACATCGTCGTCTTCTTCATCTTCCTGGTCGCCAACATGGGCGGCTGCCTCACGCCGCTGGGCGACCCGCCCCTGTTCCTGGGCTACCTGCGCGGCGTCCCGTTCTTCTGGACCGTCGAGCACATCTGGCCGATTCTGGCGCTCAACGTCATCGTGCTGCTGGTCGTCTTCTCGCTCATCGACCGCCACTACTACAAGAAGGAGGTCGCCGAGGGCCGCTCCTCCACCGACATGGTCGTCGCAGGCTCCGGCGATGCCGAGGAGCGCTTCCACATCGTCGGCAAGCGCAACTTTATCTACCTCGCGCTGATCATCCTGGCGGTCATCCTCAACGGCGAGCTTGCCGGCATCAGCGAGACCGTCAAGGTCACGCTGTTCGCGGGGATGGGCGACGAGGCGGTCAACCTCGGGCTGAACTTCTTCGTCGAGATCGCGCTGATCGGCCTCGCGATTGCGCTCTCGCTCAAGACCACGCCCCACGAGGCGCGCGAGCACAACGAGTTCGGCTACGGCCCCATCCTCGAGGTCGCCAAGCTGTTCATCGGCATCTTCATCACGATGATCCCGGCGCTGATGATCCTGCGCGCCAACGGCTCCGCCTTGGGCATCGACACCCCCGCCAAGTTCTTCTGGGCCACCGGCGCGCTCAGCTCCTTCCTCGACAACTCGCCCACCTACGTGGTGTTCCTCACCACCGCCGGCGCGCTGGGCGCCACCTCGGGCGTCGCGACGACGGTGGGCATCGTTCCGATCCGCGAGCTGCTGGCCATCTCGGCGGGCGCCGTCTTCATGGGCGCGATCACCTACATCGGCAACGCCCCCAACTTCATGGTCAAGAACATCGCCGAGATGAAGGGCGTCAAGATGCCGAGCTTCTTCGGGTACATGGGATGGTCGATCGGCATCCTCGTACCCCTGTTCCTGCTCGACACGGTCCTGTTCTTCCTGTAAGGAGGGCCGAAACGCCGCGGGACCGAAGGACGCGAGGCACCCCCCAAGGCGGGTCTCCGAGCTCACCGCGCACCGACATAACACCGACGAAGGCAGCTCAGGGCCGGACCACCGCAGCATGGTGGTCCGGCCCTGTTCGTTTCCCTCCCATGTCGATTTGGGCGTCAGGTCACTAACATGTTTGACATGTCAGTGGATGATGCCTCAGCTACGTGCTAATGTAATGACATGTCATTACGGTCTCATACTTTCATCTTTTGTTCTTGTATTAACTATATACCAAAATATAGTTTAAATATGCGATTGACAATGCCAATTTTAATTTCAGTGCAATGAGATAATTGTTATTCCCTGCGCAATTTGCGAGTGCCGCCTAGGGGAAGCGGTCACCCGCCCTAAGGAGGCAACGCATGCAAGATGAGCGCGCGATAAACCAGCTGCCGCAGTCAATCTACCGTCAGCTCTGCATCATCTCGTATTACTACAAGTCCGAGGTCAGCAAGCTCATGCGCAAGACGTCGGCCGAGATGCACCTCAGCGGCACCGCGCAGTACTCGCAGTTCCACATCATGCTCGAGCTGCACGAGTCCGGCCCCCTGACGCTCACCGAGATCAGCGAGACCATCGGCACCTCGCGTCCCAACGTCACGACGGCCGTCAAGGGTCTCTACAAGCTCAAGCTCGTCAACCGCAGCGACGATCCCACCGACAAGCGCAAGGTCCTCGTAAGCGAGACAGACCTCGGCGCCGAGTTCTGCGAGCGCATCATCCCCCAGTGCTACGACCTGTACACCCTGCTCTACGGCAACCTGGACGAGGCGCGCGACCTGCTGGACAGGCTCACCTCGATCACCGACAGAATCCAGGCGAACCTCGACACCACCGAGCGCAAACGCATCATGGGCACGCTGATGTAGGGCGCCTCGCCATCCCCCCGGCAGACACATCCAGCGCGAGGTCGCGTCAGACGCGCGAGAACAGAGCGAGCCCCCTTCCCGGCCGTCCCATACGGCGGGAAGGGGGCTCGCTTGCGTTGACCATGCGACACCGGGAGGGGACCTTCGCCTCGCCAGCAGGCCGGCCCGTACGGTCGCGCCCGACGTCCCTTCGATGTCCCGGCTGAAGGGCGCGGCGCCGCCTGTCGTGCGCCATCGCCCCCCCCCGCCGGGACGCCCCTACAGCCAGAACTGGAACGTCTGGCGCACGCTCTCCCAGAACTCCGGGTACGTGCCGCCGCCGGACACGCCGCCCTCGATTGGGTTCATCATGAACAGGGCGGACAGCACCGCCATCAGCACCCCCGCCATGACGCAGACGAACAGGGCGATCGCCCAGGCGGGGCGGCGCGGGCAGTCCCGCTCCGTCACCGCGGCGCGGCCTCGGCCGGCTTGGCCGGCCTCGTCGCCCTCAGGGCCTTCGCAAGTCGCGCCGCGATCCGCGTCGACGGCGAGGACGGCCTGCGCCTCGCGCTGCGCCGCGGCGCCCTCCTCGCCGGGCTCGCCGGCGGCGTCGGACGCGTCGGCCTCGGCTTCGGCCGCCTTGGCCTCCTTGCCCTCGACCTGCTCCTTGACCTGCAGGGCATACGGCGAGGTGACCTTGCCGCCGCTGCCGTTGACCATCGTCGCAAACGCGACGTACTCATCGGGCAGCTTGGCGCCCTTCCCGCCCACGTGGTACAGGAAGACCAGCGTGGCGCTCAGGGCGAACAGGATGCCGAAGTCCTGGAAGTAGCGCAGCAGGATGCCGGCGTTGTCGCAGTCGAAGGCCACCAGCACGATGCCCATCAGCGCAAAGTACGCGGCGAACAGGAAGGTCGGCATGTCGCGACGCTCGCCGCGCTTCGCCAGGCCGAACACGAACGCGATCGCAAGCAGCATCGGGTTAAGCCACAGCAGGCCGCCGATCAGCGGCTCGTAGATTGTGACGCCGGAGAAGCTCGGGTAGGCGGTCACATGTGAGATGAACGGGAAGGTGTCGGTGATGTTGGGCGGGCACACCAGGCAGTAGTACAGGCCGTCCGCCATGCGCATCAGGCTGTGCCCGCGCATCGTCATATTGTTGTACGTCAGGTTGTACTGCGCGCCGAAGTCGAACGGCGAGTCGAAGCGCACCCAGTTGTACCACATGACCCCGGCAGCCACGACCACGACCGGCACGATTAGGCACGCAAGCCAGCCCACCTTAGACCGGCGCGGCAGCGTCCGCGTGCGCAGGGTCAGGATGAGCGGCACCAGAATCAGCGGCGCGATCACGAGCAGCTGCGGGCGCGTCGCGGCGATGCACGCCACCAGCAGTGAGCCCACGCACATGCGGACGGGGCTGCGCTTGTGCCAGCCGCGGTACCACATGCACAGGCCCCACACCACCAGCGCGCGGCCACAGGTCACGGGCACGTTGTACAGTCCCGGCCTGCCAAGCCCGAACAGGACGCCCGAACAGATGACGCCCCCGACAAACAGCAGGATGAACGCTGCCAGGCTCGTCTTCTTGAACTTGTACTGTATGAGCGCCCGCAACAGCGAGTACCACCCCACGACGAACGCGAGCGTCGCGACCATCACCGCCACCGAGTTGGGGAAGTACTCGCCCGTCATCAGGTAGAACGGCAGGTAGAACACCAGGCACGGCAGTACGCCGAAGTACACGTAGTAGCTGCCGTCGTAGTAGGCGGTGTCCCACAGGTAGCCGCGCGTGTGCGTCGCGCTCTCGGCGTTGCGCGCGCCGTACATGTAGGGGTCCTCCATGTTGACCAGCCACTGGGGCGGCTCCTGGAGCAGGTCGACCTGTCCGCTCGCGAACGCCTGCGCCAGCTTGCCGTATTCGTTGGTCGCCGTGTCGGGCTGACCCACCAGCTGAATCGCCGCAGACTCGCTCGAGTCGTACTTGGTCGTGTTGTAGAACGACGTCGCTATGCCCGCCCAGCGCGGCAGCAGCGTGATGAACACCGCGAGCGTGACCAGCGTCAGCACGAGAACGCAGGTGCGCGCCAGCGTGGGTGCGAACGAAGGCGAGAGCGCGGGGATGCGCCACGGGCTGCGCGACGGCCAGAGGAACCAGACCATCAGGCACACGACGAGGATCATGACGAAGCGGCCCCACACGAACGAGAACGGCACGGGCACGTTGACCGCAACCCGCTCGATCGTGATGGGCAGGGAGTTGCTCCCGATCAGCACGTTGCCGTCGACGCCGCCGTACACGTCGCCCGGAATCGTCAGGCGCATGTTGCTGACCTTGCCGTAGGTGAACACCGTGTGAATCTGGCTGCGCGCGTTGTTCTGGTGCATCTGCGCGACCGGCAGGCTGTAGAGCTTGGACTCGCCCTGGTCGGACACCGCCAGCTGCACCCAGACGCTCGAGTTGTCGTCGGGTCCGCTGATTTCGATCTGGACGTTCTTCACGTCGAGGTCGAGCGACCCGAAACCGATGGAGTAGTCGGCGCTGCTGATCTTAATCGGGTCGTCGCGCAGCACGACCTCCTGGTAGCCGCGCGACTGCCAGAAGCGGAAGTTGCAGACGAACACCTCGATGAGCAGGGCGACCACGACGACGATCGCCAGCGTCGCCCACGCGGGCAGGCGGCGGCGCGCGTTGCGCCTCTGTGCCAGACCGCGCAGGGCGGAGAGGCCGCGCGCGCCCCGGCTGGCGTCCCCCGCCCCGGCAGCTCCCTCCTGCCCCGCCGCGGGAGCCTCGACGCTTGCGGCAGACGCGCTCGCGCCGCCGCGCTCGGCGTCCCCTGCGCTCGGGTTCGCGCCGCCGAGGGTGCTCTGGTCGTTCTGGTCGCCGGGATTCGAAGGCATCATGCCCTCCTCGTTAGCCAAGAAACCTGCTGGAACCGCTCGGGGAAAGCCCCGAGACAATCCCCCATTGTACGAGGTTGCGAACCCGCGGGGAAATGTTCGTCAAACGAGCTCAAGGCTGCAGGTCGGGCCCGGCGTCTCGGCAACTTCAGCGGCGGCCCCGACGTCTCGGCGCCCCGGCGTCGCCACGCCGCTTCGGCGCCCCAACGCCACGGCGTCGCGGTGCGTCGGTCTCCTGTCGGCCCGGCGCCCCCATGTCCCGGCCCCCCCGGCCCCGCGCCCCCGGGGCGGCGGCCCCGGTGCGGCCGGCGCGCGATGTTGTACCAGGTCGCCAGCACCAAAAACGCGATGCCCATGATCAGGAAGACCACGGTCCAGACGCGCTCCCGGCGCAGGTACTCCTCGGGCGTCTTGTCGGAGGCGACGCGCACGTAGCCCCAGGCGTTGGCGTGCAGCGCGTAGTAGATCATGAACGCCGCGGTGAGCGCAGACGAGATCACGGCGATCGCGACGTTGCCGGTGCCGTGCACGGCGGCGTAGATCAGGTTGTCGAGCACCAGCCACAGCGGATAGAACAGAATCATGTACCACTGGCCGTGGACCGGCCCCCACAGCGCCGGCATGAACAGCGCGCCCCAGTTCATCCGCGGCATGTGCGGCAGCGGGTCGTCCTCGCCGTAGAGCAGCGCCACGCGCACGCGGTCGCGCCCGTGGCCGCCCGTCTCGCAGGAGAAGTCGTCCCCGAGCTCGACGAAGTCGCGGCAGTCCTGGCAGAACCCGACGTAGCGCATCCCCTCCGGGGCCTTGGGCACGTCCTCGTCGGGCGAGAGGGTCGGCTTCTTGCCCACGTCGGGGCGCGGTCCCTCCGCAGGGACGGGAACGGGACGCTTGCGATGGCTGTGGTCTGCGGGCATGGGTTCCTCGAATCTCGGGGCGACGCGGGCCGGGGTCGCGGTCGAGCCCCTGCCCCGGTTTGCGGCGTCAGCGCCCGCCCAGGATGTCGACGCAGGCGCCGATGAGCGCGTCGCAGTCGTAGTCGGTGATCTCGGGGGTCACGATAGCATACAGCCGGCGTGCGCCGTCGGCGCCCGCGCCCTCGCGCAGGCCAAACCGCGCAATCAGCGCATCGGTCGCCGCCGCGTCGCCCTCGCCGCCCGGGGGCAGCGCGCAGCCCCCCAGCACAGCCCGCCCCCCGGCCGGCCGGCCCCAGGCGGAATCGGGCTCGCCGCAGGCGACGTCGAGGGCGCCCACGGCGTCCAGGCTCGCCCTGAGGTACCCCGCCATCACGGTGGCGTCGGGCTCCCCGTAGACCACCGGCAGCTGGACGTCGAGCGGCCCCAGGCGCACGCCGTCGGCGCCCTCCCCTGCCGGGGACGGGCCCTCCCCCGCCTCCGGCGCCCCTACGCTCGCAGGCATTCCCGAGAAGTCGCGGGCACCCCTCGCCGGCGGCATCTGCCCCGCCCGGCGCGGGTCGCCGCCCGCGAGGCGGTCCGTCAGCGGTTCCCCGGTCCTGTCTCGCAGCCAGCGCGCCGCCTCCGCGGCCAGAAGCGGCACCGCCGCCGCGGCACGCGGGGTCAGCGCCCGCACGTACTGGGACGGCGAGATGTTCTCGGCCTGGATGCCCAGGCAGTGCCCCTCGCACGAGATGCCCGTCAGCTCGGCGGCCATCAGCACGTCGGCGAAGCGCAGCTCGTGCAGCGACGCGATCTGGCCGCTGCCCGCGACGTCCTCGGGAGCGAACGAGTAGCGCGTGCCGGGCACGCCGCCCGGAACGTCGACGGCGTCGAGCACCAGGGCGACGTCATGCGTGCGCAGGTCGGAGATGATCGCGAGCCCCATCACCGCGCGGTCGAGCACGTCGACGCACGCGGGAATCTCATAGCGCGTCGCCAGGTACCTCCCGCACGCCGGCCCGATGCCCTCGTCCATCAGCAGCTCGTTCCCGATGCACAGCACCGCGATGCGCATGCGACGCCCCTCTCCCGGCGCGCCCGGCGCGCGCCCAATCGTCCGTGTTACGTATGCCATGAGACATCATACTCGCCCGACATGGAGATGCGGGTGAGCGCACGATTCGTGCGGGCATCCCGCGGCGCCCCTCGGCAGCGGGTTCGCCTGCGGCGACGACCGTGCCGACATCCCCCGCAGCGGGCGCCGTCGGGCGCATACCCCCCCCCCCAAACGCCCCGGCCACGATACGTTGC
>CAIFEU010000011.1:18028-28311 GCA_903789505.1 uncultured Coriobacteriales bacterium
GTGCGGTTCCCCCCACCCGCAAGGGGGCCCGCGCCGCTTCTACGGGCGGGGCGGGGGCCCCTCGTCTCACGAACCGCCTGCCGGCGGGAGGGCTGCCGCCCTCATCGCTCGGCTCAGGCGATAGCTAGCACTTGACGCCGGCCTTGTCCAGATCGATCTTGGACTGAGCCTCGCCGTAGCTCTCCTCCTTGCCGAGACCGTCGAAGCCAACGACGTTGCGCTTCGCCGGGTCGTACACCAGGCCGGGGGCCTCGGTGCGGAAGAACATCAGCTTGGTCGGGGCGACGCCCTCGATGTTGGCCAGGTACAGGTGGATGCACATGAAGATGATGAACACGAACATCATGAAGTAGTGCACCACGCGCAGCGTCATGACGCCCCAGGCGTTGATCAGGAACTGGGAGATGCCCCAGGTGCTGGTCGGGATCCACAGGGCGAAGCCGGTCCACGCCATGAACAGCAGCAGCGGCGCGATCAGCAGGTAGGAGATCTTCTGCGGAACGCCGAGCTTGGCTCCCAGCGGGTGCGTCTTGCGCATGAACAGGTAGTAGCGAATCCACTGCAGGAACTGGTGACGGTTGTTCTTCTGCGGCAGCCAGGTCTTGTAGTCGCGCACGACCGAGCGGGTGCCGCCGGTGGGCGCGGACTTGACCACGAACGCGAGGATCACGCGCACGATGCAGTTGATCGTGATGATGATGCCGCAGCAGACGTGCAGCCCGCGGCAGATGCCCATGATGCCGCCGAACAGCGGGTAGTGGATGTAGAAGCCCGTCAGAATCAGCACGAACATGCAGACGGCGTTGACCCAGTGCGTGATCACGAAGGGCAGCGGGTGTGCCTCACGATAGTGAGCAAGATGCATTTACCTCACCCCCCAGGGGCTCTCGACGGTGTTGAACTCACGGCCGGTCTTCGGCTCGAAGATGTGCACGCTGCACGCGGTGCACGGGTCGAAGCTGTGAATGATGCGCAGGCACTTGATCGGCTTCTCGATGTCGACGACCTCGGTGCCAATCAGAGAGGACTCCAGCGGGCCCATGGTGCCGCCGTCGTCGCGCGGGCCAAGGTTCCAGGTCGACGGGATGATGATCTGGTACTTGGTGATGTTGTCCTTGTCGACGGTCTCGTTGTGGTACAGCCCGCCGCGCGGGGCCTCCCACATGCCCTCGCCGGTGCCCGAGTCGTTCGTGGGCTTGCTGTACCAGTCATCCCCGCCGCCGGCCATGTACTCGATCAGGTTGTTGACCTCGTACTGGAACATCTCGGCCAGGTAGACGGTCTCGCAGGCGCGGGCGGCGATGCGGCCGGTCACCGAGTCGAGGACCTTGAGGTCGCCGGAGTGGCCGAGCGCCTCGAGCAGCTCGTCGACGAGCTCGACCATGCGGTAGCGCGGGTCCTGGTCGACGCTGGTGACGCCCAGCTGCTGCATGCGCTTGTACAGGACGAGCACGCGTGCGAGGCTACCGACCTCCATCGGCTTGCCGTCGTAGCGCGGCGCCTTGCACCAGGAGTACTTGCCGTCGTGCGTGGCGCCCTCCTCGGGGTACCACGGCTCGGTGATGCCCTGCAGCGGGTCGGCCGGGTCGTGGTCCTTGTAGAACGCGTGGCCGGTGTGCTCCACGATCTTGCGGGGGTCGACCTCCTCGAGCGTCCAGTCGGAGTGGTCGTCGTTGGCGACGAGGACGCCCGCCGGCTCGTAGCGGTCGACCGGGTCGTACGATGCGGTCTCGAAGACGCCCCAGGCGCCCAGGTGGCCGCAGCTCTGGCCATAGCTGAAGCCCTCGGAGTAGGCGTTAGCGAGGATCTTGATGTCGGGCCAGATGGTCTTCTTGACCCACGCGGCGATCTCGTCGACGCGGAACTTGATGTCGTCGATCTTCTCGGCCGTGGGGACGAAGGCGGTGCCGCCGGGAATGAACGTGGTCACGTGCGGCATCTTGCCGCCCATGATCGCGGTGATCTCGGCCGCCTTGGCCTGCATCTCGATGGCCTCGAGATAGTGGTCGGTGACGATCAGGTTCTGCTCGGGCGACAGGTGGTACGCGGAGTTGCCGTCGGCGTCCTGCGCGTCGAACCAGTTGCCGGAGAAGATCGAGAGCTGGCCGTTGTTGGCGAAGTTCTCGAGACGCTGGCGCAGGTTCTCGGCGTCGAAGGTCGAGGCGCCCGCGTCGATCGCGGCGTCAAGGGCGGCCTTGGGGTCAGCCGAGACGGCGTCGATCGGGTTGCAGTAGTCCAGGCCGTTCAGGACGTAGAACCAGGTGATGTTCGAGTACATGAACTGCCCGAACTCGACCAGGTTGCGAATGATGCGGCCGCCCTCGGCGGGGTGCATGCCCAGGGCCTTCTCGGCAGCGATCGTCGAGGTGTTGGAGTGCGAGACCGGGCAGACGCCGCAGATGCGCTGGCAGATCAGCGCCGCGTCGTGCGGGGTGCGGTTCTCCAGGATCAGCTCCATGCCGCGGAACAGGCCGGCAGACGTCCAGGCGTTGGTCACCTTGCCGTCCTCGACCTCAAGCTCCACGCGCAGGTGTCCCTCGATGCGGGATACCGGGTCAATGGTGGTGGTCTCAGTTGCCATCAGCTATCGTCCTCCTCTCTTCTTCTCTAGCCGTTCTGCTGCTTCTTGGGGTCCTTGATCTTGCGGTCCTCCAGGCCCTTGGCGTCGAGCTCGCCATAGAGCTTGTTGGCGGTCTCGCCGTACTCCTCGGCCTGCTTGTTGTCATGCTTGACGTCGTAGACGCGGACGGTCTCGAAGTCGGCGCCGCCCTGCGTGCGCTTGGTGGCCTTCATGCCGCAGGCGTGGATGGCCAGCGCGGCGACGACGACGCCCGTGATGACGCCCGCCCAGCCGGCCGGCGAAGACTTCCAGTCGCCGATCTGGAAGTAGCGGTGGCGCTTGAGGAACGGCGTGTTCTCGTCGACCCAGTTGCGCGTGGGCTTGTTCGGCGTGACGACGCCGCAGCCCTGGCAGGGCGCGCCGGCCTCGACGCACCACGAGCTGCGGCGGTTCCACTTGACGATGGGGCAGTTCGTGAAGGTCTGCGGGCCCTTGCAGCCGACGGCGTACAGGCAGTAGCCCTTCTTCTCCTCCTCGGAGCCGAACTGGTAGACGAACTCGCCGTTCTCGAAGTGGCCACGACGCGGGCAGTTGTCGTGGATCGTCTCGTTGAACATCAGCTTGGGCTCGTTCTTGGAGTTCAGCTCGGGGAGCTGGCCCAGGAGCAGGTACTCGACCACGACGGCCGTGAACCACTCGGGGTTGGCCGGGCAGCACGGGATGTTGATGACCGGCGTCGTGATGCCGTTGTCGTCGAGGAACTTCTGGACGCCCTCCGCGTTGGCGGGGTTGGGGCGGGCGGCCTGCCAGCCGCCGTCGCAGGCGCAGGAGCCCAGGGCGATGACGGCCTCCGCGTTGTACGCTGCCTCGAGCAGGGAGTCGGTCCCCTTCTCGCCGGCGACGCGCAGCGCGTTGCCCTCCCAGCCCTTAACGACAGCGCCCTCGTAGACGAGGATGTAGTTGCCCGCCGCCATCGTCTCCTTGCGGGCCTCCTCGAGCGAATAGCCCGAGGCGGCGCTGAGCAGCTCGTTGTAGTTCACCGAGAGCAGCTCGAGCACGCAGGTGGCGACGTCAGGAGCATCGGTCTGAACGAACGACTCGGAGCAGCCCGAGCACGACGCGCCCTCCATCCAGATGACCGGCTTGAGGTTGCCCTCGGTCTCGCCGATCACGTTGTCGAGAGCTTGAGCAACCTGCGGGGCGGCGGCCTCGGAAAGACCGATCATGGCGGCGACGCCCGCGCAATACTTCAGGAAGCTGCGACGCGAGATGCCGCGCGCCTCCAGAGCCGTGTCGAGCCTGCTGCCAAGAGTGACCTGCTGCGTTGCCATTCAAGCACCTCCCTCTCTCCTCAGAACCCTGAAATGACCTGAAAACGCCCCCTCAGAGCGTCTTCACATTGCGCCCCCACGTTACCATTATTCGAAGGCTTGCAATTTGTGTTTGTGCTGGTGATGCCGTAACTATTTACAAATCTGGCCGAAACGTATGCGGTCGTACCGACAGTTATTACAAATAATGGTAATAATATTACTCAATCCGGTATCATACCGCCCAACACTATTCCTGAACTGCGGCTTTAAATGCCATCCGTCAGGTGTCATTTGGGCAATTCGGCGAGGGTGACAGGAAAAATCATACCGAGGCGAGGTCACAGGTCGTTCACAATTCGCCACAAAAAGGGCGCCCGTGTCGCGGCGTGCAGACCGCAACGCGGGCGCCCCTCCTGGTCAGAAGCGTCAGGCCACCGCTCGACCGACCCAGCCTCGCCGGTTGCCGACGAGCCCTTGCGGTGCGAGCTGACCCTAACCCTGGCCTAGTAGTTGACGACCTTCTGCTGGAAGTACGACTGCGGGTGGCCGCAGACGGGGCAGACCTTCGGGGCCTCCTTGCCCACGTGCAGGTGGCCGCAGACCGAGCACTTCCACACGACGACGTCGTCGCGCTTGAAGACCTCGCCCTTGTCGAGGCTCTCGAGCAGCTTGTTGTAGCGCTCCTCGTGGGCCTTCTCGATGTCGCCGACGGCCGCGAACTTGGCCGCGATCTCGTCGAAGCCCTCCTCCTTGGCCTTCTCGGAGAAGTCCTTGTACATCGTCGTCCACTCGTAGTGCTCGCCCGAGGCCGCGTCCTTGAGGTTCTCGGAGGTCGTGGGGACGTCGCCGCCGTGCAGGTAGCGGAACCACAGCTTGGCGTGCATGGCCTCGTTGCCCGACGTCTCCGTGAAGATGTCGCGGATGATCGAGTAGCCCTCCTTCTCGGCCTTCTTGGCGTAGTAGCTGTACTTCATCGACGCCTGGGACTCGCCGGCATACGCCGCCTCGAGGTTCTTCTTGGTCTCAGAGTTCTCAAAGTCCATCGGATGACTCCTCTCCTGTCGCCGCGAAGCCGACGCCGGCCCCGCCTGCGGGCCCCGCGGTCCCTGACCTGACGGTCCGCGACGCGCTCGTCGCGCCGCCGCGTGCCGTGGGCACGCACGCTTGGAATTATGACCGGTTTTGCGTCGGCGCGTCATCGCCTTTCGGAACCGGCACGCCATCTCCCTTCCCGGTTCGCGCAGAACCCCTCGCGCTCGAGCTCGCCGAGGATCGCCTCGACGCCGGAAAGTCCCACCGCCTCACGGCCCGCCTGCGCCTCTTGCCGGTCGATGAGTTCCGCGACCTGCAGCGCGGTGATGCCGCCCTCGCCGCAGGCGAGCACCGCGCGCAGGACCGCGGCGCGCTTCTGGCGATGCGACCCCTCGAAGCGCGACTGGCGCGCGTAGGAGCGGGAGCGGCGCGTGGGGTTGGGGACGGCGCGCTTGAGGAAGGCTCCGTAGTCGAGCAGCGCGTAGTACCACCCGCGCACGTCTGCGCCCGGCCCGTCGGGGCAGGCGGCGCGCACGAGCGGCACGAGCTGGGAGTCTGCCACCAAGGGGACGCCCGCGAACAGCTCATGGATGAAGACGGCGCGCACGTTGGTCTCGAGGTAGACGCCCGGCTCGTCGAAGGCGAACGCCCGGACTCCCGCGGCGGTGGACGGGCCGACGCCGGGCAGGGAGAGCAGGGCGTCGAGGTCGCGCGGGAACTCCCCGCCGAAGTCCTCGGCGACGATGCGGGCGGCGCGGTGCAGCCCGAGCGCCCGGCGGTTGTAGCCCATGCCCTGCCAGGCGCGCAGCACCTCGGCGTCGTCGGCCCGCGCCAGCGCCCCCACCGTGGGGAACAGCGCGAGCCAGTCGTCCCACCGCGCCTCGACCCGCGCGACCTGCGTCTGCTGCAGCATCACCTCGGAGAGCCAGACCCGGTAGGGGTCGCGCGTGCGCCTCCACGGCAGGTCGCGCCAGTGCGGGACGGCCAGGGTCAGGACGCGCTCGCGGAACGCCGCCGGGTCGAACGCGTCCGGCGCGGGCAGGCCGGCGGCGCCCACGGGGGCCTTCGCGCCCGGTGCGGGGGCCTCGGGCCCGGCGGGACCCGACGGGCGGCTCACCGCCACGCGAGCACCTCCCAGCCGTGCAGGGGCGCCTGCCTCCTCAGCGTGGGCGATGGGTTGACGGCGTGACCCCTCTGCGCGCTCTCGAGTAGGGGCCCGTCGGTGTAGTGGTCGCCGAACGCGTCGGTCAGGACCCAGTTTCCGGCGCCGAAGCGCCCGTCGGCGTAGGCGCGCACGCGCCGGAGCTTCTCGGCCCCCGCGGTGACCTCGCCCTTGACGCGGCCGGTGTAGCGCCCGTCGGGGCCGACCTCCATGACCGTGGCGAGGGCGACCTCGGCCCCCACGAACTCGCGGCTGGCCTGGGCAATCGAGTCGAACGTTGCGGAGACGATGACCGTGTGGGCGCCCTCCTCGCGGAAGCGCGCGACCTCGGCGAGCCCCTGCGCGCGATACCGCGGGACCATGACCTCCTGGTGGAAGCGCCGCATGATCTGGGTGACCTCGGAGGTGGAGCGGCTCTTGAGTTCGCGAAAGATCGCCTCGCGGACCTCCGCCTGGCGGTGCGGGAGGTGGAGCTTGTAGCGAATCCCCCACCACGCCGACCTGAGCAGCGCGCGGTTGGAGACGTAGCCGTGAGAGAGCAGGTAGCGCAGGACGAGCGAGCCGGACTGGCCGTCGACCAGCGTACCATCCAGGTCGAATGCGACGATTCTCGCGAGCGAGTCCGCGCCCGGACGGCCGGGGGCGCGCCGGGCGTCGCCGGCGGCGGGGCACCCGGCAGGCGGCCGGAAGCGGCCGTCGTCGCTACGCCCGATTCGGTTGTCGCCCATCAGCACGTCCCTTCCGAAGTGCAGGCCGTCCGGGACGGCATCGGCCGCCGTCCCCCGCAGTCGGCCCCGACCGTTCCCGCGACACTTAGAGTGCATATTACCCGCACGCGCATCTTACCCGCACGACAACACTACGGGGACAGACGTCGGAATCGCAAGACCGAGCACACAAACACAAAAGGGCCAGCCGGCACTGGGGCGTCGAGTCCTTGCTGGCCCACCGGCCGCTGTGGGCACGACCCACCAGGTTGCGGCCAGGCTTCCTGAGAGGCTCTCGGAGACGGCCCGCGCCGACGGCGGCACGAGCAGGCGCAGACTCCCGTCGATAATCTCGCCCGTCCTGATATCGAGGGCCGCAGTGTCCTCTCCGTAAATCGCCGTATATGTGTGGCGGGTTATCGAGGAGGACGCGCTCGCCCAAGTTCAAGATGGCCGTTGCGACAGCTTGATGCCATCATGCCCGGAAAACAGAACAGCCCAGCCAGGCAGAAAGCCTAGCTGGGCTGCATATACTCAGTGGCGGGATGGACGGGGATCGAACCCGCGACCTCCGACGTGACAGGCCGGCGCTCTAACCAATCTGAGCTACCACCCCACTGGCCGTTGGCTCACCGCCAACTGCGAGAAGTCATACTACACGAGGATGTGGCGGCTTGTCCACTGGTTTTTTCTCCCATTATTTCTGCACAACAGGGCCAGGACGGCCGGGTCGAGACGCCGCGCCTGCGAGGGGGCCTGGCCGGAAGGGGCAGGCGGAGAGCGCGTGTGCGCCCACGGGCCGTCGCGGCGGGCGCCGCCGCAGTGGTATCGTCGTCCCGGCCCTCTCGGGGCGCCGCGCGCGCCGAGGGAGCCCGACCGCACCAGGGGACCCGACCGGCGCCGGCCGGGAACGCGGCGCGGGGAAGACGGAGGCGATGGGAAGATGGGGCAGGGCTCGGTCGGGGCCGAGGTCCGACGCTCGGGCGGCGGGCCCGTGCGCGGCGGGGGCGACCCCGAGGCGTTCGCGCCCGGCTTCACGCCCGCCTCCGCCTGGGCGACGCTGCTGGTCATGACACTGGGCATGCTCGCCTCGGCAATCAACGCCACCACGATGAACACCCTGCTCACGGTCATCATGGACGAGTTCGGCGTCTCGCCCGCGACCGTGCAGTGGCTCACGACGTCGTACATGCTGTGCCTGGGCGTCATCACGCCGCTCACCGGGCACCTCATCACCCGCTGCCACGTGCGCAACCTGTTCTGCGCGGGGCTGGCGATCTTCACGACCGGCGCACTGCTGGGGGCGGTGCAGCACAACTTCGCGGTGCTGGTCGCGGCGCGCTGCGTGCAGGCGATCGGGTCGGGCATCACGATTCCCACGCTGCAGATCATGACGCTGTACATCTTCCCCTACCACAAGCGCGGCGTCGCGAGCGGCGTCACGATGTCCACCACCGGCGTCGCCCCGGCGGCAGGCCCGGTGGTGGCGGGGGCGCTGTCCGACACGATTGGCTGGCGCAGCATCTTCGTGATCACGGCCGTGCTGGCGCTGGCGAGCCTGGTAGCCTCGCGCGCGCTGCTGCGCAGGGTCGACGACCACCCCACCCGGGAGCGCCTCGACAAGCCCTCGTTCGCCCTGTCGACCGCCGCGGCGACGTGCCTCGTGTTCTTCTGCTCCAACCTGGGCTCGCTCGGGCCGCTCTCGCCGTACACGCTCGCCCCGCTCGCAGCGGGGGTCGCCCTTCTGGCGGCGTTCGCCCACCGCGAGCTGCGGGTCGACGTGCCGCTGCTCGACCTGCGCAGCCTCAGGTGCCGGCCGTTCGCGATGGTGTGCGTGGCGGTCATCTTCACGCAGGGCTACATCCTGGCCATCAACGGGCTGGTGTGCATCTACGTGCAGGACGTGCAGGGGGTGTCGGCAACGCTGTCGGGGCTCACGATGCTGCCGGGCGCGGTGCTCTCGATGGCGGTGGCGCCGTTCGCAGGCCGCCTGCTCGACCACCACGGGCCCCGCGGCGTGGTGACCGTGGGGTTCGCGCTGGTCATCCTCGGCACCTGGCTGCTCTCCACGATCGACGTGAGCACGCCCCTGTGGCAGCCGACGCTGTACCAGACCGTGCGGTTCACCGGGATGTCGTGCCTGCAGCAGATCCTGTCGACCTGGGGCATCAACCAGCTGGGCGACCTCACGCAGGGCACCGCCATGTGCAACTCGGTCCGCCAGATCGGCGGCTCGGCCACCAACTCGCTGTTCTTCTCGACGATGGACCTGTTCATGGCCGCCGGAGGGGGCACGACCGCCGCAGAGGGCGTCGCCATCACCGACACGTTCGTGACGATGAACGTGACGCAGCTGGTGCTGGCGGCGTTCGTGCTGGGGCAGATGTACCTCTCGCCGAAGATGCGCGCCGCATCGCGCCGGGCGTAGCGGCGCCGAAGATGCACACCGCGGCGGATGCCGAGCCGGGGGCGGCGGGAGGGCCGGGCACGGCAGAGGCGAGGGGCGCGGAGGGGCGGGGCACGGGCTACTCCAGGCCGTTCGCGACCGTCGACGGGTCGCCGCCCGCCTCCACGACCTGCATCATCGTCTGGAGCGCCGCCTCGTCGGCCACCACGTAGCTCACGCCGTCGATCGTGGCGGTCGTCGAGGGAATCGACGCCGAGTAGATCGTCGGGGAGCCCACCGACATGCGGGCGAGCAACGGAAGCACCTGGTAGCAGGCATAGTTCGTCGTGAGCACGTCGCCCAGGGCGCTCGCCGCGGCGGGGATGAGGGTCGGGTGCGACAGGAGCTTGTCGAGTATCGCCTGGATCAGGATGCGCTGGTCCTCCTGGCGCTGGTAGTCGCCGTCGGCGAACCCGTGCCGCACGCGCACGAACGAGAGCGCCGTGGCGCCGTCCATGTCGTAGGTGCCGGCCGCGAGCACCAGTCCCGTGTAGTCGGGGTCGTTGACGTCGACGGGGACGGTCACCGTGACGCCGCCGATGGCGTCGACCAGGCTCGAGAGGCCGTCGAAGTCGATCACCGCCACGCGCGAGATGCTCACGCCCGTGAGCTGCTCGACCGCCGAGACGGCCAGCGCGGCGCCCCCGAACGCGTAGGCGGCGTTGATCTTCTGCGTGCCGTACTCCCCCAGGTCGACCTTGGTGTCGCGCGGGATCGAGACCATCGTGAGCCGGTTGGTGATCGGGTCGATGCGCACCAGGATGATCGTGTCGGTGCGGCTGACGGTGTCGCCCTCGCGCGCGTCGGAGCCCAGCAGCAGCGTGTACGAGGGGGTGAGCGGGATGTGCGGCGAGAGCACCTGTGAGAGCTGCTGGGCCTCGTCGCCCTCGAAGGCGATGCGCTCGTCGATGGGGCGGAAGAACGCCATGTACAGGGCGACCATGGCCACGACCAGGGCGACGAGCACGGCAAGCACGACGCGGCCCGGGCGCAGGCGGGGGCGGTGGCGGCCGGGCTCGGGGGCGGCGGGCGCGGCGACGGCGGGGGCGGGAGCGGGCTGCGC
>CAIFEU010000012.1 GCA_903789505.1 uncultured Coriobacteriales bacterium
CTGCCTCGTCGAATGCGTATACTGGTACTTCGCAGCTCACATGATTGCTCCATTAGCTCAGTTGGATCAGAGCAGGAGACTTCTAATCTCAAGGTCGTAGGTTCGAGTCCTACATGGAGCGCCAGACAAAACGGCAGGTCAGGGCATACGTTTGCCCTGACCTGCTTTTCTTGTGGCCTGCGGATTTGAGACAGGCACGGCCTGAACGAGGCTTGTATCGCCGGCGAGCAGCGCGTCTACTCCCCGCCAGGACGCCACTGAACCTCGCGGGAGGCGGAAGCACCTAAAGCAGGTTCGCTACGATGTGCTTGGCGGCGGTGCGGCCCGCCCACAGAGCGGCCCCCTGACAGGTGCCGTTCCCGTACACCTCGCCGTCCCATCCGCTCGTGCAGACGCCCGCAGCGTACAGCCCGGCTATCGCCTTTCCTCGCGCGTCAATGACCTGCGCGTTGGTGTTGATTCGGATTCCGCCCGATGTGTTGAGCATCCCCGAGGAGACGCGAAACGCGTAGAAGGGCGCGGTAGTCATCGGCCATACGTAGTCGGACTCCTTACCCCACTCCCCATCAATCTCGGTATTGTATGCGTCCACCTCGCTTTGCAGCGTCTCGGCAGGCACGCCAATCTTCTCGGCAAGCTCCGCAATCGTGTCTGCCTCGAAGCATTCCGTCGGGCATTCCTCGAGGTACTGGTCAATCTCATCCTGCAGTCCATCTATTGGGTTACCGACGAGGGGGTCGGCAAACCCGGAATAATGGCGCGAGCAGCCGCCGTCTGCATAGCGCTGCACGGTGTCGGCGGAGAGGATCGACCACACGCTGCCCTGCTCCTCGACGACCTTGCCCGACACCGCGGTCGAGCTGATGTTCTCGCTCATGAACCGCAGCCCGTCCTCGTTGACCCAGAAGTCGCTCGGCTGCATCCCGACGCACGCGCCCAGGGCGGAGCTGTAGGAGAACCCCTGCACGTTGTTGAACAGGGAGTCTACGGTGAGATGGTTCGCTCGCCCATGCGCGGTCTGCTCCGCCATGAGCTGGCCGTCGCCATCCTGCCCCGAACCCCAGCCAATCGTCTTTTCCAGGTCTTGGCTGGAGTATTGCGCGAGGAGCTCCTTGTTGGTCGACATCCCGCCGGTTGCAAGAACGACCGCCTTCGCCTCATAGTCGACATAGCTCCCGTCGGCGCCCTTGGAGCGGACTCCGGTCACGGTGTACTCGTCGCCGAGAAGCAGCTGGGTTGCAGGCGTGCCCGTCAGTACCGTCAGATTCTCGTGGTCCTCCGCCGATGCGGCGAGCTTCTGGATGCAGGTCGTCCCGTTGCCGCCCTCATAAAATGCGGGGGCGTCACCGTTCTTGGTGTATCCGACTCCATGGGTGTCGAACAGCCAGCCGAAGTTCTCCTTGGCGTCACGGAACATGCTGTATAGAAGCATCGGGTTTGAAACTCCCTGGGTGTCCGCCTGAGCGCTGGCCGCCGCCTCGCGCGCCTCCTGCTCGGTGTATTCGAACGGCCTGGCACCGGCCGGGCACTCGGCGTAGTTGGTCGACCCACCCAGGGCGTCGTTCTTCTCGAGCAATACCACCTTCGCCGACTCATCCTGCTCCGCGACCGTCAGCGCCGCCGCGAAGCCACCGAGCCCTGAGCCCACCACAACGACGTCGACCTGCTGGGTCTCGGCGGCCTTGACGGAGTCGGACGTCACTTCGAACGACGAGCTGCCAATCGTGCGCTGCGCGCCCGTCGCGGGGTCGACTGCGGTGTGAGCGTCGACGGACGAGCTCGCGGAGTCCTTGGAATCCGCCGCGAGCGCGCTGCCACCTACGAGCGCGGCGGATCCTGCCACGACCGCCCCCGCCACGAACGCGCGGCGGCTCATGCTGGATGTGCCTTGCATGCGATGCCTCCTCAAAGAGCCCTTCACTACGGCGACGGGCGGGTGAAGAACCCGGTTGCCCTGCCCACCGGCCCCGACCGGCCCCTCGCCTCCTGCGGGGTTCACCGTCGCATACCATCGCCAGGCCCGCATCGCATCAAAGGGTCTATCCCGTATTCCGTTGGCAATGCCCGCGCATTCGTCCGCATCGACCGAAAGGGTCGACCCCCGGCCGCCATTCCCGACATCGCGGGCGCCCGCCAGGCGCGAACTCTGTCCGGCCCCCGGGCGACGGATGCCGCCGATGGAACGACCTGCGCGAACGTTGCCGACGAAAGGAAACTGGCGGTGTAACGTTACAATGCACTACATGTTCGCTTGTCCGCGCGAGAACTGTCCGCCTGCAGGTCCGGCAGAAGCGGCCGCCATGTTCGCCCGCGACTCGATGCGACGGTCCCTCGGTTCTCCGTCTCGGGAGCGGTCCCGCCCCAGCAAGCTAGGAGATGCATGCGATGGAGGCAATGGCAGGCGCCCGACGCCATCATGCGACCCCCGATGGGCACGCCCACGCATCCTTCGAGCGCAGCCACCCCGGCTCGGCGCGGAAAGAGACGCCGCTCTCGGAACGCAAGTCGCTGTGGTACCTGGGGTTCAGCCTGTATTGGGCATGGGTATACCTCTCGTTCAACTCCACCGACATCGTGGGGGCCTTCCCTGACGGATCCCCCGTCATCCCGGTGCTGCACGTCACTTCCGGCCTGACGGGATGCCTGTCGTTCGTCATCATCATCGCGTTTCACCGGCGCATCGAGGCGAGCGGACGGCCGCACGCGCTCGAATGGGCGGCTGCGGCCCTGACCACCGTAGGAACTTTGCTCTACACGCTCCCGTCCGCAGAGATCACTCAGGGCGTCGTCCTCGTCGGCGCGGTGGTGAGCGGGGCGGCATCACCTGTGATTGCGCTTGGATGGGGAATCGTGTACTGCAGGCTGGACGCTCGAGGCGCCGCCGCCCATACGGCGGGTTCCTTCGTCATGAGCGGTGCCCTCTACGTTGCCGTCTGTTCGCTGCCCTCCCCGCTTGACGTTCTCGCCGTGGCGGCACTGCCCCTCGCGTGCGTCGCGTCCCTGGTCGCGTGTGACAGGGTTCGCGCGGGTGCTACGCAGGGCAGCGAGGCTGGCGGCGGACGCGCTTCGACGCCACGCGAAACACTGGCAAGCAAGCTGAGTGACCTCGCGCTCGCTCGCGGCGGCCAGGGAAGGCTCCTGCTGGGGATATTCCTCACGATGCTGGTCTGTGGAGGGCTACGCGTTTATATCATGCATCTGGACGTGGACGTCTACACCGACCCGCTGCTGATGGCGGCTCCGATTGCGCTGGTATCACTCCTGTTCCTCGCATACGGGGCGTCGGTCTCTCGTACGAGCCTGAATCTCGGCGCGCTCTATCGCACCACGCTGCCGCTGTTCGCGACGGCAATCGCCGCAACCGCCATCGCGAACCTTCCCGACGCCCGCATATCTTTCCTCGTCGTCACGGCGGGCGCGACGCTTATCGACATGGTCACATGGGTGCTGCTCGTCGAGGTAAGCCGCACCACGCACTTCCCCGCCCTGCTCGTGTTCGCGATGGGAAGGCTCGCCATCCACGCGGGGATGGCGACGGGAGAGCTCGCGGCGCTGAGGTTCCAACAGGACATGACCGCATTCTTTGCCGTCTCAATCGTCATGCTGCTCGTCGTCGCAGGCTACCTGTTCGCCGACCGGGACGCAACGTTCGCGTTCGAGCCTCCCCTTGCCCAGGAGCTGCCCCGGAGTCCCGACGGGCAGCACCCCGTCACGCTGTCGCAAGGCTTGGACGCCATCGCGGGGCGCTATGGCCTCTCGCCGCGCGAGACCGACGTCTTCAGGTTGTGGGCGACCAGGCATGGGTCCCGGTCAATAGAGGAGCGACTCGCGCTGAGCCCCGCGACCGTGAAGACGCACCTGCGGCACATCTACGAGAAGTGCCAGGTCCACAGCCGCGCTGAACTGCTCAGCCTCATCGAGGAGACGCTGGGGGACGCAACGGGTGAGCTGTTCGTCGAAGCCGAAGACGAACGGGGCGCTGAGGGGCGCAAGGTTTGACGGCTAGTCGCCCGAGCGCGGCCTTCCGTCGGCGGGCTCGTCGCAATCACGGCCGCGGCAGGCATCGGACGGCTTCTCTCCCCCACCCGCCTCGATCGTCCCCCCCTCCGAAGCGTCCGGCTCCGGGACATCATCGGCAGGCGGGGCGCCCTCGTCGCGCGGGCGTCCGAGCGCGTCTATCCAGCTGAGCAGCGGGCTGCGCTCGATCAGCCGGGAGTAGCTGACGCGCTCGGAGGCGAGGTTCATCGCGAGCAGGACCACCGCGACGACGCACAGCGCGCGCAGCGACATGGTGCAGCAGAGGAAGTATCCCAGGAACGCCCCCATCGCGTTGGACCCGGAGTCGCCCATCATCCCGCGCTCCCCCGCGTCGTAGGGCCAGATCGCGACGACGGGCACAACCGAGACGAGGGCGACCATCGCCACCGACAGGGCCCCGTTGATCGTCCCGACGACGAACATGAGCACGGACGCGCTCAGCACGAGGGTGCCGAGGTAGACCTTGAGGGCGCGGGCGGGTCGCAGGTCGAACAGGTTGAGCTCGTTGGCGCACAGCGCAATCACCGCGGCTTTGACCAGCACCTCACCCGCTGAGGACAGCGTCGCGCTGAGCTGCCCGGAGATCTCGACCGCCGAGCAGAAGCTCAGTGCACCGATGCCGATGAACTTGACCATCCCCGTCGTGATCTGCCCGCGCCGCAGGGCGGAGAAGTGGCCGTGGAATCCCTTCGACGTGTCTGACGACCCGAGCAGGTCGTCGAGCATCCCCAGCGCGCACGCGCCTATGACGAGCGGCGCCGCGCGCGTGATGAGGCTGAGCCACGTCGGCACCTCGTCGAACGCGAGCTGCAGGATGCATTCGGCGGTAAGAAGGAAGACCATCCACAGCGTCCACACGATGCCCAGGCCGAGGAAGACCTCGCGCCCTCGGTAGTTGCTGACGCGCGGCGCCGTGAGCTCGAGGCGCGGAACGAGCATCTGCATGATGCCTATGGGGGCGGCGCCGCACAGCAGGATGACGACGAGCTCGGCGAGGGCGCCCCCAAGACCAGGGAACTGTCCCACGAGCGCTCACGCACCCTTGCCCGCGGTGGGCTGACCGTTCGACTTGCCCGAAGGCGCCGTGACGGCGGAACCGTCTCCCAGCGAAGGGAGAGAAGAGGAGGGAGCGTCGTCGAGGGAGCCCGTCGCGGAATCCTCCCGCTCGGAAGCGGACGATGACGAGGAGGACGAGGACGAGTCCGCGGAGGAGTCCTCGCGCGACGAGGACGGCGTGGCACCCGGCCATCCGAGGGAGCCCTCGGTGCCGTACTCACCCGGGGCGAGCCCGGTCAGAAGCCCAATCACGCCATAGGCGCCCTCGTTGGTCCCGAGCGAGGCGGTCCCGGCAATCCCGTCATCCCAGCCGGCTCCGACCAGCTGGGAGCCATCCTGGCCCTGGAGCTGCCCCGTCGCCACGGACGCGCCCTGCGCGGCAAGCGCGCGAGCGAGCGCCAGGTCGGGCTGGTCGGCCACGCCGTCGGTCAGCGCCACGTCGACGACGCAGCGCGCGGTCACAACGTCGACGAAGTCGCCCGAGACCGAAAGTGCGCCGTGCTCTCTGAGAACACGCGAGATGGGACACGCGTCCCATGGGTCGTCCCAGGCCACGGCGTCCGAGGACGCGCCGGAGCCGCCCGCCGCCGATGCGTCGGACGCCCCCGAGGAGTCCGACGACGCCGGAGCGGAACTGGCGTCGGAGTCTCCTGCGCCCTTGTCGCCCGTCTGCGTGCCCGAGGAGCCCGCGTCCCCGGAGGAGTCCGCTCCCGAGGCGTCAGGGGAGCCGGACTGGACAGCGGTGCGCGCCGTCTCCCCCGCCTGAGCCCACTCCTGGGCGAGCGCCTTCGCGACCGCGTCGACGAGCTCATCGGATGTGGTGTCGGCGCTCACGTCGAGCCCGGCGGCGGAGAGGTCCTCGACCAGGGAGGCGAAGCCCTCGTCGGACTGGTCGGGAAGCGCGAGCTCGACGCCGACCGTCGTCCCTCCCGCGAGCGCCACGGCGTCTTCGACGGCGGCTGCCGCGTCGGAGGACTGGCCGTTGGTCAGGACGACCACATCCTGCCCCTCCAAGCGGCCGCGCGCCCACTCGCGCAGGAGGTCGTCGTTGAAGCTCGTCGCGACCTCGAGCGAGTCGGAAAGCCTGCCGTTCTCCTGTGTGATGGCGTCAAAGCTCTGCTGCAGGCTCGAGACCATGGAGTCGGTCGGGGCGTCGGCCGACCCAGAGCGGCCCAGGCTCGCCCCCAGGAGCAGGCCGATCGTCAGCGCGAGGAAGATCGCGATGACGGTGATGAGGTGATAGCGAAAACCGTACACGCCTCGCTCCAAGCATCCGAGAGGACACATCGGGAGCCGCACCGAGCCTGGCAAAAGGTGACGGCCCCGGACCCGGCGCGCCCGCGCCGGGAGGGTGCCCGCGCGCGTCCGCCGAGGTATGGGCACATTCTAGAACAACGCGCCGAACCATGCCTGAATCGTGAGGACAAGAAGTCGGAGCGTCGAGCGTAGCGGCTCGGAGACGAATATCACGGTGACGATGGCGATGACGCCGACGAGCAGCAGCGGCACCACGTACGACCGCTTGGGGACCGAGTGGTACAGCTCGCTGACGCCGCGCGCGTCAACGAGGCGGTCGCGCACCTTGAGCTGGACGAGGAACGAGGAGGCGGCCCCCGACCGGCCCTTGTCGAGGTAGTCGTTGAGCGAGGAGTGGGTGCCGAGCGAGACGATGAGGCCGGCGCGGGAGTGGTAGGCAAGCAGCAAGCCCAGGTCCTCGCTCGTCGCCGGTAGCGCCCAGGTGGTGTAGGGCACCCCCAGCCCGTCGAGGCGTCTCGCCGCCGGGCAGCGACCGTCTGGGTAGGCGTGCGCGATCAGCTGGGCGCCGCAGCGAAGGCCCGCGTCGGAGACGGAATCCATGTCGCCCACGATGACGTCCGGCTTGATGCGCTGGCTCAGCAGCGAGTCGGCGGCGCCGTCGACCGCGATGACGGCGGGGTGCACGTCGTCGATGTAGCCGCGCATCGCGCGGATGTCGCGCGTGAACGAGGGACCGCGCGCGACGACGAGCACGTGCCTGCCCGCAAGCTGCACCGTGGTCTGGGGCACCTGCATGTCGGAAAGCAGCACAGAGTGCTCGCTGGTCACGTACGAGAGCGTGTTGCGGACGAAGTCCTCCAGACGGCGGTCGAGCTCCCCCTCCGCCGCGTGCTTCTCGCGTTCGGCCATCTCGGGCGTCAGGACGACGCCGGACCCCACGGTGCCCCCGTCGCGCACGATGACGCCGTCTCGCACGGTCACGACATCGTCCTCGCTCAGCTCGTCGAACGTCGCCCTTCCCACGTCGTCGACGAGCGTGATTCCCGCGGCCAGGAGGATGGACGGCCCCTCGTTGGGGTAGCGTCCCGAGATGGAGCGCGACGCGTTGATCACGACGCTGACGCCGGTCGCGACGAGGCTCTCGGCGCTCACGCGGTCGATGTCGACGTGGTCGATCAGCGCTATGTCGCCCGGGACCAGCCTCGCAACGAGGTTCTTGGTCCGCTCGTCCTTCTTAACCGTGCCGCGTTGCTCCATGGCGCGCTCACGATTCCCGAGCCTGGTCAAGCATCGTGCGCGCGTGCTCGAGCGACGCCTGGCCCACGTCGCCCGAGAGCATGCGCGCGACTTCCTCGACGCGACGCTGCCCCTCCACGCGCTCCAGGTGCGTCTCGAGCCTGCCGTCCGTCGGCGAGGTGCGCTTGCTCACGACGTAGTGGGCGTCCGCGCGCACCGCAATCTGCGCCAGGTGCGAGACGACGATGACCTGGTGGGTGCGCGCCAGGTCGGCGAGCACCTCGGCGACGGCGCGCGCTGTCTCGCCGCCTACGCCGGCGTCGATCTCGTCGAAGATGAGGGTCTCGACGTCGTCATGACCGCCCAGCGCGACCTTGATCGAGAGCATGACGCGGCTGACCTCGCCGCCCGAGGCGATCTTGGCGAACGGGCGCGGGGCCATCCCGGGGCCCGGGCGATACAGGAAGGTCACCTGGTCCGCACCGGAGGGGCCCCACTGGGCCCGCGGCTTGCGGGACACGTCGACGAGCAGGCTCGCACCGCTCATCTGCAGCCTGTCCATCTGCGCGCTCACGGCGGCGGCGAACTCGGGGGCGCTCGCGGCGCGGGCTGCCCCGAGGCGCTCGGCAGCGCGCGCGAGTTCCGCCTCCGCCGCGTCGAGCCGCGAGCGCGCCTGGCGCTCGAGCTCCTCGGAGTCGTCGACGAGGCTGACCAGCTGGCGCGCGCTCTCCCTGCGCTCGAGGACGTCCTGCATGCGGGGGCCGAACATCCTCATGATGCCGTTGAGCTCCGCCATCCTGTCCTGGGCACGCTCCAGCGCCTCGGGGTCGAAGTCGACGTCGTCGCGATAGCGGCGCAGGTCGCGCGAGGCGTCCTCGAGCGTGTAGACGGTCTCGGACAGAGCCTCCCCGACCTTGTCGAGCGCCGGGTCGAAGCCCTCGACCGCCTGCAGGGAGGAGATCGCGGCATTGAGGCAGTCGATGGCGCCGCCGTCGCCCGACAGGGCCTCGTGCCCGTCGTTGGCGGCCTTGGCGAGCGCCTCGGCGTGCTGCAGGCGCGGCAGGCTCGCCTCGAGCTCCTCGTACTCTCCCTGCTCGGGCGCCACCTCGTCGATGCGCGACAGCGCGAACCGGGCGTCCTCCACCCGCTTGGACTCCGCGCTCCGCGCCTCGAGAATCTCGTCCAGGCGCGCGGCGGCGTCGCGACGGGCCGCCCAGGCGGCGTCGTAGTCGGAGCGTGCCGACGCGACGCCCTCGCCGGCCCAGGAGTCGAGCAGGGGAAGGTGGCTCGCGGGGCTGAGCAGGCGCTGGTGGTCGTGCTGCCCGCACAGGTCCACCGTCGCCCCGAAGCTCGACGCCAGCTGGGACACCGTCGCCAGGCTCCCGTCGAGCGCGCAGTGGCTGCGCCCCTGCGCGTTCACGCGACGGACCGCCACGTGCCCGTCGGGGAACTCCTGGCTCTCGAGCTCCCCGCGCACGAAGAAAGCGCCCTCCACGGAGAGCTCCGTCGCCCCGTCGCGCACGGCGTCGCCCGACGCGCGCTCGCCGATCAGCAGCTTGATGGCCGACAGCAGCGCCGACTTGCCCGCGCCGGTCTCCCCGGTGAGCACCGTCAGGCCGGGCGCCGGACGCAGAGTCGCGTCCCCGATCAGTGCGAGATTCCTGACATGCAGCTCGTCGAGCATCGTGACCCCCTGTGCCTAGCGCTCGCCCTTAGCGGACCTGACCATAGAAGACGCGCGAGACCGCGTCGTAGAAGCCCACGCCGTCCGGTGCGTTCGAGAGCAGGATGACGTCGCGCTGCGCCCTGCGCACCCTCAGCGCGAGCGGGACCAGCCCCTTGCCCATGTCGTTGCCGTCCGAGAACACACAGCGGTCGAGCGACCTGCCGTCGGTGATCTTGACCTCGACGACGTCGGACGCAGCGGTGAGGAAGGCGCGCGCCCTGATCGTGTGCGGGGCGATCGGGACGCACACCATGCCCCTGAAGTCCGGGTCGACGATGGGGCCGCCCGCCGACAGCGCGTAGCCGGTGGAGCCGGTGGCGGTCGAGATGACGAGGCCGTCGCTGCGCAGCTCGGTCACGCGACGCCCGTTGACGCGGACCTCGAACTCCACAATCTTGCCCGACCCCCCGCGCGAGAGGGCGACCTCGTTGAGCGCCGTGGACTCGCGCACCACCTCGCGTCCCTGGTCGTCCAGGCCCAGCATCGTTGCGGCAATCGTGGCGCGTCGCGACTCCCTGAGCTCGCCGGCGAGCGCCTGCCCGACGACCGTGGTGATGTCCTGGCCCTCGGTGTCGCAGGTCAGAAAGCCCAGGTGCCCGTAGGAGAGCCCGAGGATGGGAATCTCGGCATCCGCGCTGCCCACGATGTGCGCAGCGCGCAGCAGCGTGCCGTCGCCCCCCAGCGAGACGACGAGGTCGACCCCGTCCAGGTCGCAGTCGTCATCGGAGCCGATTCCGGGCGCCCAGACGACGTCGACCCCACGCTCGTCGAGGTAGTCGGCTATGATGCGGGCCCCCTGCATGGAGTCCTCGTATATGCGAACGGGCACGAGAAGGACGCGTCCCATGCTCCTGCTCCTCTCATTACCCCTGCCGCCCCGGCGGCAGGCCGACCGGTCGTCGCGCGGCGACCCGGGTGCCGCGCTGAGCGCGACATCGCCCCGAGGGCGACCCTCACACTCAGCCCTCCCAGGCCTGTCGGACGACAGCGTCGACGTCGACCGGGCGCGGGGGCAGTCCCATGCGCGCCAGGAGGAAGAACTCCCGGTTGCCCTTGGCGCCGTGGATCGGGGACACGCACAGCGCCTGCACCGCGAGCGGGCCGTCGAAGCGCGCCACCACGTCGCGCAGCACGCGGCCGTGGACGGCGGGATCGCGCACGACTCCCCCCTCGTCCACCTCGTCGCGACCCGCCTCGAACTGGGGCTTGACCAGCGTGCACAGCGCCCCGCGGGCAGGGTCGAGCATCGAGGTGACCGCGTCGAGGATCCGCGCGACCGACGTGAACGAGACGTCGGCGACCGCCAGGTCAAATGGTGCCCCAATTTCGGCCGGGACTGCGTCGCAAATGTTTGTGTTTTCGAAAAGGCTGACAAGCGGGCTGTTGCGCAGACCCCAGTCGAACTGCGCGCGCCCCACGTCGACGGCGCAGACATGGGAGGCGCCCGCCTTGAGCAGACAGTCGGTGAAGCCGCCCGTCGAGCACCCGACGTCCAGGCAGCGCAGCCCCGCCACGTCGAGCCCGAACGCGCGCAGGGCCCCCTCGAGCTTTAGCCCGCCGCGCGACACGTAGCGGCGCCTGCCGCGCACGTGCAGCTCACAACCGCGCGCGACGAGCTCCCCGGGATGGTCGAGGCGCCTCCCACCGCTCGAGACGTCCCCCGCCATCACCGCCCGCATCGCCTCGTCGACGGTGGGGAAGAGCCCCTGCTCGACCAACTCGGCGTCCAGGCGCTGCCGGCGCCGCGAGGCGCCCGACACGCCGGGGGCCTGCCCCCGCCCGCGTCCCATCGGCAGTCGCCCCCTACCTGTGATCGTCGTCCGCGCGGGCGTCCTCGGCTCCCAGACGTCGCTCGACCGAGTCCGCCACCCCCTGGGGGTCCAGACCAATCGATGCGAGCAGCGACGCGACGTCGCCGTGGCCCACGAACTCGTCGGGCAGGCCCAGCCTGAGCACCGGCGCATGGAGCCCCTCGTCCGCCATCGCCTCGAGCACCGCGGACCCGAAGCCCCCCTTGATGACGCCGTCCTCGATCGTGACGACCAAACGCGGGCGCGCGGCGCAGGCGGCGCGAACGCCACGGACGTCGAGCGGCTTTACCCAGCGCATGTCGCGCACGGAGGCGCCGAGCCCGTCGGCCTCGAGGATCTTGGCCGCCTTCATCGCAACGTCGACCATCTTGCCCACCGCCAGGAAGGCAACGTCGGTGCCCTCGCGCAGAACGCGCGACTCCAGGGGAAGCTCGCTGCGCGTCGCCGGGACCGGCACCCCCATGCCCGCTCCGCGCGGATAGCGCACGGCGACGGGGCCGTCCATCGCGATTGCGGTATGCAGCGCGTCGGCGAGCTCCGCCTCGTCCGACGGGGCGATGACGCTCATGTTGGGGATGGAGCGCAGGAACGCCATGTCCAGGGCGCCGTGGTGCGTGCTGCCGTCCTGCCCGACGATGCCGGCGCGGTCTATGGCGAAGACGACGTGCAGGTTGGGGAGGCAGACGTTGGTCACGATCTCGTCGTAGGCGCGCTGCAGGAACGTCGAGTAGATCGCCACGACCGGCACCTCCCCGTCGATGGCGAGCCCCGCCGCGGTCGTGACGGCGCACTCCTCGGCGATTCCCACGTCGAGGAACCGCTGCGGGAACTTCGCCGCGAACCCGGTGAGCCCCGTGCCGCCCTGCATCGCCGCCGTGATCGCGAAGATGCGACTGTCCGACTCCGCCTCCTGCTCGAGAGTGCGCGCGAACACCGACGTGTAGCTCGGCGCCGCCGCGGGCTTCTTGACCGGGACGCCCGTCTCGGGGTCGAACGGACCGATTCCGTGGAACAGCTCGGGGTTGCGCTCGGCGGGCGCATAGCCCTTGCCCTTGCGCGTGACCGCGTGGATGATCACCGGCCCGTCCACCTCAAAAGCGCTCCTGAGCGTCTCCTCGAGTATCGCCGTGTTGTGGCCGTCGATCGGCCCGAGGTAGACGAAGCCGAGCTCCTCGAAGAACATGCCCGGCACGAGCAGCTGCTTGGTGGAGGCCTTCGCCATCTCGCCCAGACGGACGAGCCCCGCGCCCAGGCCGGTCCTGGACAGGGCGTCCTCCACGGCGTCGCGCGTGGTGATGTAGCGCTGGCTGGTGCGGATGGAGGCGAGGTAGCTCGAGATGGCGCCGGTGGTGTGCGAGATCGACATCTCGTTGTCGTTCAGGATGATGACGAAGCGGCGCTTGCGGCGCTGGCCGATCGTGTTGAGCGCCTCCATCGCCAGGCCGCCGCCGATCGAGGCGTCCCCGATGATCGTCAGGATGCGTTCGTCGGACCCGCGCAGGTCACGCCCCTCGGCGAGGCCGAGAGCGATCGCGATGCTGTCGGACGCGTGGCCGGAGTCGTGCACGTCATATGGGGACTCGCCCCTTCGCGTGAACCCCGACACCCCGCCCAGCTGGCGCAGGCGCGCGAAGCCGGGCAGGCGGCCGGTCAACATCTTGTGCGCGTAGGCCTGATGGCCCACGTCGAACACGAGCTTGTCGTGCGGCAGGTCGAGCACGCGATACGCGGCGAGGATGAGCTCGACGGCACCCAGCGACGATGCGAGGTGCCCCCCGTTGAGCGAGGTGGACGCAATCATCTCCACGCGCAGGTCCTGCGCGAGAAGCGCGAGCTCCTTGGCGCTGAGCCCCTTGACGTCGGCAGGGCAGGTCATGCGCGCGAGAGTCTCTCCGCCCATGGCTACTCCTCCTCTTCCTCGGAGCCCGCCCCGGGCCGGGGGGCGTCGGCCCCGTCCGCCCGGGACGCCTCCTCGCGCTCGTCCGCGCTTGGAGCCGCCGTGTCGACCAGGTCGACGGCGCGCGTGCCGAGCCCAATCGCCTCCTCAAGCAGGTCAAGCCCGCGCTCGAGCGTGGTGTCCTTGCTTCTGACCTCCGCGACGATTCGGTCGAGCCGCTCGTTGAGCTCGGCGATGGTCGTCCCGTCGTCCTGCGGGTCGGCCATCCTAGGCTTCGCTCCCGCCGTCGCTCGCGGCGTTCGCACCCGCATGCGCGTCGACATCCTCGACGTGCTCGCCCGCAGTGGCCTCGACGCCCGACGTCACATCGGGCTCGGACGTCTCCGGCGCGTCCTGCTCCTGCGGCGCCAGGTCCTCCCCCGCCTGGACCTCTGCGATCTCCGCCTGCCTGGCGGCCTCCTGGGCCTTGAGCTCCTCCACCGCGCGCAGGGCGGCGCGCGTCTCCTCGGGCGACTCGTCGGCGTACTCGCACAGCTTCCATGCGGGAACGTCCGGATGAGCCTGCGCGAGGCGGGCGATGCGCCCGAGGATGCCGTTGATGAACGAGGAGGAGTTGTCGGTGCCGTAGACCTTCGCTATCTCGACCGCCTCGGAGACCGCGACGGCGACGGGTATGTCCTCCTCGTCGAACATCTCGTAGATGGCGACCGACATGATCTCTCGGTCGACCAGGGGCATGCGCGGGAGGTTCCAGTTGACCGAGACCGAGGAGATGAGGCGGTCTATCGCGACCTGCCGGCGGGCGACCCCGCGCGCCAGCTCCTCGGCGTACTCCATAGCCGGGGAGCTCCCGTCCCCCGCGTCGCCGTCGTCGAGCACGTATGAACCGTCCGCGAGCAGGTCATAGACGTCCTTCTGCTGGAAGTCCGCCTGAAAGAGCAGCTGTATTGCCTGGCTTCGGGCACGGGTGCGCCCCTCGAAGGTATTGGACACGCGCGGTTACTCCTTTGGAAAGACAATCTCGTCGATGAACACGTCGACCGAGGCGACCTCGATGCCGGTAAGGGTGAGGACCTGCTCGGCGACCGCGGCGCGGATGCGATCCGCCAGGTCGACGAAGGGATACCCGAAGAATGCGGTGACGCGAACCGCGACCTGGACCCGCTCCCCGTCGGAGCGGACGCCGACGGCGGGCGCCTGCGACTGGCCCGCCTCGCCCGAGAGGAACTGGAACAGGGCGTTGGTCGACGTGGGGACTCCCACGAACGCGACTCCCTCGACTCCCTGCGCGGCCTTGGTGACCAGGGTCTCGAACACCCGGGGTGAGATGCTCAGCCCGCTAAAGCACAGCTCCTCGTCCATGGTTGCAGCTCCCCTCTCTAAAAAAATCCGCCGGCGGCATGCTCATCCGTCGGCGGAGCTGCGGCGCGTCATGTCAACCGCTACAGGATAGCATCTACTTGAGGAACTCCGGCAGATGCGTGTCGATGAAGTCGGTGTACACATCGCCTTTGCGGAAGTCCTCCTGGGCGAGGGCGGCGAGGTGGAACGGAATCGTGGTCTTGATGCCCTCGATCGTGAACTCGCGCAGAGCGCGCTCCCCGCGGCGCAGCGCCTCCTCGCGCGTCGACCCCCAGCAGATCAGCTTGGCGACGAGCGAGTCGTAGGTGGGCGGGACCTTGTAGCCCTGGTACACGTGCGTGTCGACGCGCACGCCGGGCCCGCCGGGCAGGACCAGGCGCGTGATGGTGCCCGGGCAGGGCCTGAAGCCGTGCTCCGGGTCCTCGGCGTTGATGCGGAACTCAATCGCATGCCCCGTCGGGGTGAAGGGCGCGCGGTCAGCCAGCGTCATGGGCTCGCCCGCAGCGATGCGCACCTGCTCCTTGACCAGGTCGGTCAACGTAATCATCTCGGTGACCGGGTGCTCCACCTGGATGCGGGTGTTCATCTCCATGAAGTAGTAGCGGCCCTGGGCATCGAGGAGGAACTCGATCGTGCCGGCGTTGACGTAGCCCACCTCGCGGACGGCCTTGACCGCCGTCGCGCCCATCTCCGCGCGAAGCTCGGGCGTGAGCGCGGGGCTGGGAGACTCCTCGATGAGCTTCTGGTGGCGACGCTGCACGGAGCAGTCGCGCTCGCACAGGTGGATGGCGTTGCCGTGCGTGTCGGCGAGCACCTGGATCTCCACGTGGCGGGGGTGCTGCACGAGGCGCTCGATGTACACCTCATCGTTGCCGAACGCCACGCGCGCCTCCGCGCGGGCGGTCTCGTACTCGTGCTCCAGGTCGGCCGCGTCCCAGCACTCGCGCATGCCCTTGCCGCCACCGCCCGCGGAGGCCTTGATCAGGATGGGGTAGCCGATCCTCTCGGCGACCTCCCGGGCCTCCTCCACGGTCTCGACGGCCCCGTCGCTGCCGGGCACCACCGGCACGCCGGCGGCAATCATCGTCTGCTTGGCGTTCGACTTCTCGCCCATGCGCTCGATGACCTCGGCGGAGGGGCCGATGAAGACGACGTCATTGTCGGCGCAGGCGCGGGCGAATTCGGCGTTCTCGCTCAGAAAGCCATAGCCGGGATGCACCGCCTCACACCTGCGCGAGTTCGCCGCGCCGATGATCGCGGGAATCGAAAGGTAACTCTTCGCGCTGGGCGCCGGGCCTATGCAGACGGCCTCGTCGGCCTCCTGCACGGCACGGGTGTCGGCGTCGGCCTGGGAATACGCCACGACCGACGTCACGCCCAGTTCGCGCAGGGCACGCACGACGCGAAGGGCAATCTCGCCTCGGTTCGCGACGAGGACGCGTGAGAACATGGGGACTCCTCCTTGTGTTTCGGTCTCGCTGCGGGACGGTGGTGCGCTAGGCCTGCTCGTTGGTGTTCTTATCCTGGCCCGCGGCGGACGCGACGGGCTCGACGTAGAACAGGACCTGGTCGAACTCGACCGGGTCGGCGTTGGCGCAGCAGACCTCGCGGACCACGCACATGGACTCCGCGGGAATCTCGTTCATCAGCTTCATCGCCTCGACGATGCACAGCGTGTCGCCCGCCATGACCTCATCGCCCACCTGGACGAACGGGGGCTTGTCAGGGGCGGGGGCGGCGTAGAACGTGCCGACCATCGGGCTCTTGACCGCCACCCAGTTGTCGGGGTGCGCGGAGGAGGCTGCCTTCGGGGCCGCGGCGGCAGGCGCGGGGGTCGCGGCTGGCGCGGGGGTCGCGGGGGCGGCCGCCGGGGCGTACGCGACGCCAGCGGGGAACGCGCCGGGCTTGCGGACGGTGACCTCGCTGCCGGCATCCTTAACGGTCACCTCGGCGACGTCGGACTCCTCCACGGTGCGGATGAGCTCGCGAATCTGGTTGATGTCCACGTAGTCCTCCTCTTTGGTCTGAGAGCTCTCGCCCTCCAGCATGAACTCGACCTTGTCGATGGTGCGGTGCTTGGTGAGGTAGGCCCTGGCCTCGTTGGGGAACAGGGCGTACATCAGCACGTCCTCCTCGCTCTTGGCCAGCGGCCCGATCTCCTGCGCTGCCTGGTCGAAGGTGTCCGTCACGATCGAACCGGGCGCGATGTCGGGGGGCAGGATCTCGTCCTTGGGCCCGAGGACCTTCTCCATGACCGCCTGGTCGATGGGGCCGGGCGCCTTGCCGTAGCGGCCGCACAGGTAGTTCTTCATCTCCGCGGTGACGACGCTCCAGCGCTTGCCGGTCAGCACGTTGAGCACTGCCTGCGTGCCGACGATCTGGCTCATGGGCGTCACGAGCGGCGGGAAGCCGACCTCGGCGCGGACGCGCGGAATCTCCTCAATCACGTCGGCGAGCCGGTCGCTCGCGTGCTGGGTCTCGAGCTGAGAGACGAGGTTGCTCATCATGCCGCCGGGAATCTGGTGCTTGTAGACCTGCATGTGCACCAGCGTGGAGATGCCGCGCTTGTAGTGCCCGCGCAGGCGCACCTGCTCCCAGTAGTCGGCAATCTCGAACAGGAGGTCGAGGTCGATGCCGGTGTCGTAGCCCGACTCCTTGAACGCCGCGACCATCATCTCGACGGCCGGCTGCGAGTTGCCGAACGCGAGCGGGGCGCTGGCGGTGTCGACGATGGATGCGCCCGCCTCGACCGCCTTGATGTAGTTCGCCGGCGCCATGCCGCCCACATAGTGGCAGTGCAGGTGAATCGGGAGGTCGGTGGCGTCCTTGAGCGCCTCGGTGAGGCGCGCGGCGCGGTAGGGGGTCAGCAGACCCGCCATGTCCTTGATCGCGATGGTGTCGGCACCGAGCTCCTTGAGGGCAACCGCGTAGTCGATGTAGGAGTCCATCGTGTGCACCGGGCTCACGGTGTAGCTGATCGCGGGCTCGAAGATGCCGCCGCACGCCTTGATCGCCTCGGCGCAGTCCTTGACGTTGCGGATGTCGTTGAGCGCATCGAAGACGCGGAAGACCTCGACCCCGTTGCGATGGGAGGCGGAGATGAAGTGGTTGATGACGTCCTTGGAGTAGTGGCGGTACCCCACGAGGTTCTGCCCGCGCACCAGCATCGACAGCGGCGTGTTGGGGCAGTTCTTCTTGATGGAGCGCAGGCGCTCCCACGGGTTCTCGTCGAGGAAGCGCAGGCAGGAGTCGAACGTCGCGCCGCCCCACGCCTCGATAGCCCAATAGCCGACCTGGTCCATCTTGGGAAGGATGGGCAGCATGTCGCCGATGGTCATGCGCGTCGCCCACAGCGACTGCTGGCCATCGCGAATCGTGGTGTCCATGATGTGCAGTGGCTTCATTACCGCCTCCCGGCGCTCGAACCTTCACAGACCAACACGCCCGCCGCGTCGCCGCCGCGGCCGGGCCGGGTGATTGTTACGTTATATATCGGAGCGCAATGTCATACGTGTTTCCTGCTCGAAGACCACCAACACTGCGCTAACACATGCCGTACGACCGGCGATTTCGCCCGTTCAACGACGGGGGGCGAGCCGAGGCGAGGGGCTGCCGGCGGCATGCCCGCGCGGGGTCACCCCCTTGCGGCGCGGGCACGCCGCACCCCCTGCGCGTCCGGGTGCGGCGGTGACGACGAGCTAGCGGCTCGCCTTGAGCCGCGCGAACAGCAGCCCGAAGTGACGCTTCACGAACGAGATGAGGCGCCCCTCCTTGTACGCCACCCAGGGGTGCTGGCCGCGGATGGGCCACAGCATCACGCGCATCATCGTCGAACGCGGGACGGTGCGGCTCACCGCGAGCTTCGCCTGCGGCGTCGATATCATGGAGGCGACCATCCGGCGCATCTGGCGCCGCGTGTCGCCCGACGCGGGGTTGCACGCGTTCTCGATGCACCCCACCAGGCGCTCGGCGTAGCGTCGGTAGACGACCTCCATGCTGCGCTCGTCGCTGACGCCCCAGTGCTCGTACAGGTCGAGCATCCAGCGGTGCTCGTCCTCGCGCTTCTCGTACATGCCCCTGCGGTAGCGCGCGGTCTCGGAGTCGGCCCGCGCGCGGATGAAGTGGTAGTAGGCGCTCTCGGTCACGCCCACCCGCTCGACGTCGCGGATGACGGACAGGACGAACGGAAAGTCGTCCCAGAACGTCTGCGGGAAGCGAAGGCCGTTTGCCTCGACGTAGTCGCGCCGGTAGAGCTTGTTCCAGGGCGGGTACAGCAGGTTGGTGTCGAACATCGCGTAGGCGCCTTCGCGGAACGCCTGCCTGTCGTCGAAGACGACCGACCCGACCGCATGCTTCTCGCGCAGGCAGTCCTGCTCGCCGCGGGAGCCGTAGGTGTCGATGTAGAAGCCGGCGACGACCAGCTGCAGGTCGTTCTCCACGCCCAGTCGGTACATGTCCTCGAGCATGGAGGGCTCAGCCCAGTCGTCGGAATCGAGGAAGTACAGGTAGGTCCCGCGCGCATGGTCCATCGCGAAGTTGCGCGCCGCCGGCGCCCCGCAGTTGGGGCGATGGAACACGCAGACGCGCGCGTCGCGCTCGGCATAGGAGTCGCAGATCCTGCCGGAGGAGTCCTGCGACCCGTCATCGACGACCAGGAACTCGAAGTCGCCCAGCGTCTGCGCCAGGATCGACTCGATCGCCCGCCCGACGTAACGCTCCACGTTGTACACCGGCATGATGACGCTGACCTTGGGCGCCTCGCCCGCCGTCACGGCGCCGTCCTGAGAGGGGCTCGTCATGCCGCGGCCACCGTGCCCGCGTCCGCCGCCTGGCCGGTCTGGTCGACGACGCCCGCCTGCTCCTGCGCCGCCTGGTCGAGGATCGGGTTGCCGGCCTCGTCGTACTGGGTGCCGACGGGGTTGCCCTGCTCGTCGAGCTCGACCTGGGCCGTCGCCGCGGGCTCCGTCGCCACGACGGCGCTGCCGCCGGCGAGCACGCTGTTGAGCGCCGCCAGATACTCCGTCGAGGAGCCCGTGACCAGGGACTGTCCTGATGTCGTCGTGACGGCGGTCGTCGGCGCGTCGAACGAGACGATGCCCGTGCCCACCGCGGCGCCCACCTTGGAGGCGTAGTCCACGATTCCCTGCGTGCTCAGGTTGGACCGGACGTGGCCCAGCAGGCCGCCCGCGTCGTAGTCCGACGCCTGCTGCTGGCCGGTCAGCAGCCGCTCGAGGTCGCCGTAGTAGTCGGAGCTGGTGACGATCACGTTGTAGACGCGCAGGCCGAACGCCGAGTCGATGCCCGTGAGCGCGCGCGTGATGCCGGTCGACGAGAGCACGTCCGAGATGGGGGCAGTCGAGGAGGTGCCGTCGCTCGACGTGACCGAAACGGCGAGGTTGACGGGGACGTTGACCTGAATGACCTGCGAGAACGAGCTGCTGTCCGGCCGCTCCGCCGTGCGGTACATCACGATCTGGGACAGGTCGCCGATCTGCTGCTCGTTGGTCGGGGTCGAGGTGACGAAGACCACCGTGTAGTACCCCCCGTCCGCCGCGGGCGTGACCGAGAGCGAGCCGTCGTACAGCGTCGTGTCGACGAACGACCTCTGCTCGTGAAGCGTGGCGGAGTAGTTCGAGAACCGCCACACCCCGACGACCACCGCGGCGGCGAGCAGGATGCACGCGATGCCGATGATCGACGCCGTCGTGCGCGAGATGCGCCGCTGGCGCTGGAACATCTCATGGCCGCTCGAGAGGCGGAAGCGTCGCTGCCCGACCGCCTGCCCGGTCTCCGGCGCGAGCCCGTCGGCGCGCACGACGCGGCGTGGGCCGCCCTTGATGACGACCGGCTTGGGGCCGTCGGGTTCCTCGTGGCGCACGGTGGGGATCACCATCGTGGCGACCGCCTCGCGCGCCTGCCGGCGCTCGGGCTGCTCGCCGGCGAGCTGCATCGCCATGCGCTCGATGTCGTCCTCGGGGATGGAGGAGGTGGGCTGGACGGGCTGGGCTGCGTGCGTCTCCGGGCGGGCTGCCTGCCCGGCGGTGTCCGCCGCGGGCGAGGTCAGCACCTGCGTCCGGTCGGCAGCGCCCGCCTGCTCAGCGGGGTCGGGCACCCCCGCCGCCGCGGGCGCGTCGGCGGAGGCCCGGGCCATGTCGACCGGGCTCATGCGAACCGTCTCGTCGCCCGCGGGTTCGGGGACGGGGGCGTTCGCCGCTTGGTTGCTGCCTATCGTGCTGTCGTCTGCCATGCCACTCTCTCTTCTAGCGTCCCGCCGGGGCTTCGCGCCCCGGCCGTCGTGCGTGCGCCGCGCCAGGTCGTGGGACGCGGCGCGCGGGCCTCATGAGGCGCTGACCTCCTGCGCCGTGTCCCTCATCCCGCCGAGCATGACCGTCCAGCGGTCGTAGTCGAGCTGCAGGTCCGTCGTGCCGGAGTTGTCCTGCTCGGAGGTCGGGGCGGTCAGCAGCACGTAGCCGTCGGGCCCGATGTCCTTGATGGTCACGAGCAGGCCGCGAATCGCCGACTTGGAGAGGGCCGCGTCCCCGGACTGCGAGGACGCGATCGACGACGCGAGGTCGGACGTGGCGACCTGCGTCTCCGCATCGGACGCGAGGTCGAGGATCTGCTCCATCTGCGAAGAGTCTACGCTCATACCGCCGACGATGTCGATGCCCCCCATCGTCTCAACGCTGCGGACCAGCCCGTCCAGGCCGCGCGCCGCCCAGACCTCGGAGAGCGTCTCGACGCTGCCGTCGGAGGCGAGCGTGCCCGTCGTCTGCGAGGTCGAGGTCATCGTGCGGGGGTCGAGCCTGCACAGCTCGGTGCGGCCGTTGATGGAGTCGACGTAGGCGATGTATGCCTGGGCGAGCTGTCCCGTCTCGTCGCTCTGGGCGATGAGCACGTACTGGTCGGTGGCGTAGGAGGCGGAGTCCGCGCCGTCGCTCGGCTGGTTGAGCGACTCGAGGGCCGAGACGAACAGGGCGCACGCCCCCGCGATCAGCGCCGCCGCGAGGACGACCACGCACACGATGATCGTGACCAGCTTGCGTCTGCTCATCGGACGCTGGGAGCGCTGGTCCCTCCTCCCGCGCGCGCCGTCGGTAGTGGCGCCCGCGGCAGAGGGGTCGCGCCCCTCCCCCTGACCGTCGCGCGCGGCGACCGTCTCGCGCAGCGAGGAGACGCCGACCGCCCGCTTGTCCAGGCGCCCGATCGTGTCGTCGTCGACCTTGGTGCGGCTGTTGCTCTCCGCGTCGAAGACGGACGAATCGGGCGCCTGGTAGTCGACGGCCGAGAACTCGCTCGTCCCGTCCGTGCTCATCGTGCGGGTGCGGGCGCGCATCGTCTCCGAGACGCGGTCGGAGCCCTCGGGACGCGGGCGGTCGGCTGCCATGGTCTACTCCCCCCTCACCTTCGCGCCCGTGGCGGCGCACACCTTCTTGACGAGACGCGCGTGGAGCGCCTCGGCCTCCTGCGAGGTGAGCGTGCGGTCTGCGGCGCGGTACTTGAGCGCGAACGTCATGGACTTGCTGTGCGGGCCCACATGGACCGGGTCGCGGTAGACGTCGAACAGGCGCACCGAGTCGAGCGACTTGCCGCCGGCGCTCGTGATGGCCTGCATGAGCCGCTCGTAGGAGACGCTCTCGTCGACGACGAGCGCGAGGTCCATGTCGACCGAGGGCAGCTGCGGGACGTCACGATAGGGCAGCTCGGAGGCCGAGAGCGCGATCAGCGCCTCCAGGTCGAGCTCGAACGCGGCGACGGCGCCCTCCGCGTCAAACGCGGCAACGACCTGCGGGTGCAGCTCGGCGACCCAGCCCAGGCGACGGCCGGACGCCGTGACCGTGGCGACGCGGCCCGGCTGGGCAAACGGGGCGTCGGCGGGGTCGGCGGGCTCAAAGCGCGCCTTGACGATGCGCAACGCGTCGAGCAGGTTCTCGACCGCCCCCTTCGCGTCGAAGAAGTCGAGCTGGCGGGGACGCTCATACCAGGTCTGGTCGCTCCAGGACCCCGCGAGCACCCCGGAGACGTAGGTGCGCTCCTTGGGCTGGGCCTTGCCCGGGCGCCCGAAGTACAGCCTGCCGACCTCGTACAGGGCGACGTCGCCGACGCCGTGCGCCTGGTTGAACGCGACGTTGCGCAGCAGCCCCGGGATCATGGAGCGGCGCATGACCGCCATGTCGGACGACATCGGGCTCATCAGCCGGACCGGGATGCCCATGCCCTCCAGGCCGTCCATCCGGGCGCGCGCCAGGTCGTCCTCCGGCACGAAGTTGTAGTTGATCGTCTCGTTGAGGCCGCTCGCGCGCAGCGTCGCCCCGGCGAGGCGCAGCCGGCGCTGCTCGGTCGTGAGGCCGCCGAGGTGGTTGCGCGCCGCCGGGATCGTTGGCTCGATGTCCCCCTCGCCCCACAGACGAACGACCTCCTCGTACAGGTCGACCTCGCGAGGGAGGTCGGGGCGATACGAGGGGGGGATGACGTCGAAGACGTGCGGCTGGTCCCCCGGCGTCACTGAGCACCCCAGGCGCTCGAGGCTGTGAGCGGCGAACTCGTCGGTGATCGGCGCGCCCATCATCTGGCGAAGCCGCTCGCAGCGCAGCGTCAGGCGCGGCAGCTCCAGCGGGACGGGGTACTCGTCGACGCAGCCCGGGGCGACCGTCGCCCCGCAGCACTGCTCGAACAGGGCGCAGGCGACGTCGGCGACGTCGCGGCAGCCCGCACGGTCGACGACGCGCTCGTAGCGCATCGATGCCTCGGACATCAGCTGCAGGTTGCGGCTCGTGCGGGAGATGTGCCCCGAGGAGAACGCCGCGGCCTCGAGCAGGACGTCGACGGTCCCCTCGTCGATCTCGGAGTTCATCCCGCCCATGACCCCCGCCAGCGCGACCGGGGTCTTCCCGTCGTCGGTGATGACCGCCATGTCGGGCGTCAGCGCGCGCGTCTTGCCGTCGAGCGTCTCGATCTGCTCGCCCTCGCGGGCGGCGCGCACGACGATGTGGGCGCGACCCCGCTCGTCGTGCGAGAGCTTGCCCAGGTCGAAGGCGTGCAGGGGCTGGCCGGTGAGGTACATCACGTAGTTGGTGACGTCGACCACGTTGTTGATCGGGCGCGACCCAGCCGCCATGACCCTGCGGGCGAGCCACTCGGGGGACGGGCCGATCTTGACCCCGCGGACCACGCGCGCGACGTAGCGCTGGCACAGCTCCGGGTCCTCGATCGTGACGCTCACCGAGTCCTGCGCGGGCGTTCCCTGCTCGCGCTGGACCTTGGGGAGATCGAAGCGCACGTCCTCGTCGAGGATCGCCCCGGTCTCGCGCGCCATGCCCACCATCGACAGGCAGTCCGGGCGGTTGGGCGTGATCTCGCAGTCGATCACGACGTCGGACAGGCCGAGGTACTGCGACGCAGGCACGCCCACCGGCGCGTCCGCAGGCAGGATCATGATGCCGGAGTGGTCGGAGCCCAGGCCGAGCTCGCGCGCCGAGCAGTTCATGCCGAACGACGTCACGCCGCGCAGCCTGCTCTTCTCGATCCTCACCCCGCCGGGCAGCTCGGCGCCGGGCAGCGCGGTGACGGTGTGGTCGCCCACCTCGAAGTTCTGCGCGCCGCACACCACCTGCAGCGGCGCGGGCCTGCCGTCGGCGCCCAGGTTGCGGTCGCCCACGTCGACCATCGTGACCCACAGGTGGTCGGAGTCGGGGTGGGGCTGCTTGGACACGATCTTCGAGGTGACGACGTTGTCGAGGGCCTGGCCCACCGTGTCGAGCGCCTCGACCTCGGTGCCGGTCCTGGTGTACTGTTCCACGAGGTCGCGGGCGTCCTGCGGGACGTCGACCATCGTCTTGAGCCATTCGTAGCTGACGCGCATCTGCGCGCTCCTTCCGTTGTTCGGTCCGCGCGGGTCGGACGCTGCCTGCCGCGCGTGGGGTTGGCGGGTCGCCGCGCTGCCGCACCCCGAGGGGGGGTGCTGCCCGGCGCTAGAACTGCCGGATGAAGCGCATGTCGCCCTGCACGAGCGCGCGCAGGTCGGGCAGGTCGTAGCGCAGACAGGCGACGCGCTCCACGCCGATGCCGAACGCGAAGCCCGAGTACACCTCGGGGTCGATCCCGCTCATGCGCAGCACGTTGGGGTCGACCATCCCGCAGCCGAGGATCTCGAGCCAGCCGGTGTGCTTGCAGAACCTGCAGCCCGTGCCGCCGCACACGCCGCACGACACGTCGACCTCGCAGCTGGGCTCCGTGAACGGGAAGAAGTGCGGGCGGTAGCGGGTCTTGCGGTCAGCACCGAACATCGCCCGCGTGAAGGCGTCGAGCGTCCCCTTGAGGTCGCCGAACGTGATGCCGCGGTCGACGACCAGCCCCTCGATCTGGTGGAACTGGGGAAGGTGGTTGGGGTCGGCGGCGTCGGGGCGGAAGACCGTGCCCGGGCAGATCATGTAGATCGGCGGCTCGGAGGTCTCCATCGTGTGCACCTGGACGCCTGAGGTCTGCGTGCGAAGCAGGACGTTCGACTCGCCTATGACGCCGCTGGTGGGCAGGCCGTCCGCGCCCGCCGACTCGTCGACGACGTAGAACGTGTCGCGCGCGGAGCGGCTCGGGTGGTCGGCCGGCGTGTTGAGCGCCGTGAAGTTGTAGTACTCCGTCTCGACCCGCGGGCCGTCCACGACCGTGTAGCCGATCCCGCAGAAGAAGTCCTGCGCCTCCTCGATGATGGAGTTCACGAGCGCCTCGTGACCCAGCGGGCGCGTGCGGCCAGGCAGCGTGACGTCGACCGCCTGCGCTGCCATCCGCCGCTCGAGCTCGCTGCGCTCCAGAGCGGCCCTGCGCGCGTCGAGCGCTTCCTCGATGCTGGCGCGGACCTCGTTGGCGAGCTTGCCGACCCGCGGGCGGTCCGGCGCGGGCACGCTGCCCATCTGGTGCAGGACGCTCGTGAGCTCGCCCTTCTTGCCGGCGACTGCGACGCGCACCGCATCGAGGGTCTTGAGGTCGGCGCTGCGCGCGATCTGCTCGAGCGCGCGCTCGCGGATGTCCTTCAGGTCGTCGAATACAGACATGCGCACATCCCTTCATGGGGCGGCGGGCCCCAGTCAGGCCGAAGATAGAAAAAATCCGTCCCCGGCAGATTGTTGCTCAAGGACGGAGTTGACCGCGGTACCACCTTGATTGGCGAGGCGGCTGTCTGGTCCGCCTCACCCGCTCTTGGGCCCTGTCTCGGGGGCTGGACGGCTCGCCTACGCAGGGACGCGACGGGCACGCCGAGGCGCGCCAAGGTCCCCTTCAGCTCGCGGCTGGTGGAGCGAACGCCCCGCGTCGCACCGTCGGGCGGGCTTGCAGCCTTGCGGCCCGCCTCTCTGTTCCGGGTGCACACGACGCAGGTACCTCTCCGTCATGGCCTGCGGCTAGGATACCGCACCTTGGCCCGCGCCCGCCCCCAGAGCGCTCCAGGGCCCCGGCCGCGTCGCAAAGCGGTCACAAACATCCCGGTCGCCTTCAGGCTCCCGCGGACCGGCTTCGCTCCCCTGTGCCGAGCTGCCGGCACGGGCGCACCCGAGGGGTGCCGCCGTGTGGATTGCCGGGTCGCGCCACGCCCGGCGGCGCCGGCACGCGCGCGGACGTAGGATAGCCATGCATTTGCCGGGCAATTCGACGCAACGCCGGGCCGCGCGAGCGAGCCCCGGGGAAAGGCGGGCAACATGGCTGGAGCCGAGTCAACCGGGGAGCCCTCCCTGCTCTTCGAGCACATCGACCTTATCGACGAGGACATGGCATGGCGCCGCGACGCGTTCGTGGGCGTCAGGGGGGACAGGATATCCTACGTGGGGACGGGGGAGCCCGCCGACGCCGACGCCTACGACGGGCGCTACGACGGGCGCGGGAGGCAGCTGATGCCAGCCCTGTACGACGCGCACGCCCACGCCCCGATGACCCTGCTGCGCGGCTACGCCGAGAACCTCCCGCTGCAGAGCTGGCTCAACGACCGCGTCTTCCCCTTCGAGGCGCGCATCACAGACCAGGACGCGCGTTGGGCGACCGACCTCGCGATTGCCGAGATGGTGCGCTACGGCTGCGTGAGCTTCTCGGACATGTACTACTGCGACGATGCTCGGTGCGAGTCCGTCCGCGACGCGCACGTGAAGTGCAACGTCAGCCGCGGCCTCACCGCGTTCGGCGAGACCGACTACCGCAAGATCAAGGAGTACGCCGCAAACGAGCACCTGTTCTCGGACTGGGACGGGGCGGCGCAGGGCCGTATCAAGGCGGACATGTGCATCCACGCCGAGTACACCAACAACGAGCCCGTCTGCCGCGCTGTAGCCGAGAGGACGCGCGAGCTCGGCGCAATCATGCACGTCCACGTCTCCGAGACGGCGTCGGAGGTGGCGGGCTGCCGGGAGCGGCACCAGGGTCGCTCGCCGGTGGAGTTCCTCGCGGACTGCGGCGTGTTCGACTCGCCCACGGTCGCGGCCCACTGCGTGTGGGTCGACGAGGCAGACATGGACATCCTGCAGGAGCACGGCGTCACGGTGGCGTGCAACCCGGCGAGCAACATGAAGCTCGCCAGCGGCTTCGCGCCCGTGCCGCGGATGCTCGAGCGCGGCATGAGGGTGGCCCTGGGCACCGACGGGCCCGCAAGCAACAACGCGCACGACATGTTCCGCGACATGTACCTGCTCGCGACCGTGTACAAGGGGTCCTCGAAGGACCCGAGCGTGGTGACGCCCGCGCAGGCGCTGCGCGCCGCGACCCGTGCCGGGGCGCTCGCGCAGGGAAGGGACGACTGCGGGCTGGTGCGCGAGGGCTTCAAGGCGGACCTGTGCGTGCTCGACACCTCGGGACCCTCGATGTGGCCCGTCACCGACATGCTCGCCAACCTCGTGTACTCCTCCACGGGGGCGGAGGTCGTGCTCACGATGTGCGACGGCGTCGTGGTCTACCGCGACGGCGAGTGGCCCACCATCGACGTCGAGCGCGCCAAGGCGGGCACGCAGGCGGCGACCGAGCGCATCCGCGCGGAGCTGGCGCAGGGAGGCGCGCGATGACGGCGCGCGGGGGCACGGCATGCGAGGGCGCGCGCGACGACGCCCTGCTGGCGGGCTTCCCCCTGAGCGAGCCCGCCCAGCGCGCCCGGCTCTCGGAGATGGCGCGGGAGAGCGCGCGCGTGCTGCGCGGG
>CAIFEU010000013.1 GCA_903789505.1 uncultured Coriobacteriales bacterium
GGGTCGAGCCGGGGCGCGACTTCGAGCGCGCGCTGCGCCGCCCGGGGCTGTCGCTGATCTGCGAGTGCAAGCAGGCGTCGCCCTCGCGCGGCCAGATCGCGCGGGACTACGACCCGGTCGCGATCGCGTCGGACTACGAGGCGGGCGGTGCGGCGGCGGTGAGCTGCCTGACCGAGCCGGACTTCTTCCGCGGCTCGCTCGACGACCTGCGCGCCGTCGCGGGCGCAGTCTCGGTGCCGGTGCTGCGCAAGGACTTCGTCGTCGACGAGTACATGCTCTACCAGGCGAGCATTGCCGGCGCCTCCGCCGCCCTGCTGATCGTGGGCATCCTCTCCGACGAGCAGCTCGTCGCGTTCCAGCGCGTCTGCGACGAGCTGGGCATCGCCGCGCTGGTCGAGGCGTACACGGCCCCCGAGCTCGAGCGGGCGCTCGCGAGCGGGGCCCGGGTGGTGGGCGTCAACAACCGCGACCTGCGCGACTTCTCGGTCGACTTCGACCACGCGCGGCGCCTGCGCGAGATGGTGCCCCCCGAGTGCGTCTACGTCGCCGAGAGCGGCGTGTCGAGCCTCGACGACGTGGCGACCGTCGCCGCCATGGGGGCCGACGCCGCGCTGGTGGGGGAGTTCCTGATGCGCGCCCCCGACCGCCCGGCGCTGCTCGGGCGGATGCGCGCCGCCGCGTGGGAGGCGGCCGGGCGGGTTCGCCCCGACACCCCCGTCCGGCAGGGCGGCGTCTCTGGCCAGGGGGGAGGCGGGCGGCGATGAGGGACCGCAGGCTGGCGACCGAGCACGCCCGCGCGCTGCTCGTTGGCGCCCGGGCCGACCGCCCGCGGGCCGGGGACGGCCCCGCCGCGCCGACGGCGCCGGTCGCCGTCAAGCTGTGTGGGCTCACGCGCCCGCGCGACGTGGAGGCCGCCAACGCCGCCGCGCCCGACATGGCGGGGTTCGTCGTGGACGTGCCGTCGTCGCGGCGCAGCGTGGGGTTCGAGGTGCTCGTCGACCTGCTGGCGGCGCTCGACCCGCGCGTCGCGGCGGTGGGCGTGTTCGTGGACGAGCCGCCCGAGCTGGTGGGGCTCGCGGTCGCCGCGGGCGTCGACGTGGTGCAGCTCCACGGCCACGAGGACGACGCATACCTGCGGCGCCTGCGCGCGACCCTGCCCGCGGGGGTGCCCGTCATCCAGGGGTTTCTCGTGGCGGGGCCGGACGACGTGGAGCGCGCCGACGCCAGCGCCGCCGACCTCATCCTGCTCGACGGCGGCCGCGGGCAGGGCCGCCCGTTCGACTGGGGCCTGCTGGCGGGCGTCACGCGGCCGTACGTGCTGGCGGGCGGGCTCGGACCCGACAACGTCGCGCTGGCGCTGAGGGCCGCGGCGCGGGCGGGCGCCCGCCCCTGGGGTGTCGACATGAGCTCGGGCGTCGAGACGGACGGCGCCAAGGATCCGATCAAGATGGCCGCGGCGGTCGCCGCGGCGAAGGGAGCTGAACGATGAGCAATTCACCCACCTCGCGCGGGCGCTTCGGCATCCACGGGGGCCAGTACATCCCCGAGACGCTGATGGCCGCGGTGAGCGAGCTGGAGCGGGCATATGACCGCTACAAGGACGACCCCGCGTTCAACGCCGAGCTGACCAAGCTGCTCGACGACTACGCCGGCAGGCCCTCGCGGCTGTACTTCGCCGCGAACATGACCGCCGACCTGGGCGGGGCCAAGGTCTACCTCAAGCGCGAGGACCTCAACCACACCGGCGCGCACAAGATCAACAACGTCCTGGGCCAGGCGCTGTTGGCCCAGAGGATGGGCAAGACCCGGCTGATCGCCGAGACGGGGGCCGGTCAGCACGGCGTGGCCACGGCCACGGCGGCGGCGCTGTTCGGCATGGAGTGTGTCGTCTACATGGGCGAGAAGGACATGGAGCGGCAGGCGCTCAACGTCTACCGCATGCGCCTGCTGGGCGCGGAGGTGCGCGGCGTCTCGACCGGCACGGGCACGCTCAAGGACGCGGTGAGCGAGACCTTCCGCGAGTGGACGCGCAGGATCGACGACACCCACTACTGCCTGGGGTCCTGCATGGGGCCGCACCCGTTCCCCACGATGGTGCGCGACTTCCAGGCCGTCATCAGCCGCGAGGCGCGCGCCCAGATCCTGCAGGCCGAGGGCAAGCTGCCCGCGGCGGTGCTGGCGTGCGTGGGAGGCGGGTCCAACGCGATCGGGAGCTTCTACCACTTCATCGGCGACGAGGGCGTGCGCCTGATTGGCTGTGAGGCGGCCGGGCGCGGGGTCGACACCGCGCTGACGGCGGCGACGATGGCCACCGGCAAGCTCGGCATCTTCCACGGCATGAAGAGCTACTTCTGCCAGGACCAGTACGGCCAGATCGCCCCGGTGTACTCGATCAGCGCCGGCCTGGACTACCCCGGCGTGGGCCCCGAGCACGCCGCGCTGCGCGACTCCGGGCGCGCCGAGTACGTGCCGGTGACCGACGACGAGGCCGTCGACGCGTTCGAGTACCTCTCGCGCACCGAGGGCATCATCCCGGCGATCGAGAGCGCCCACGCCGTGGCATACGCGATGAAGCTCGCGCCCACCATGGGCTCCGACCAGTCGATCATCGTCACGCTCTCGGGCCGCGGCGACAAGGACGTCGCCGCGATCGCCCGCTACCGAGGGGAGGACCTGCATGACTAGCACCAACCAGACGGCCGGCTCTTCGTCGCCCGCCGCGCCCGCGCTGACCACCCCCGCCGGCGCCCCGTCGATTGCGGCGGCGTTCACCGCCCCCGACGGCACCCGAAAGAAGGCGTTCATCCCGTTTCTGACCTGCGGCGACCCCTCGCTCGACGTGACCGAGCGGCTCGTCGTCGAGATGGCACGCTCCGGCGCCGACCTCATCGAGCTGGGAATCCCCTTCTCCGATCCGATGGCCGAGGGCCCCACGATCCAGCAGGCCAACGTCCGAGCCCTGTCCGGACACGTCACGACCGACGACGTCCTCGCGATGGTGCGCCGGGTGCGCCCCCGGGTCGACGTGCCGCTGGTGTTCATGACCTACGCCAACGTGCTGTTCAGCTACGGGATCGAGCGCTTCGCCGCCAACGCGGCCGAGGCGGGCATTGCCGGTGTCATCCTGCCCGACGTCCCCTTCGAGGAGAAGGCCGAGTTCGCCGAGCCGCTGGGCGCCGCCGGCCTGGAGCTGGTGTCGCTGATTGCGCCGACCTCCCACGAGCGCATCCGCCAGATCGCGTCGGCGGCGCGCGGGTTCGTCTACTGCGTCAGCTCGCTGGGCGTCACCGGCGTGCGCTCGCAGATCACCGGCGACGTGGGCGAGATGGTGGGCCACGTGCGCGCGGTGACCGACGTCCCGACGGCGGTGGGCTTCGGCATCTCGACGCCCGAGCAGGCACGCGCGATGGCTGCCGCCTCCGACGGCGCGATCGTGGGCTCGGCGATCGTCCGCATGATTGGGGAGCTCGGGCAGGGCTGCGTGGGCCCGGTCGCCGACTACGTGCGGGAGATGGCCGAGGCCACCCACTCCGCGTAGGGCGGCCCACCTCCGGGCGGCGGCGCCGGGGCGGGGGCGACTCCCCGCCGCGGTGCGCGCTGCCGGAAGCCGCGACCCCCTTGCGCCGGCATTGCCTCAGGCGGGCCGGGTTGACCGCGGCGCCGCCCCCGCGCCTGCCGAATTGTGGAGGCCGTGCCACCCGTGAACATCACGGCGTGGATGTTCATTTCCTACCTCATTAGCATGAATTGCGTCAACGGAAACGAACGGCGGGGCGCCCCGGCGCGCCCCGCATGCGATCGTCGCATCGATTCATCGGAGGTAGGAACAGACATGAGCCCCATCATCATGGCGGCGGCCGGCACCATCTCGGTCGCCCTCGTCCTGTACACCATCGGCGTCTTCTGGGAACGCTCCTCCGGCGAGCTGCGCGTCCCGCACGTTGCCCTGTTCTGGGCCGGCCTCGCGTGCGACGCGACCGGCACCACGCTGATGTCGGCCGCCGCCGGCGGGATGGGCGGGGCGGGCGCCCTGTCGGTGCACGCGGTAACCGGCGCGCTGGCCTTCGCCCTGATGCTCTTCCACGCCTCGTGGGCGACGTTCACGCTCGTGCGCGGCAGCGCCCGCATGCGCGCGAGTTTCCATCGCCTGAGCGTCGGCGTGTGGCTGTTCTGGCTGCTGCCGTACGTCTACGGCATGATGCAGGGCATCCCCGCGCTGCCCGCGATGGGCGCGGGCGTCAGCCTCACGGTGGCCGCCGGCGTGCCGCTGGCCATCGGCTCGGTGCTGTGCCTGCGCGCCACGAGGGACCGTCGCCGCGCCGTGGCAGCGCGGTAAATCCGGAGGCTCGAAGCCGCTCCGGTTTCCGTGTCCAGGCGACGGCGGCGCCTGCGCGCTGGGCCCTATACTGGCGGGCGCGTTGGGCGGCGACGGGCGTCCGCCTCTGGGCGGGGAGTCGCACGCGGCGCGCAACCAGCGGAAAAGGGAGCGCATGGAGTCTCTGGAGGCCAGAATCGAACGAGCCGAGAGCGAGCCGGCGGGTCACCTCGACGCGCGCCTGCTCGGGCTGGGCTTCCTGGTCGCAAGTGACCTCATGCTCCTGAACGCGTTCTCCCCTGCGAACGTCGCCGCGGACGCCGGCCATCCCCAGGGGGTCCCCTTCCATGTCGCGGAGCTGCTGGCGTTCCTCGCCGGCGCGCTTGCCTGCGCGCTCCTGTGGCTGGCGGTGGGGTCTCGCGCCGGGCGTCGGGACGCATCCGCCGCGCCCGCGGCTTGCCCGGAAGGCGATTCCGGGCGCCCGGCGCGCCCTTGGGGCGCGCCGCTCGCGGTGTGCGCGCTGCTCTCGGCGGTGGGCCTCGCCCTCGCATGGGCGCATGGCTCCGTCGGGCGGGCACCCGCCCAGCCGCTCGCCCTCGCCGTCGCGAGCGGGGCGGCCATGGGCGCAGCGAACACGCTGGCAGCGCTGCTGTGGGGTCGCGTGTACGCGTCGCTGGGGACGCGCCGGTGCCTCGCGCACGCCCCGGTGTCCTGCGCGCTCGGCGTCACCCTCAGCCTGCTGCCTGCGCTGGCCTCGGCGGGTGCGGCGCTCGTCCACCCGCTCGTCTGGAGCGCCTGTCAGGCGCTGTGCCTCGCGCTGCTCGCCGCCGAGCTGCGCCAGGGGGCTCTCTGTCTCGGGATGGGGCGCGCTAAGGGCGCGCCCGGGGAGGGCGTCTGCGACGCGGGACGGGCAAAGGCCTCGGGCGCGGTGCGGTCGGCGTGCCCGCAGCGGCAGGGACGGGATGGCGAGGGGCCGCGGGAGGCGGAACCCGAGCGCGCGGACTCCCGCCAGATGGCGTCGTACCTGTGGGGGGCGGTCGCCGGGCAGGCGGTCTTCGCGTTCCTGCTGGGCGTGTTCTGGCGCGCCTACTCCGAGGCGGTCTTCTACGCGTGGGGGCTCGAGACGTGCGTGGCGTGGGCAGTCGCCCTGCTCATGGCCGCGCTCGCGGTGTTCGGCGGCAGGCTCTCCCGGCAGGTGGGGTTCGGCGCGCTCTACCGCGTCGCGATGCCGGTAGGCGCCCTGCTGCTGGTCGCAGACCCGTTCCTCTCGCTGGTCGGCGTCGGCGAGATGTTCGTCACGTCGGGCGTGTTCTGGACCGTGTGCCTGATGTCGTTCTTCGTGGTGGCGTGGACCGCCATCGCCCAGGCGTGCCGGGAGGGCGGCCGCCCGTCCGACCCGGCGACGTGCGTGGCGCGCGCGGCGTGGGCGGCTGCGCTCGCCGCGGGCGTCCTGGCGGGGTCGGCGCTCGACTCGTTCGGCGTCAAGCTGGTTGCGACGACGCTGATCGTCGCCTACCTGGCGGCCCTGCTCGTGTGGCAGTTCGTGCTTTCGGGGCGGCAGCGCGAGCAGGTCGAGGCCGCCCGGGCGCAGGCGGGCGAGAGCATGCAGGAATGGGCGGCGCGCATCGCCCGCGACCACGGCCTGTCGGAGCGCGAGACGACCGTCTTCGAGCTTCTCGCCCAGGGCCACGGCGAGACGTTCATCTCCGAGCGCCTGTCCATCTCGCCCAACACGGTCAAGACGCACCGCAAGCACATCTACCGCAAGCTTGGCATCTCCTCGCGCGAGGAGCTCCTCGACTTCGTGAGCCGCTCGCTCGGCTGAGGGGCGCGGCGCCCCTCAGCCGGTGGAGATGGTCCCCCCGCCTACGCCCCGACGGGAGCGTCGGCAGGCTGCAAGCCCGCGGGGGCGCCGTCCGGGGCGCCTCCCTCGGCGCCGTCCGTTCCCTGCTCGGCAATCTGGGCGTCCAGGCCGAATTCGTCGGTGGGGGTGGCCCCCTGCATCAGCGACTCGTTGATGAACGCGCTCTCGTCGACCTGGCCGTCGCCCATCTTGCGAGCCACCAGGTTGGCGCCGGCCACCGCGTAGGCAATGTTGCCGGCAAAGCGTGCGTCGCCCACCGCGTAGACCTCGCTCGCCGAGCCCTGAAGCTGGTCGTACAGGCTCATGTTGTTGGTCATGGGCAGCGCGTCGATCACGGTGTCGACGTCGAGCGTCATCTCGACGCCAGCGTCGGTCGTGAAGGTCACGCTCGTCCCGCTGGCCTGGGCGATTGTGACGCCGTGGAACGTCTTGACGCCGTGCGCCGGCAGCCACTGCTCCCCCAGGTGCTGGTACCAGACGGTCGCGTACTTGAACCACTCGTCGGAGGTCCCGGGGTTGAGCTGGTAAATCTTGCGGACTCCCTGATTGATGAGTTTGACCACGATGTTGCATGCCTGGTACTGCCCGCCGATGACCACGACCGAGTCGCCGCAGTCGATCGTCCCGTCGGCGCCCAGGACGTCCGACATCACCTTGACCATGCCCGTCACGCTGTCACCCTCGGTCGCGCCGATGGAGTCGAGCCCGACGGTGGTGCCGCCGGTCGCGACGACGACGATGTCGGGTCGCTTCTCCGCCACCAGGTCAGCGTCGACTGAGGTGCCGGTCACGACGTTGACGCCGTTGACCTTCATCTGCCGCACGAGGAACGCGCGCTGGTCCTCGATGCGCTCGTGGGGGCCGCGCAGGCTTTGGACCATCTTCATCTTGCCGCCCAGCTCGTCCTGCAGCTCGTAGAGGCTCACGTCGAAGCCGCGTTGGGCCGCGACGCGCGCGCACTCCATGCCCGCCGGGCCTCCGCCGATGACCATGACCGACTTGGGCTCGCTCGCCGGGGCGGGCGTCCATCCCTCGGGCATGAGGTCCTTGCCCGCGCGCGTCAGCGCCGCGTTGACGCGACAGTACATCGGCACCGTGAAGTCGAAGGGGCTCGGGAAGCACGTCATGCAGCGCGCGCAGGGGAGAATCTCGTCGGAGCGCCCCTGCTGGAGCTTGTTGACGTACTCGGGGTCGACCATGAACGGGCGGTTCATGATGACGAAGTCGATCTTGCCGTCGGCAATCAGCGAGTTGTAGTAGTCGGGCGCGATGCGCGGGTCGTTGAACCCGACGACGCCCACGGGGATACTCACGTTCTCCTTGATCTTCTCGGCAATCGGCACTAGGCCGCCCATGCCCTCGTGGTCTCCCTTCATCAGGCCGCAGTAGTGCTGCTTGAAGTCCATGACCGAGGCGTAGCCCGTGTCGCCGTGCTCGAACATGTGGAACAGGTCGGGCATGTACCCGCCCGCGTGGTGGCCGAAGGCGTGCGAGCGCACGTGGATTGACGAAGCGCCGGCCGCCTCGAAGTACTTGGCCATCTCGTCGCCCTCGTAGATGTTGTTGCACAGGTCGTTCTGCCCGAGGCTCTCGACGTTCTCCTCGACGGGGTTGTACAGGACCTGGACGATGAAGTCCTGGCCGACGCGCTCCCGGATGCCCTCGATGAGCTCGCAGATGACGCGCGTGCGGTTCTCGATTGACGCGCCGGAATATTGGTCGGTGCGCACGTTGTTGTCGTGGCGCGACAGGAAGCAGCTGAAGTAGTGGTTGCACGCCGCGTTGATCTCGACGCCGTCGTAGCCCGCCTTGTAGTAGCGCTCCGCCGCGTCGACGAAGTAGGCGATCTCGCGCCGGACCGAGTCGGTGGACTGCATGTAGCCCGGGTTGTAGGAGGACTCCATCTTGGTGGTGTACTTGTTCTGTCCGGCGCCGCCTGCGGTCATCTGCATGTCGAGCATCTGGCCCAGCACCAGCGAACCTCCCTGGTGGATGCGGTCGGCAATCGCGGCGTGCGCGGGGATGCCGTCGTCGGACTGCAGGTCGAGGAACTTCATCGACCCGGGCGCGTCGAGCGGGATCGAGCCGTTGAACTCGCCGTCATCGGTGGGCAGCGTGTTGGACGACTCGACCGCGATCATGCCAGCGCCTCCGTCGGCGATGCGGCCGTAGAAGCCCAGGAAGAAGTCGTCGGGCCAGTTGGGGTCCTCGTTGGTCTCCGATCCGGCTGCGCTCTTCATGAAGCGGTTGCGCATCGTCTTGCCCGCGATCTTCAGCGGCTCGAACAGCGCCTTGCAGCCCGACTCGTCCGTGACCTGGCTGGTGTCCTGCGGATTGAGGACGTCGCCCCACACCGCCGCGGTCGTGCCGGCGGTGGCCCCGCCAGCGGTGTCGCCGGCGGCTGGGACGTGCTTGTCCGCGGATGCGGACTCGGCCGCCTTCGCGACCCCGGAGCCCGCCGCGGCCGAGCCCAGCGCCTGCGCCGACCCCGCGATTGCGGCGCCCGCCGCCATCGCCCCCGCGCCCTTCAGAAGGGTCCTTCTCGTGACGTCAGCTGCCATGATTGCCTCTCCTTCGTCTCTCTGTCGCAGTGCGACGGCGTGTCCCCGGCGGGGCGCCTGCCGTCTGCCTCGAACGCTATGCGAGGGGGAGGGCCCCGACCATCGCCGCAAGGGGGTATTCGCGCCGCGACGTGCCTCGGCCGGCGCGAGGGCGCATCGCCCAATGGGGTCACGGGGCCGCGCCGTCGCCCGCGCGTGGGCGGACCTCGATCGCGAGAATCATCGCGCTCGTCGGCATCGTCGCGATATTCGTGACGTTCTTTCTGCCGCTCGGCACGACGACGGGGGACGACCGCGCCCTGCTGCTGGAGTACGCGGACGAGGAGAGCATCCCCGAGCTGGGTATGACGAACGCCGACGTGGCCGACATGTCCCTGGTCGAGCTCGGCGTCGTGTACGGGTACGCGGCGTTCAACGAGACGGGCGACACCCAGGTCATCGGCATCATCTGCCTCGCCCTGTCGGGCCTCATCCTGCTCTTTGCGATCCTCGGGCTCGTCGCAGCGCTGCGCCGCAGGCCGGTGGGGCTGATCGCGTTCACCCTGCTCGATGCCGGGGCGTTCGCGGCATACTGCTGGGACCTCGGGGACCGCGGCGTCATCGGCGGCACGCGGCTCTTCGGGCCCGACTACTCATGGGGAGTCGCGCGGGTGGGGTTCTACGTCGCCTGTGCCTGTGCGGTCGTGGTCGTCGGCGCGGTCTGGATGCTCGTCGAGCGTCACCGGGCGCGCTCCCTCGAGGGCCGTGGCGCCGAGCCGGCGGGACGAGGCGGGCAGGAGGGCTAGGCTCGCCTGCCGGAATCGCCGGGGTCGCCAGGATTGCCAGGATCGTCGGAAGCGCTCTCGCCCCTCAGCGACGTCAGGGCGTCCAGGAACTCCCGGACCTGCCCGGAGGGGCGGGGCGCGTGCATGATCCCGTATGAGACGCTCAGGCCCCAGTCGGTCGGCAGCGTCCTGAGCATGGGCTGCACGTCGCGCCACATGTCCAGCGAGACGATCGCCCTGTCCTCGCCGGCGGCGCGCGGTTGAACGCATCCAGCCGGAACTGGGGGTAGTCGACGACCCTCACCTGCGGGTGGAGGGCAAGGACCTCGTCGCGCAGGGCGTCGATGTCGCGGTTCCACCCGCGCCGGATGACCATGAGCGAACGGCCGTGCAGGTCGTCGAGAGTGACGACCGGCAGGCTCGACAAGTAGGCGTCGGCGATGGGCACCGCGCAGCGCAGCTCCTCTCGCGACAGCTCGACTGCCTCGCAGCTGTGGTCCTGGAGGAAGGCCTGGCCGAACACGCCGGCGACGACGTCGATTTCCTCTCCGAGGCTTGCCAGGATTTCCCGGGTGCTGTCGGGGTGTTCTCGAACGTGACCACCTGGACGTCGATTCCCGGGCATTGCTCGAGGATGCCGGGGAGCATTCGCGCCACGCGCGAGTTCGGGGTCATGGGGGCCGATGCGGACAACGCGGTTTACGATACCCTGCAGGAAGGGGAGTCGCTTTCTTGTGAGCGTCACGGAAGTCTGGGGGGACCGATGGATGCCTGGCAGATGCGCGTCGCCGTCGTCTCGGCGGAGACCGGCAGCTTCAACAGAGCTGCCGAGGAGCTCTTTACCACGCCGCAAACCGTGAAGAATCAGATTGACGCGCTCGAGCTTGAGCTCGAGCGCAGGCTGTTCATCCGTTCGAAAAAGGGAGTCACTCTCACGAGCGAGGGGGAGTGCTTCTGCCATCACGCCCGGCTGATTCTTCGCGAGATCGACCTCCTCACGCAGGACGTCCGTTCGGTGGGGGCAGGTGGCATTAGGCTCGCATGCGAAAACGGCTCATACCAGCCCACGCGAGACGAGATGTGCAGCGCGTACGCTGCGGCCCATCAAGCCGCGCGCCTGACCTATGTCGTATGCAACGGGCGTGATGACGTCCTCGCCCGCATTCGGGCTGGGCTCGTCGACGCGAGCTTCCTTGCCGAAGACGCCTGCTCGCCCAACGACCGCGAAATCGCCTTCTTCCCGTGTGAAAACCTTCCTCGCTTGCAGGCGTGCGTCCTGGTTTCGCGGGACAGCCCGCTTGCCGCGGAGGAGAGCATCGGGCGGGCGTCGCTCGACCGGCTCCCGCTCTTCCGCGACGAGGTCGACCCCATCGAGACGCTTGGAAAGGAGGTCGCAGGCTGCGGTTCGGTCAGGCGCGCTTCCGTCGTGACCGACCGATACGAGGTGATCAATCGCTGCGCCTCTGGCGAGGCCTACCTCACCAGCAACTACAGGGTAATCGACTACGGGGGACTCGTCGCGGTTCCGGTGGGGGACGCCGATGCCGGCGTTGCGATCGGCGTCGTCACTCGCCGCGACCCAATGCCTGACGTGCGCGCCATGGTCGAGTTCTTTCGCTCGTATCGTTCGTCTCGAATGCCAGATGACCTGCGGTATCAACCGCTATAGACACGTTGTGTCCCATTCTTCATTCCCTCTGCCACGACGCTTTCATAGATTGTCCGTGATGACGGCAGGGGCCAGTTGATGCGTCTGCGGGAGCCACCTCTGTTGGGGCTTGGCCTGAGGGGGACGTGACCGCCCCGCCGTCTGGACATAGGGCGAGAGAAGAGGGGCGCACAATGAGTGGGATGGAATCTGCGGCGGGGGAGCATCGCGTCGAATCCGGGGTCACGCGTCGGGACTTCACGGCGGGCGTCATAGCTGCCGGTGTCATGGCGACGGCCACCTCGGGGATGGCGCGTGCTTCCGAGGTGGGACAGAGCGGCACAGGGGACGCCTCCGGGTACAAGGCGGGGACATATGAGTGCGAGACGATGGGCATGGGCCGCGTCAGGGTGATGATGACCTGCTCTTCGAGCGCCATCACCGACGTGATGATCGACGCGTCGAACGAGACGCCGGCGCTGGGCGGCGTTGCCGCCGACACGCTTCGCCAGGAGGTCCTGGACGCCCAGAGCGCGGCAGTCGACACCGTGACGGGCGCGACGATGACGACCAACGCCGTCCGAGAGGCGGTCGAGAACTGCATCGAGCAGGCCAGGGGCGTGGCGGACGAGCTGCCCAAGGACGACCTGATCTCGCCGATTCCGGCGCTCGAGCCGCCCGCCGCGTGGGACCGCGAGGCGGACGTCGTGATTCTCGGCGCGAGCTTGGGCGGTCTGGTGGCTGCAGCACGCATCGCCGAATCCGGACGCAGCGTAATCGTGGTGGAGAAGGAGAACGACTGCGGAGGCTCTTCCCGCATCACCACGTGCATCCAGTTCTATGGCGGCAACGAGAAGCTCTTCGGAGACGAGACGACCGGCGTCTTCGGGACGCCGTATCACGACATCGACGTGGCCGACTACTATATGGAACGCTTCCGCTGGACGCCCGACTACCAGCTCATCCGCCATATCACCGTCTCGCTGCGCGAGGTCTCCAACTGGCTCACCGACCGGGGCGCCGCGCTGCAGCGCATGGGGGGCGACACCTGGTGGTTCTACTGGAACGGCGAGGCCAGCGGCTGCGACAACTGCTCCTCGGGCGCATCGACGACTCGGCATCTCGTCGACTTCGAGCATCAGCTTGCCACCGACGCCGGCGCGGAGATCCTATTCGAGACCACCGGCAAGAACCTCGTCATGGACGGCGACACGTGCGTGGGCATCGCGGCGGTCGACGACCAGGGCAAGACGATCTTCATCCATGGCAAGGAGGCGGTGGTGCTGGCGGGCGACAACATCGGCCGCAACCACAAGATGATCGAGAAGTACTGCCCCACCGCCAACGCGGCGCGCGGCGCGTGCAACAAGGCGAACGGGTACACCATCCGGATGGGCCTCGGCGCCGGGGCGGACATGTCCGGCATCGGCTCGTGGGGCGGCAACGACTCCCACATCATTCGCGACATGCCCGACCCTGAGACCGACCTCATGCCCATATCGACGCCGTGGGACTACATGGCGGCGGTCGCCCTCATGCCGCTGTTCCGCGTCGACAAGAACTGTGAGCGCATACCGCTCGTGACGAACGAGAAGATCAACAAGGTGCTCGGATGGTTCGGGGACACCTCGGAGCCGGTGCACTTCCAAGCGGCTCAGGTGATGTCACGCGGCGGGTCGTACATCGTGATGGATGCGAACTGGCGCGATGCCCTGAAGAAGCTTGACGTCTCGAATAACGACCTGTACAGCCAGAACACGTCCGATTCTGCGAGCAGCGATATGGGCGGGCATCGCCTGAGCCAGACGGGGTCGAGCGACGTCGATAGCTGGCATCTGCCTCCCGAGTGGGGGACGCTTGACCCCGAGGCGTCGTTTGCCGAGTCCCTTGCCAACGGCGGCGTCAAGCAGGCGGATACCCTCGAGGAGCTTGCCGAGATGCTGGGGCTCGACCCCGACAAGCTCGTCAAGGCGGTTGACGACTGGAATGAGGTTGTTGCGTCGGGCAAGAATGACGACGAGAACAACTACTCGGCGGCATGGATGAGCTCCATCGTCGACGGCCCGTTCTACGGCATCGCATGCTCGCCCTCGCCCTATGCGATCTATGCGGGACTTCGCGTCACGCCGAAGTCTGAGGTCGTGGACACGCAGGGGGATGTCATCCCCCATCTGTACGCCGCGTGCCACACCGCGGGAGGGATTGCCGGCACGAGCCAGGTCGGTCGCTGCTGCATGGGCGACCAGATCGGCGCGATGACGGCAAGCGGCTGGAACATCTCGAAGGCGATTCTCGGCGAGGAGTGGACCGAGATCTAGGCCTGCCGCCTGGACTCCCCGACGCCGACGGCACGCCTCTCTGCGCTGGGATGGGACCGCGAGCGTTTGGGGGGACTCGACGAGCAAGACATGACGGATAGCGCATCAGAATCCGGGGCGAGGGCATCCGCGACGCCGACGGCGGACGCGAGGTGTCCCCGCCCCTGCGTGAGGCTTCCTGCGGGGCGTCGCTGTGCCGTGCTCAGGGTGGCGGGCCGTCTTCGCCCGCCGCAATCTGGACCATAATCCAGAATCGGTGGTGCAGAGCTATCGGTGGTGCAGAGCTGACTTTATGGACTGTAATCCTGATTCTGCCCGTAGTGTCATCCGGAGGATGACCCTACGGGCAGCATGTCTTATGAGGTTTGCCGGTCGCCGCGACCCTAGCGCCCCATGACCCTGACCGTGTTGGTGATCATTCCCATCCAGCAGGTCATCGTGTAGTCCCCGGGCTCGCCCGGCGTGAACTCGATGACGTTGTCGCCCGGCTCGAGGTGGCGCTCGACCCCGAAGGCCTCAATGCGCACCGTCTCGTTGCAGGAGGTGAGCTCGCTTGCGTCGGCGTGGATGTGAATCTCGACGGGAACCCCTTCGTACACTGCGACGTCGCCATAGCTCTTCTGAGCGAGCGTCGTCGAGACCGTCTGCACCCCGTCGTGCACGCTCGCCACGGCATATCCCTCGGTGGCGCTCGAGGCAGCAGTGGGGAGGGAGACGCCGAGGGAGACGAGCCCGCGGCCCAGCATTGCGAGTGCGAGCACGAAGACCATCCCCGCGGCGAGCTTCGTGATGACCTGGCGCCCTTTGCCTTTGAGCGCCCCCGCCGTCAGCCCTATCCCGAACATCGCCGGCAGCGTGCCCAGGCCGAATGCCAGCATCGACAGGGCGCCGACCGCCGGGCTGCCCGTGGACAGGGCGTACAGCTGCATCGACTGCAGCATCCCGCACGGCATCAGCCCATTGAGCAGTCCAATCGCCAGCGCGCTCCTTCCCGCGCGCGTGGGGTTGTGGACGCGAGTGAGCACGGGGATGTGGATGATTCCCATCAGGTTCAGCGAGATGACGAGCATGAGCAGTGACGCCGCGCAGAGGATGGCACCCGCTGCCGTCTGCCCGATCGACAGCACGCTGCCGAGCGCCCCCGCCAGCGCGCCGGTCATGACGTACGAGCTAATCCTGCCGGCGTTGTAGAGCCCCGCCCCGCGTATTGGCGTGCGGAACTCCCCGAACGTGCTCGCCAGGTTGAGCGCGCCGCACATCCCGAGGCAGTGCAGGCTGCACAGGATGCCGGTCACGAAGAGGGCGCCGTAGGTGAGCGACCCGTCGATTCGCGGCACCGCCGCGACGGGGTCGAACCCCAGGACGCCGACCATCGCCGAATACGCCGCGACGACCGCGGCCGCGATGCATGCCAGTTCGAGGGCGCCCGTCGCCACGGGGTCGTGGCGCGTGACGAGCCCCCGCTTGGTGAACAGCACGCCGGAGCCGTTGATCTGACCGATCCAGTCGTTTATCGCGGGCTCCCCCTCGTAGCTTATCCGCGCCACGGACCCGCGGACCTTCACGTCGTTGACCTCGGCGTTGTTCTGCAGCAGCAGGGACCGGACGAACTCGCGGGCCTCCTTCCACTGCATTCCCTCGACACGCAGGTAACAGCTTCCCATCGTTAGCTCCTGACGCCCTGCCCTGCCCGCTTTGGTGGCGCGATGCGCCGAGGCGCGCGGCGAGGTCGCCGCCTTGAGGCGGTTGCCCTGCCGCGCGTCCGACGATTCGTCGCGGGGCTAGTGCATGATCGAGTCGTTGCGGGAGTAGCTTGCCTCCCAGTCGTTCTCCAGCAGCGTCTTCCAGGGGATGTGCGTGCGGGCGAACGTGAGGAACATCCCCATGTATGCCTCGTAGTCCCCGAAGGCGCGGTAGTGGGTCTGGCCCTCGGTCATCGCGACGTCCCCGATCTCGAACAGGTGGTCCTGAAGCTTGCCGAACCACTCCTCGTCATCCATCTCGCGGGCGGCGGCGAGCGCTCCGAAGAGGGCCTCGGAAGACGGGCCGAGGGCGGTGTGGAACGACTTCCCGAAGCTCGTCGCGATGTCGTCCGCGGTCATGCCGAGCAGCTCCTCGCCGAACCTCTCCTTGAAGGACGCCCACGCGCGCCCGGCCTGTTCGGGGTTGAAGTGGTTGTAGAAGACGAGCGCGAGCGCGTTCACCGAGGGGAGCAGCTCGCTCGTGCGCCAGCGGGAGCGTGAGTCGAGCGGCTCCTCCTCGTATCCCAGGCGACCCGTCATGTACGACTCGTAGAACAGGCCCGTGTCGTCATCGCGCAGGTTCGACTCCACGAAGTCGAGGATGTCGGCGTTCATCGACGCGTAGTCGGTCCCGAAGAACCGGTCGTGAAGCTCGAAGGCCATCATCGCGATGAGGTTGGGCAGCGCCTCGAACCTCCCGCGCACGGTGTCGATTGCCGGAATCCCCTCGGCGGACTGGCCATTGTCCTCGACGACCCCCTTGAGCTCGTCGACGAGCTCGTGGAAGCCGACCTTGCCGTAGAGCACGTCGTCCGAGCCCTCGCGGGTGTCGTAGGTGTCGCGCCCGCTGATGAGGCGGTAGAACGCGGCGTCCAGGGCGAGCTGCGCGGCGGAGACATTCTCGGAGCCGTAGTAGGAGTACTTGTTGACCAGGTAGTCGCTTGGTGCGTTGGACAGGACGAGGTGCTCGAAGTAGGAGAGGTCGGTCGTCTGCGACGGCGCGGTGTACGCCAGCGACGGCATCGCGAACCCGAGCCACGTGAGCGCACGCTGCCCGTACTTGGCCGTCGTCGGGTCCTCGTCGGTCAGCACGAATCGCAGGTAGTTCACCACGTCGATGAAGTCCGTCATCTGGCGGTAGTGCCCCCAGATGTCAAGGGTGTAGTTCTCGTTGTCTGGCATGGACCAGATTTCGTCCGCGGTCGAGGAGACCGGGGTCTCCTTAACGGTATCGAGCTGCATTCTCGTCGCCTCCCCTTCCTATGCGTGCCTGCTGACGAATGACGGCCAGTCGTAGTCGAGGATGGCGCGCCATCCCTGATGGACGTCGCCCAGGAAGAAGTAGGCCTCCATCATGGTCTCGTCGTCGGTGTTGTCGTGGAACCTGAGCTCCCCGTCGTCCGCGACGGCAGTCTCGTACTTCATCTGGAAGAACGTCTCGATCTTCGACCAGGTCTGGGGGTCGTCGAACTCGCGGCAGCAGAACGGCAGGTAGAAAATCCAGGTTCGCTGCTCCATGTCGGTGGAGATTCCGTCGGTCATGAGCGCGGCTTTGGTGTAGCAGGCCTGGCCGTCGTAGATGTCGGTGATGAACAGGTCCTTGCTGTTGTCGAACGCGACCTGGTAGTAGTCGGGGTCCAGCGCGTGAATCATGCCGAGCGTCCACCAGTCCCCGAAGACGAAGTTCTCCGCGTTGCCGTGCGTGGGATGCCAGCGGAAGTACGGCAGGTGCAGCTCCTCGTCGGTCATCGTCTGCTTGAGGAAGTCCAGGTTGGGCATCACGTACTTGTCCTCGTAGTCGGTGCCGAAGACCTTGTCATGGATGAGCAGGCTCATCATCCCGACGGAGTTGCAGGGATAGAAGTACTGGTCGGGCTCGCACTCGACGCCGATGAAGCCGCGCTCCGACTTGTTGTAGTCGTACTCCTTCACGATGATATCGGTCATGGCCTGGTACTCCGCCTCGAACTGGTCGTCGCCCGTCATCATCTGGTAGAGGCCGTACATCAGGTTGAGGTGACCCTTGTACATGATGTTGTACCTGGACACCGCGTCGGTGCCGTACTTGTTGCGCGTCCAGTCGTTCCAGGCGGCGTTCTCCTTGATCAGGTAGATGGACTTGCGCAGGCAGTCGACGGCGTTGTCATACTCGCCTTCGTCGATCATCACGAGCGAGGGGATTGCGTACGACCCGAACGCGAGCGGGTAGCGGTAGAACGCCTGCCGCTCGGGAATCCAGGGGTGGGCGGCGTTCTCCCAGCCACCGGCGATCGCCGCATCGATGACCGACCGGTGCAGCTCCCACGCGGCGCGGGTATGGGTCGTGAGCTGGTGGGTCTGCGACATCGCCCAGACCTCGTCGGCCGAACTGATCAGGCTCGGGACCTCGCCGCTCGTCATCTTCTGCAGCTCACTCTTCCTCTGCTGCGCCGAGGCGAGCTGCACAGGGGAGCTCTCAAGCGAGCACAGGGGGCATCCGTCATCGGCGAGCGCGTTGGCGGCGATCGCCCCCGAAGCGGCGGCAGCTGCGCCGGCGCCCAGGAAGGAGCGGCGTGACAGCCAGCCCTCCCGTTTTCCTGCCTTTCCTGCCGAGGAGTTACCTGCGACATGCGTCGCCCGTGCGACTCTCTTCATCGTCATCGCATCTCTCCCGTTCTGTTCAGTTGTACGTTGCATTGAATCGGCGGCACACTCGCGCGCGCCGCTTCGCGGCGGGGCGGGTCCCATGCGTGCCGTTATCCCCTTGGTCTGCCGCCCGGTCGTCCCCTGACGTCCGGCGCGGATGAGGTCTGCCCTCATGGAGGGCGCCTGGTGTCCAGTCAGGCGACAAGTTGCCGCCTGCCGTAGTGGTGTTGCAGTGCCGCGCTCGCGCCGGGGTCGGTCCCCTCCGACCCCGGCGCCATCTCACTCGACCACGACGCTGTCGATGCTGAACTCCATGCCCGAGTACAGCTCGTAGTCGCGCTTCCCGCAGGCAGGGCATGGCCAGGTCTTCTCGTCGAACACGTTGAGCGGGTAGACCTTGCCGCAGTCGCGGCAGCGCGCCAGCAGCGGCGTGGTGCGGAACACCATGTCGGCGCCCTCGGCGACCGTGCCCATCGCGAGGTGGTCGAACAGGCCGCTGAACAGGTCCTCGACCACGTCACGCCCCGAGCCGATCGTCATGTACACCGAGCGGACCCTCTTCGCGTCGGATTGGCGCGCGATTTCGACGACGGTGTCGAGGACGTCGGTCGCCAGTGACATCTCGTGCATCGTGACTCACCTTGCTCTCTCGCGGCCGGGGGGGGGGGGGGGGGGCGCCCCCCCCCGGGCAGGTCCGTCGGCGTGGAGCCGGGCCCCGCTGGCCCCTACGCGTTCTTCCCGGGCACGAAGTCCTGGATGTAGCCCTCGGCCATGCGCAGGCGCGAGTACTCGTGGTAGTCGTCGATCATGTCGTCGGGCAGCTCGAGCGTCGTGTCCTTGGCCCTGAGCGAGCGCGCCGAGACCGGGCAGACCGTGGCGCACTGACCGCAGCGCACGCACTGCGGGGCCATCGTGCAGCCCTTATCGGGGTCGAGCGTGATCGCCTTCATCGGGCACTGGTCGACGCAGGCGCCGCACTTGATGCAGGTGTCGACGTCGTACTGCAGCTCGTAGAAGCTGATGTTCTGCATCATGTTGCCGGTGCCGCCCAGCGCGTAGTAGGTCGAGAGCAGCTTGCAGCAGTCGGAGTGGCACTGGCACAGAACCTCGCACTTCTTGGAGAAGAGCTGCTCGACGACCATGCCCTTCTTGACGTTGCCCTCGACCTTCTCCAGCGCCTCCTCCTTGGTGATCTCGCGGCCGATGCCGCGCTCGATGAAGTACTCGGCAGCCTCGCCCATCGAGATGCAGCTCTCGCGGTCGTGCTCCTCGGGCGTGCAGGTCGCGGTGCCCAGGATGTCGCGCTCGAGACGGCACTGGCACGGCGACAGGGCGAACTTCTCGGCGTTGTTGATCGTGTCGCGCCAGTTGGTGTAGGGCGCCATGTCGCCGTCGACCACGTCGGGGCTCACGGGGACGATGTGGCAGACCGGACGCACGCAGTTGGTCGCCGCCAGAGGGAAGTCCGCGCCCAGCGAGGAGTTGAACGTCGTGCACCAGTCCTCGTCGAACTTGTCCATGTTCATCTCCCACATGCCCCACAGCGGCGCCATCAGCGCGTAGTACTTCACGCCGCCGCGGGTCGTGCTGACGATGATGGAGTGGCTGGCGAGCTTGTCGAGCATCTGCGCCGCCTCGTCCTTGTCGGCGCGGTTCTGGTTGGCGTAGTCTGCCGCGCTGAACCACCCGAACAGCGGCGCCTTGAGGTAGACCTCGGCCTCGTCCTCGTCGAAGTTGTCCATGATCGTGTCCCAGCCGGTCTCCTCGTCGGCGAGCGAGCCCATGCCGATACCGAGGCGGTTGAAGCGGTTGCGCACGCGGACGTACAGCGCCGGGATCACCTTGCCGGAGGGCGTCGTGTAGTCCTCGGTGACCTCCGACTCCTCCTGCAGCAGCCGGTCGAGCTCCTCGGCGGGGATGTCGGTAATCAGACGGACCGGGTCGGTGAAGCCGTTGGGCTTCTTCGCCGCGTCATAGTCCATGTCGAGCTCGAGCGTCGCGTCGGTCGGCACCTCCGTGGGGATGGCCGCTGCCGCGGTCTCGCCGTCTCCCGCCGTCGAGGCGGCAGGGGAGGCGTCGGCGACCTTGACGACGTTGATGCCGCCGATCGTGCCCACTGCGGTCACGGCGCCCAAGGCGCCGGCGCCCGTGAAGAAGTCCCTGCGCGTGATCTCTGCCATGATAAAGCCCCTTTCGTCCCTCTCCCCAGATGCGGGCGCGCGGGCCCTCGCCTTACGCGCCCTTCGGGCTCAGGATATCGGGCGCGGGGGCACACGAATCCTTCACAGTTGGCGATGCGGCTGGTACGAAATGGGGGAGGTGGCTCCCCGATGGGGAATGGGGGCCATTCATCTGGAGATGGCGCAGGTCGCGCAGCATGGGGAGGGCGCACGACGCCCCCCGGGGGGGTCTGCGGGCGCGGGCCCGGCAACCCCCGCGCGGACGGCGAGTGGCCGGCGGGGACCCCGGCAACCGGCTATCTACCGGCGACTTCGTGCCCCATGCGCGCCGCCGCATCGACGAGGCGGCTCGCGAGCGCGTCGTCGGACCTGGTGACCGCGAGCGTGTCGAGGAGCGCGCCCGCCACGCGCACGATGGCGTATCCGGCGGCGCGGGCGAGGCTCATGTCTGCGTCGTCGTCGGCGTCCAGGACCATCCCCCCGCCCGCCAGCGCCGGCGACGGCAGGACCGACGACCCGGAGCCCACGCTGACGGTGCGGCAGGAGGGCTCGACGCCCCTGGCGTCGCAGACCCGGGCGAACTCGCCCCAGGCAGCGTTTGCGGGGTCGTCGGCGTCGATGGAGCGCACGAACTCGCAGTCGCCCAGGTCGCCGACGGCAACGGTGCCTCTGCTGGCGAGCGGGTGGCTGCGCCCGAACACGGCGACGCAGGGGGCGGAGCGCAGGGGCACCACGCGCAGGCGGCACGCGGCGCCCGCCGGCCCCGCGGCGTCGACGAGCCGGGGAAGGGCGCCGTCGGCATGCGGGGGCTGCCCGTCGCCGGCCGCGGGCGGGAGTTGTCCCTCGACGGCGTAGCGGTAGGCGAGCACGACGTCCGCCTCGTGGCGCGCGAGGGTCTGGGCGATCTGCGCGGGGAAGCGCGGCCCCTCAAAGCCCAGCGTCACGATCGCGCGCCCCTGCTGGCTTCGGGCGAGGTCGTCGCGCGCGCCGGAGAGCGCGTCCCGCACGGCGCGGGACTCGCCCTGGTACAGCACGGTGACCCTGCGCGCCCGACCGTCCTCCGGGGCCGCCCCGCGCAGCTGCGCCTTGAGCGCCCTGCCGCGGGCTGCGACCTGGTCGGCGACGCCCGCGACGAACCGGCCGTCCTCGGTCAGCAGCGCGCCCCCCGCGCCTCGCTCGACGAGTCGCGCCCCCAGGGACGCCTCGAGCGAGGAGAGGTGCCGCGAGAGCGCTGACTGCGACATGCCAAGCCGCTCCGCGGCTCGAGAGATGCTCCCCTCACGGGCTATGACCGAGAACTCGTAGAGATAGTCGCCCAGCATGGCACCTTCCGCCCCTCGTCCCTTGCCCGTCGTGCCCCGGCGGCCTTCCGCCCTGGCGTCGCGCCGCCCCCGCCTGTCCCGCCGATGTCCCGCCGACGCGCCGGTCCCCTGCCGTCTGCCCTGCCAGCTCTTCGCCGGCCCGGCCCGCCGCCCTGCCCGCGGGGACGGAGGGCGGGCTACTCGTCGAGCCTCGTGCCGGTGAAGTCGGAGATGTGGCCGCGCGCCATGCGGTCGGTCGCGGACCACCGGTAGCTCTCCGGCAGGTCGTCGGGCAGGGGACAGACCTCGTCGGCGGGCTTCGCCTCGAGCACGCGCGCTCGGGTGGGGCACACCAGCACGCACTGGCCGCACCCCACGCACGCTGCGTTGGGCGCGCAGAACCCGGCGGCGCCCCCGTCGATTGCGCCCATGGGGCAGCGCTCGGAGCACGCGCCGCACTGCACGCAGCGCGTCGGTTCGCACGTCAGCCGGTAGGCGCTGAGGTTGCCCATCGACGTGGCGGAGCCGCCGGCGGCGCGCACCGCGGCGAGCACGTGGCAGCAGTCAGAGTGGCAGAAGCACATCACCTCGGGGTGCTTCGAGAAGTAGAGCTGGGGGACGAGCCCGTCGTCGAACACCGCCCTCCTGCCGATGGCGAGCGCGTCCTGCGGGCTGATCTCGCGCCCCAGGCCGTTGTCGAGCCAGAACCGCGCCATCTCCCCGAACGTGAGGCAGACCTCGGTGGGATGCTCGTCGTCGCTGCACGCGCGGACGCCGAGCTCCTGGTCGTTCTTGCGGCACTGGCACGGGGAGAGGCACACCAGCGACTGCCTGCCGATGTAGCCCTGCCAGTCCCGGTAGGCGACCACGGTCCCGCCCCGCACGACGTCGGCGCTCACCGGGCACGCGTGCATGACGGGGAACTGCGAGCCCGACCCGGCGTCGCTGCCGGTGATTCCCCAGCGCTCGAACCTGCCGCCGTAGTGGCCCACCGACATCTCCCAGATGCCGTAGATCCAGCCGAGCAGGCAGTAGTAGCGCGTGCCCCCGCGCACCACGCGGTAGACGAGGCAGCGCCGCGCGAGCCGCTCCAGCATCTCCTCGCACCAGGCGAGGTCGTGGCCGGACGTCGCGGAGTAGTCGTACGCGGTGAACCACTCCATCAGCGGCATCTCGAGCTCGGCGCGCGCCTCCTCGACGCTCCACATGTTCATGATCGCCTGGTAGCTGGTGGCGACCGGGTCGTTGGAGAGGCCGTTGCCGATGCGGTTGAGCCGGTTGCGCAGGGCGACGTAGGCCTTGTCCACCACCGTCCCGTCGGGAAGCACCAGGTCCTCGGTCACCGGCGGCTCGTCGACGACCCGCTCGTAGATGCGCGCGCGGTCGCTCGGGTCGAGCGGGGCCATCGGGACGTCGTCGCGCGACGCGGACGCGTACAGCGTCTGCTGGCTCACCGCCGCGTGCGCCGCGCCCTCGCGCGCGATTGCCGCAGCCCGCTCGACGAGCCCCCGCGCTGCCGGGTCGTCGGCCCGCCAGACCGCGAACGCCTCGATGGGGAAGTCGCGCACGGGCACCAGGGCCTTGCCCGCGAGGCGCAGCGTCTCCGCCTCCGGGCCGGCGGCCGTCGTCAGGATCGCGTCGTCGGCATGCCTGACCTCGATGCCGAGCCGCCCGTCGTAGCGCGTCGCGCGCGTCCTGGGGACGAACCCCGCCTGCTCGCACGCCTGCTCGAACTCCGCCCAGGGCGTCGCCTCGCGGTGGCGCGCCTCGCCGCCCTCGGCGTGCGCGAAGCACAGGTCGCGCAGGTCGGCCACGCGCACGTCGCCGCGGCGGGCGAGCGGGTGGGATGGCTCGAGCGCGACCGCGCCGGGCAGGCTCGCGAGCGGGGCGCAGAGCACGGAGGCGTCGCGTCGCGCCTCGTCGGCGTCGTCGGAGAACGCCACCACGACGTCGGCCGTGCCCCGGACGAGGGGCTCGAGCACGCGCGCCGAGGCGTCCGACCAGGTGAGGTGCACGCGGACCGCCCCGTCGCCGTCCGTCGCCTCCCCAGCCCGGGCGAACGCCGGCGCCAGCGCGGCGCACTCCTGGGGGAGGCTCACGATGAGGTGGCGCTGCCGCCGACGCGCGCCGGCGTCCGAGAAGTGGCGGACCACGGACCTCTCGAGCGCGTCGATGTCCATGGCGGCGGCAAGCGCCGTCCTGCCCGCGTCGGTCAGGCGCACGCCGCTGGGCAGGCGCTCCATGAGCTTGGCGCCCAGCTCCGTCTCCAACGAGCTCATGTGGCGCCCGAGCGAGGGCTGCGAGACGCTCAGCGCCTGCGCGGCTCCGGAGAGTGAGCCCTCCTGCGCGACCGTCACGAACTCGGAGAGGTAGTCGTAGAACATGCGATGGTCACCCCCGTGCGCGGGAATTCCGCCGGGCGCGCTCCGCCGCGCCCCCGCCCGGGCCACGAGTCGCCCGGGCGCCGCGCCGCCCTCGCCGGCCCCCTGCCGCCGAGGCGATGCACGCACGATGGTACTCGCCATTTCTGAATAGTCCAGAACCCGAATGGGCGGCGCGCCCGGCAGGGCCCCACCCGCGCTGGGGCCGTGCGTTCGCCCGCATCGCTGCCCGGCCCGCCGCGGAGCAGTGCGCGCACCGTCCCGGCTCACCCCCGCGTGCGCGCCCGCCTCGCCAGGCGGAAGGTGGCCTCGGCCATGCCGGCAGCCGCGAGCGCCAGCACCGCCCCCACCGCCGTGGTCCACGCGATGCCCGGCCCCGAGACGACGGCGCCGCCCACCGCCGTCCCGAACGCGATGCCGACGTTGAACGACATCGGCTCCAGCGAGCTCGCCAGCGTGAGCGCGTCCGGGTGGCGCCTGCGCGCCACGCTCATGAACAGCGACACGCACGGCACCGACGCCAGGTACATCAGCAGGGCGACGAGCATCAGCAGCACCGCCGAGCCCGGCATCGCCCCGTTCAGGGCGAACATCCCGAGCAGGGCCGCGGCGAGCGCGCCGAACGTGCCGACGAGCGCGCGCACGCCCAGACGCGTCTCGATCCACCCGCCCAGGAGGTTGGACGCGAACGTCACGATGCCATAGACCATCAGCACGAAGCTCGCCTGCCCGGCGTCGAGCCCCATGACCTGCTCGAGGTAGGGTGAGACGTAGCCGTACATCACGTAGACGGAGCCCTCGCCGAACACGAAGACCAGCATCCCCGTGATCACGCAGGGCTCGGTGAGCAGGCGCACCTGCCGGCGTGCCGATGCGGGGGCGTCGGTCGAGCCGCCGCGCGGCATCAGCGCGACGAGCGAGGCGCACACGGCGACCGCGAGCAGCGTCGTCGCGACCATCGCCGGGCGCCATCCCGCCGACTCGGCGACGAGCTTGCCCGCCGAGGTGGCGACCACCATCGCGACGCTGAACGACGCGTAGACGACCGACAGCGCCGCGGACGTCTTCCGGATGCCCACGAGGTCGGGGATGAAGGTGACCCCCACGGCGAGCAGCGCCCCCGAAACCGACCCCATGACCAGGCGCGAGGCGACCAGGACGCCGTAGCCCGGGGCGAGCGCGCCGATGGCGTTGCCCAGGCAGAACAAAAGGCTGTACCCCACGAGGAGCTGGCGACGGCGGAACCGCCCGGTTGCCAGCGCGAGCGCGGGCGTCATCACCGCGTACGGCAGCGCGAACAGGCTCACGAGCCTGCCGGCGGCCTCCAGCGTGACGCCGAGGTCGGCCGCGAGCTCGGTCTCCATGCCGATGACGACGAACTCCGAGCAGCCCAGCGAGAACCCCAGCAGGACCAGCAGCGCGATGCACAGGCGCGCCCTGCCCGGCGCCGACTGCGCCAGGAAGGTCTCGGCGCCGACGTTTGCGCCCCTGGCTCCCGTCTCGGGCGAGCCCGTGCCCCCGGTCGACACGGCGGGGGCTGCTGCGTCCGACGATGTCGCACCCGCGCCTTCCGTCGCGCCCGCGTCTGCCCGCGCGCCGGCGTCCCTTGCCCGCCCCGCGTCCCCGGCGACGGCGGGAGTGTCCGAATCCATACTCTTCACCTGGGGTGTCCTCTCGACGCCGCCCCTCGCGGCGCCTGCGCTCGCGTCCGTGCGCGCCCGGCGTTCTGGGCGCGCCGGGCTAGGGTATCACGGGGCTCGCGAAGAGGGGTGTCGGCGGCGTGCCCACGCCGCGTCCCGCCGTTGCCGCTATAGTTGTTCGGCATGCCGCCGGTGGGGGGCGGGGCAGGCACTCCCGCCCGGCGCGCCTGCCAGGGGCGATGGGCGGGCGCGGGTGCAGCGCGCGCGGCGGGGGAGTCGCGGGGGAGGATGGGGATGGGTCTGACAATCAAGCCGCTGGCGGGCGATGCGTCCCGCCGCCCCGACGCCGTCGCGCTGGTCGGCTTCGCGTCGTTCCTGACGGTGCTCGACTTCCTGTTCTGGGGGGCGGCGTTCGCGAAGGCGTTCTCCCACCCGTTCTCGTCGCTCGAGGTCATCGAGTTCTTCGCCGTCCCATGCTTCCTCGTCGCCGGGGCGCTGCTGGTGGCGCGGACCGCGAGCCCCGCGCCCGCCGACGGCGCCCGCCTGCGCCGGCGGCTCTCCCTCGCCAGCCTGGTGCTGCTGCTGGCGGGGAGCTGCGCGCTCACCGTCGCCCTCTCCCTGGGCGCGCCCTCGTTCGCCCTGCTCGTGGCGGCCTCCCTCGCCATCGGCGCGGGCCTCGCCGAGGGCCTCGCCGCCTGGGGGCTCGTGCTCGCGCGCCTGGGCGACGCGCGCCTCGTCGGGGTCGTCGGCGGAGCGTGCATGCTGTTCCCGCTCTTCTCGGTCGTCGTCACGGTCCTCCCGACGCCGTCGTCATGGCTCGCCATCGGGGCGCTGACCTGCTGCTCCGCGCTGATGTCGTGGGGGTGGCGCGACGCCGGCCCGCGGCAGGGCGGCGCGTCCGAGGCGGCGGGGGAGCGCGCCGCCGGGACCTCGGGCGACGGGGCGGCGCGCGCCGCGCGAGGGGTGGGCGGCCTGCGCGCGGCCTGGCGCGCCTACGGAGGCGCCACGCTCGAGTTCGCGGCGTTCGGGTTCGTGGCGGGGTTCTCCCGGACGATGTCGCTGGTCGGCGGCGTGAACGGGACGGTCGTCACGCTCGGTTCGCCCGTGTTCGTCTTCGTGGCGGGCGCGGCGGTCCTGGCGCTGTGGCGCCGGGGCCACGCGGTCACCCCCGGGGAGTTCTTCCGCGTCGGCGTGGTCCTGGCGGCGACGGGGCTCGTCGTCTTCATGGTCGCCAACCTGGGATTCACCACCGCGTTCGCCTGCTTCGGCAACTTCTTCTTCGAGTTCATGCTCGTGGTCGTCGCCATCGACAGCGTCAGGGCGGGGCGCGCTCCCGGCGCCGACCGCGCCGCCGATGGCGAGGGGGCGGGCGGGGTCGAGGGCGCGTGCGCCGCGGGGGACGTCGGCGCCGAGGGGCGCGGGGACGTCCGGGAGGGCGCCGCGCTGTCCGCCTTCTGCCTGGCGATCGGCGTCGCGCTGCTGCTCGCCGCCGTCGGCACCGTCGTGGGGCTGTTCGCCCAGCTCAGATGGCAGGGCGGCAACCTCGGCTTCTTCCTGACGGTCGTCGTCTGCATCTACGCCCTGGCCATGGCGCTGGCTCTCCAGGCGCGCCGGCCGTCCGCGGGCCCGTCGCGCGTTGGCGCGCCCGACGGCGGCATGCCCGGGCGGACCGGCGCGGGCGGGGGCGGCGTCGCGCCCGCGCAGGACGTCGACGACGTCATGGACGGGTGGTCGGAGAAGGCCGCCCGCGCCTACGGGCTCACGCCGCGGGAGCGGCAGATCCTGTTCCTGCTGCTGCGCGGCGACGACGGGCCCGCGATCGCGGAGGAGCTCGGCCTGTCCGACAACACCGTGCGCTCCCACAAGAAGCGCCTGTACCGCAAGCTCGACGTCCACTCCAAGCAGGAGCTGCTCGAGCTCATGCGCTCGCTGTGAGCCGGCGCGGCGCCGCGCGGCGCGGGCCCCGTTCGCCCGTGCGTCTGCTCGCCGGGCTGCCCCGCGATTTCGCGTGAGGTGAGAATCCCCTGCTCAGGGCGTCAATTGACCCACGGGGTGTGAGCGCGTAGGGGCCGTTCACCCCTCCGCGGGCAGTGACGCGGGCCCTCCCGTGACCGATACTCGGCTCGTCCGACGGCGCCGCCGCGCGCCCACGGGCCCCGTCCCCGGCCTCGCGCCCGGACGGCGGGCCCGCCGTGCGC
>CAIFEU010000014.1 GCA_903789505.1 uncultured Coriobacteriales bacterium
CGGCAGCTCCCCGGCCGGGTCCGAGCGCCGCGGCGCCCCGGGCGCGCTGCCCCCCTCGACAGGGACGGCGGGAGAGGCGGAGGCCGACGAGGGCGCCGGGACCGAGGGGACGTGCGTGCTCTCGGTCGACTTCGACCGTGAGCGCTTCGTCCGGATGCTGCGCGGGCAGCACGCCGAGTTCCTCGACGAGCGCACCGAGCCCGAGGGCGACCCCGAGGGCGACCCCGACCCCTCGCGCATGGTGCCGCGCTACTCCAGCGAGCCGCTGGCGTTCATCCAGCGGGTGCCCCACGCGTATGCGCTCGAGGGGTACCGCCTGCTCGGGACGAGCCCGCTGAAGAGCCTCGACGCGGTCATTCAGTCGTTCCAGCTGGCCGACGCCTCGGCGGAGCCGTCCGAGTACGAGCGCGCCGCGCACGAGGAGATGGGCTTCGTCAGCAAGGTGCTCGCCGACCTGCCCCGCACGCCCCTCGCGCCGGCGCCGCGGGAGGCGTCCGACGGTGCGGATGGCGCGGGCGGGCGTGAGGCCGCCGACGCGATGGGCGCTGGGGCGGCCCCTGACGAGGCTGTTCCTGACGGGGCGGTCGCCGATGCCGCTCCCGGAAAGACCCCCGCTGACGGCGTCGTCCCGGCTGATGCCGCCCCCGCCGCCGCGGACGCCGGGGATGGCGACGCGTCTGGCGCCGAGGGCGCATCGGGCGCGGTCGACGCCGGGAGCGTGCCCGACGCCGGTGGCGAGGTGCCCTTCTCGAGCCTGCCGCTGTCCGGGGCGGGGGACACCCTCGACGCGCCCGACTCCGCGGTGGGGCTCGACCCGCGCGCGTTCGACGAGCCCGGGTCGCGCCTGCTGTGCGCGCGGCGCGTGTCGGACATGGGCATCTACGAGTCGACGCAGCGCGCCGGCCTCCCCGGCGAGGTCATGAGGGCGTACGAGCAGAGGGGGGCGTCCGGGGCGCTGGCGGCGCTGCGCGACATCCACGACCGCACGGAGAACGTTCTCGTGCGCGGCGCCTGCGTGTCTCTGAGCGACGACATCGTCAACGACCGCGTCACGCCCCGGGACGGCGAGCGCGTGCGCCAGAGGTTCGCCGACATCTACGGCCTGGCGGACGACATCCGCCGCGCGAACCGCCTGATCCAGTCGGGCGGGGCGGACCGGGCGGTCGACGTGCTCGAGGGCGTCGTGAGCCGCGTCGACTCGGCCGGCTGGTTCGCGGACTCCCCCACGCGCGCGTACCGCTACTTCGACAGCTACGCGTCGCGCGCCATCTACCCGAGCCGCTGCGCCGACGACCTCGGCGGGCGCGAGCTGCGCATGATCGCCGACGAGTACTACGTCGCGCACCACCGCCTGGCGGGGCTGCTGGTCAACTCGCCCAACCGCGTCGAGGACGCGATCGCCCACGCGCGCCGCGCGGTCGAGCTCGGCCCCTCCGTTGCGGCGTCGTACCTGCTGCTCGCGCGCAGCTACTTCGGGGCGTTCGACTACCACTCCGAGATCGAGACGCTCAAGTCGATGCTGCGCATCGCGTGGAGCCCCGGGGATGTGGGCGTCGCGCTGTACTGGATGGGCTACGCGTACTGGATGGTGGACGAGCCCGAGCTGGGCACCGCCTGCTACCAGCGCAGCTCGTCGTACGACGCGAACATGGTCGAGCCGGCGTCCGCTGAGCTCGCGTCGTTTCTGCGCAAGCGCGGCGTGATGGCCGTCAACGATGGGCTGGTCGCCGAGGGCGACGTTGACGCGGTCCTGCTCGCCGGCGGCATCGACCTGTCGCAGGTCGAGTCCAACGCGCGCCTGCTGATGGCGGGCGCTGACGCCAGCCTGCGCGCGGGGTCCAAGCGCCTGTCGCTCTCGCTGCTCGGCTCGGCGGCGACCCTGCTGCGCGACGACGCGCTGACCACGGTGTTCGAGTCGATCAACGGGTAGCTGCCGCGCGGCGGTCGGGGCGGGTGCGTTTGGCCGCCCACACCTCGCCCCTCCCCGCGTGGGCTCCGGCGGCGCGCCCCTTGCGTGCGCCGCGGACCCTTCGCGCGGCCACCGGCGTCGCCCCGAGCTCGCTCCACCCGCGCCGCCCCGCGCGCCCTTCCGCCCCCGCGCGTCAAGCCTTCGTGCCGCTCGCGGGCCGGGGCGCCATTGACGTTGCCTTGCAACGAAGTATCGATACAATCTCATGGGTTTCGACAAGGGGGCCACCGGGCCGGCGACGCCGCCACCGAGAGGCGCGCCCGCCCCTCCGGCCCCAGCGCGCCGTCGCGACCGGCGACGCCGCGAAGAATCGGGAGGACGATCCTGTGAGCAGCTCCGATAAGTACGTCGAGGACGCGGTCACGGAGGAGGTGGAGAAGTCGACGCGCGAGCACTTCGGCAGCAGGCTCGGCTTCATCCTCGTCTCCGCCGGCTGCGCGATCGGCCTGGGCAACGTCTGGCGGTTCCCGTACATCACGGGCGAGTACGGCGGCGCCGCCTTCATCATCATGTACCTCGTCTTCCTCGTCATCCTCGGCCTGCCGATCATGACGATGGAGTTCGCCGTCGGCCGCGCGAGCCGCGCCTCCGCCGCCGGCGCGATGCAGAAGCTCGCCCCCGGCAAGAAGTGGGGCTGGTACTCGTGGGTCGCGCTCGTCGGCAACTTCATGCTGATGATGTTCTACACGGTCGTGTGCGGCTGGATGCTCGACTACATCGTCAAGATGGCGACGGGGACCTTCAGCGGCATGGACTCCTCCGCCGTGGCGACGGTGTTCAGCAACGCCCTGGCCAACCCCGGCGAGCAGGTCGCCTGGATGCTGATCACGGTCGCTCTCGGCCTGCTCGTCTGCAGCCTTGGCCTGCAGCGCGGCGTCGAGCGCGTGTCCAAGGTGATGATGGTGGCGTTGCTGTTCATCATGGTGCTGCTCGCCGTCCGCAGCGTCACGCTGCCCGGCTCGGCCGCCGGCCTGGAGTTCTACCTGGTGCCCAACTTCGGCAACCTGGCGCAGGACGCGTCCGGCAACTTCAGCTGGGCGCATCTGGGCGACGCAATCTACGCCGCCATGGGGCAGGCGTTCTTCACCCTGTCGCTGGGCATCTCCTCGATGGAGATCTTCGGCAGCCGCGTGGGCAAGTCCCACACCCTGCAGTCCGAGGCGCTGCGCATCTGCGGGCTCGACACGTTCGTGGCGCTGGTTGCCGGGCTGATCATCTTCCCGGCGTGCTTCGCGTTCTCGGTCAACCCGGGCTCCGGCCCGAGCCTGGTGTTCGTCACGCTGCCGAGCGTCTTCGAGCAGATGCCGCTGGGCCAGCTGTGGGGCGCGCTGTTCTTCGTGTTCATGAGCTTCGCCGCCCTGTCGACCGTCATCGCGGTGTTCGAGAACCTGATCAGCTTCGTCATGGAGAAGTGGGACCTGTCGCGGCGCGCCTCGGTCGTGCGCGTGGGCATCCTGATCGCGCTGCTGAGCCTGCCGTGCGCGCTGGGGTTCAACGTGTGGAGCGGCGTGCAGCTGCCCGGCATCGGCGACATCCAGTCGATCGAGGACTTCGTCGTCTCCAACAACCTGCTGCCGCTGGGTAGCCTTGCCTACGTGATTTTCTGCACGACCAGGCTCGGCTGGGGTTGGAAGGGGTACCTCGCCGAGGCCAACACGGGCGTCGGCGTCAAGGTGCCCGCCTGGGCGCGCGGCTGGTTCACGTTCGGGATTCCGGTGCTGATCGTCTGCATCCTGGTGATGGGCTATGTGCCCAAGATCATGGCGTGGGCCGGCATGGCGTAGCCTGAGCGGCGCGCGGCAGGCGCGCCGGGCGCGCGGTAAACGCGCGGCTCTGTGATGGCGCGCTGCTGATGAGAGAAGAAGACGGGGGCGCCGGGCGCCGCGTGCGGCCCGCCCGGCGCCCCCCGTGTTGTCAGGCGCCCCTGCGGGGCGGTCGGGCGGGGCGCCGGGGCCCGGCGGGGGTGGGTGGGGCGGTGGCTAGTCACCTCCTTCCGGGGGGGGCGGGGGGGGGGGGCGCCCGCCCCCCCCCCGCCCCCCGTTGTTGCCAGGCGCCCGTGCGGGGAGGTCGGTCGGGGCGCCGGGACCCGTGAGGGGAGTGTCGGGCGCCTGTCAGGCGCGCGGCCGGCGGCACCCCTTGTGCTGCCCCGCAATCGAACTCGGCCGGGCGCAGCCCCTCGCCTCCGACATGCCCGTGCTACCTCGTCGACGACGAGGCGGCCTTGTCGGCATCCGCGCTGGAGTGGGAGACGGCTGCCTGGGCGGATGCCTTGGCCTTGCTCACCGCGGAGTCCTTCTTGGCGGACGCGGGCCCGTCGGCAGTGCCGTCGTCGACGACGACGCGGAACACCATCTGCTCCTCGGCGGAGTCGCTGTAGTCGTCAGAGGCGTAGGAGGTGTCCGAGGCGCTCGCCGCGTCGCTGACGACCAGCGCGCCGGTGTCGTCGATCGTTGCGGTCAGCGTGCCGTCGGGGAACGCGAGCGTCGCGGTGCCGTCGGGGTTCTCCTGCCAGGTCCCGTCCTCGGACTGGGTCTCGCCGAAGAACGAGATCGTGTAGGAGCACGTCCCGTCCTCGTCGAGGACGAGGCTGCCGCTGGCGCTCGCGTCGTCACGCTGGTCGACGGTGCCGTCGGTCGCCGTCAGGGCAGTGAGCATGGCAATCGGGAACTCGACGCCCTCGGAGCGCATGGCGGTCAGCGTCCACTCGTACGCGAAGCCGTCGGGGTCGCTCAGGTAGCTGGTGGTGTCGGCGCCCCGCGGCGTGAACAGGCCCGCCTCGACGTCCGCCTTGGGCGCGAGAGTGATGATGCCGCCGTCGGAGTCCGCCAGGATGAGCGTGCCGTCGTCGGCGAACGCGGCGTACCCGTTGTCGTCGAGCACGACGCCCTCGCCGTCGGAGTACCAGGTGCCGGTTTCCTCGGTCTCGCCGCCGCCCGCGAACATCTCGTCGAGCTGGCTCTCGCTCACCATCGAGGACCCCATCGAGAGCGTGTAGGTGCCGTCGGGCTCGAACTCGACGTCCATCGTGAAGCCCATCGAGAAGAACATGGAGATGGCGAGCTCCGCGTTCTGTGCCTCCGTCTCGGAGGACACGGCGGACTCGTCGAACGACATGTCGATCATCTGCCACTCGCCGATGACCTGCTGGGCGATGGCGTCGGTCGTGCTGCCCGCGGAGGCCGTGGGCGACGTCGTCGAGGACGTGATGCCTACGCTCGAGGCGGTGGCGGCGAGCGCCGGCGTGCAGGCGATGCCCGTCCCGGCGAGCGCGAGGCCGAGCGAGGCGACGACGGCGAGCGAGCGAAGGCGGGGTCTGCTTGCGGTGATGTGGGAGCCGTTTGGCATGGCGGTTCCTTTCTCTGCGGAGGTGTCACCGGCAACAGCGGGGGCGGGGGCTGGGATGCCGGGCGCCCCGGGGGCCGGCCTGCGTCGACCGCGCCGGCGGGCGGCGTGGCGTCCCGCTGGCGGGCGTCGCTGAAGCCGGCCTGCAAGTGCGAGGGCACCGCCAGTATACATGGGACGGTCACGGGCCGGATGCCGCCGCTCACGAAAGAGCGCCGCGCCCGGCGAGCGGCTGCCGGGCGCGGCGCTGGACGCCTGCGGGGGCGCGGAGATGCGGGGACCTCGCGCGATGCCTTGAACGAGGCCCTTGCGCGAGGCGGTCTCCGAGGCGCGCTCGCCCCCTACTTGGCGGAGGCAGCCGAGGCAGCCTTGTCGGCGTCAGCGCCGGAGTGGGACGCCGCCGCCTTGGTCGCGTCCGCCTTGGCCTTGCCGGCAGCGGAGTCCGCGCCGGAGGACTTGTCGGCCGCGGCGCTGTCGACGACGACGTGGAAGACCATCTGCTCGTCGGAGGAGCCCGCCAGGTCTGCCGCGGCGCTCGCGGAGTCGGCGGCGGAGGAGGACGCGGCAGCGCCGGTCGCGTCGCTGACGACCAGCGCACCGGCGTCGTCGATCGTGGCGGTCAGCGTACCGTCAGGGAACGTGAGCGTCGCGGTGCCGTCGGCGTTCTCCTTCCAGGTCCCGTCCTCGGACTCGCTCTCGCCCGAGAGCGAGAGGGCGTAGGTGCAGGTGCCGTCGTCCCTGAGGACGAGGCTGCCGCCGACCTCGACGGACAAGGCCTGCGAGGGGTCGGTGGCCATCGCGGCGACGAGCGTGTCGAGGGGGATCTCGATGCCGCTGGAGCGGATGCCCGTCAGCGTCCACTCGTACGCGAAGCCGTCGGGGTCGCTCAGGTAGTTGGCGGCGACGTTGGCGCCGAACGGTGTGAACAGGCCGGCCTCGATGTCGGCCTCGCTCGCGAACTCGATGACCGTCCCGTCGGGGGACGCCAGCGAGATGGTGCCGTCGTCGGCGAAGGCGACGTACGCCTGGTCGTCCAGGACGACCCCCTCGCCGTCGGAGTACCAGGTGCCGCTCTGCGTGGTGTCCTCGGTCATGCCCATGTCGGCGAGCTGGCTCGCGCTCAGCGTCGAGGACCCCACCGAGACCGTGTAGGTGCCGTCGGCCTCGAAGTCCAGGTCGATGGTGATGCCCATCGAGGAGACCAGCGCCATGCCGAGCTGCGCGCTGTCGGCCGCCTCGGACGACACGCCGGACGACTCGTCGAACGACATGCCGATCATCTGCCACTTGCCGATCACCTGCTGGGCGACGGCGTCGGTCGTGCTGCCCGTGGTGGCGGCGGTCGACGTGGTCGCCGCGGTGGACGTCGACGTGGTGGTGGACGCAGTGCCCGACGCGGTGGATGCCAGGGCCGGCGTGCAGGTCACGCTCGCCCCTGCCAGCGCGAGGCCGAGCGAGGCGACGACAGCGAGCGAGCGGAAGCGGGTGCTGCGCGTGCTGGAGGAGCTGTTCGACATAGCGTGTCCTTTCTCGGAGGGAGTGCCATCGGCCGCGGGCGGGGCGCGAGCGCGCAAACGACACGCGGCGCGCCGGGTGGCCCTGCGTGGGCGACGCCACTCGGTGCGACCGCCGTCGATACCTGCCAGTTTGGCCGACGGCTTCGCCTCGAGTATATATGACCCATGGATGTACTACGCCAGACTCACGCCGTTCGTCGTCGAAGGGGAGCCATTCGGGGCAGCCGACGGTCCGTCAGGGGCAGGCGGTAGGGGTGATTTCGGCGACCGTGCGCGTGGGATCCCTCATGAGGCCGGGAATGTGGAGGACATGCGGAGGACGCGGGCAAGTGGGACGCCGTCCGCGCGCCCGACGGGACGTGCGCGCCCATATCTCGCGCATGCGCCGGGCGCATGACGACATGACGACGAAGAATTGTACTTGTCGCTGCCGCGCCGCCATCATCTTGTCGTGAGACGAGACGAGAGGCGTCGCATCGCGGCGCGGGAAGGCGGGGTCGCATGGGCGGCAGGGACGTCGAGCTTGAGGAGTCGGGGACCGTTCTCGGGAAGGAGGGCGGCGCGTCCGGTCTGAGCAGGCGCGCCCTGCTGGCGGGCCTTGCGGGCCTGGTCGCGGCGCTGGCGGGAACGGCACTTGCCGGATGCTCCGGCGCGGCGTCGAGCGCCGGCGCGGCGGGCGTCCCCGCGACGTCGGCGTCGGCATCGTCGGGTGCGTCCGCGGGCGGTAACACCAAGCTCGCAGCCGCGTCCGCGGCGTCGTCGGGGGCGGACTCGATCGCGAGCTCCCTCAGGGGGACAGGCGCGGCGGTCGTGTACTTCTCGATGCCGCTCACCTCGGCGCCCGACCTGGACGTGGAGAGCGGCGCGAGCGTGCTCGTGCGCGGCGACGGCTCCATGGTGGGCCTCAACCAGATGGTTGCCGAGTACGTGAGCCAGCAGACCGGCGCCGACCTGATCCGCATCGTTGCGCAGGACGGGTGGTATCCCACCGACACGCCCGAAGACCTGATCGACTTCGCCCAGCAGGAGCAGGACGACGACGGGCGGCCGCCCTACACGCTGCAGGCGCCCGACGGCAGCGAGATGGGTTCGCTGGCGGGCTACGACACGCTCTACATCGGCTACCCCATCTGGTGGTACGAGCTCCCGATGATCATGGACACGTTCTTCGAGAGCGAGGACCTGTCCGGCAAGACTATCCACATGTTCGTCGTGCATGGCGGCAGCGGCCTCTCGGGGACGCCGGCGGACATCGAGCGGATGCAGCCCGGCGCGTCCGTCGACGAGAACGGGCTGTCCATCAATCGCGCCGTCGTGGGAAGCGAGGGCGAGAGCGACGCCCATAGCTGGCTCGTGGGCATGGGGGCAATCGATGAGTAGGGCGGCGGCGCCTCCGACGACGCCTGCGGCAGCGGCCCTGGCCGAGGCGGCGGGCGGCAGCGTCGCGGGCGATGCCGACGCGCGGCCACGCGCGGCTTCAGTCTCCGCCCCGCGGCGTTCCGGCGCCCGCGGGGGCGTCGTCGTGCGCCGCACGAGGACGGCAATCGACGCGGCGATGGTGGTCCTGCTGCTGCTCCAGATGGGGCGGCAGCTGATGCCGAGCGCCGTGCACGAGGCGTGCGGGATTGCCCTGGGCGCACTCGCGGTGGCCCACGTCGTGCTGAACCGCCGCTGGTTCAGGGGGCTGGCGCGGGGCAGGTGGGACGCCGCCCGCGCGCTGCGCACCGTCATCGACGCTGCCTGCATCGCGATTCTGCTCGCCATGGTCGCGAGCGGGCTGGGGGCGAGCGGGTTTCTGCGTGATGTCGTCCCCGCCGTGGGACGCCCCTCGATGTACCGGGGCGCGCACATGACGTTCGTCTACCTGGCGCTGATCGTGTTCTCGCTCCCGCGCGGGCCCCCCGGGCCGCCCACGGCCGCGCGCGCCCGCGCGGCGCGCGGGGCCGGCCGGGGCCGCGCCCGCGCGCGGGACGCCGACGCCCGGGCGGCGGCAGGCGTGCGAGGGGCGGCCCGCCGCGATGCCCGAGGCAATCTCCCTCTTGCCGCGCGCGTGGCGTCGCGCGTCGCTGTCGCGTCGCTCTGCGCGGTCGGCGCCTATGAGCTTGTGAACCTGCAGCTCATCCCCTACATCACGCATGCCGTGAGGTTCGCCTTCATCGACACGAGCACGCCCCTGGTGCCCTACCTCGCTCAGTATGCCTCCGTCATGGTGCTGTTCGCGACGCTGGGGCGCTGCCTCGACGGGCTGCTGACGCGCCTTGCGCGGCGCCGCCGGAGGGCGTGACGGTTGGGTTCGTTGCTGATATCCGGTCGCTGGAGTGCTACCGCTTCCACAATTCCTTTGAGGAGGCTTTTCTCACGTAACTTGCTATATACATAAATCAGAATGCCTTTCTGCTGAAGAGCTATTGAGCATATTAGACAGCGCCTAATATCACGGCGCTTAATATCAAGCTTGAACATCTCGCATCGTGGCTGAAGTGCCCAGCGGTCCCTCCCGCCGAGGCGGCTCCCGACGACGCGGGACTACTCACCAGGCAGGAGGCTGTCCATGCAAGAGAGCGTCGACGCGAGCGACCGCGACGGGGGAGCGCCCGTCGTGTTCCCGATGCGCCTGGTGGGAATCTGTCTGCTGCTCGTATGGGACTGGGGCATACACGATGCGTCGACCCTGCGCCTGGTGGGAGGGGTGGCGGAGAATGCGCTCGACGTGTCGGGCGTCTCGGCGGTCTCCTACGTGGTGGCGAAGTGCCTCACGCTCGTCGTCCTTGCCCTGATGTTCAGGCGGCTCTGCCCGCTCTCGCGCCGTCGCGGCGTCATCGCGTGCGGCCTCACGGCGTTCCTGACGTCGACCGCGCTGCTGGTCCTGGTGGTGAACGCCGACCTGCTCGGTTGGGCTGCGGCGGACGCCTCCGCGCTAGCATCGGACGTCGAGCGCGGGCTGCTCGTCGTGGCGGGCGCGCTGGGCGGATTCGGTTACGCGGTCGTGCTGCTCGTCTGGGCGGAGGTCTATGGCCGGCTGGGGATAGGACGCGTGCTGCTCTTCGGCGGAATCTCGTTTGTCGTCGGCCCGGTTTGTTACCTGTTCATCCGCGCGATGGAGGACCCGCGCAGCTCTTGGCGATGTGTCTGGTGAGCGTCGCTATCTATCCAACGTGCATCGCGAGCAGCAGCTATGTCGGTTCCGAGCCGAGCGATGAAGTCAGGAGGTCGCGCTACCCGTTCCCTTGGCAGCCGGTCGTCATCCTCGCGCTCATCGGGTTCATGACGAGGTTCGTGAACGCCTACATCCTCGACCCGACCCTCGCGAACACGCGCCAGATTGCCGAGATCGCAATCGGTGCCACGATTATCCTCTCGCTGGCGCTCGGCAGAAGGACGAGACCCGTCCTGCTGTCCAACCTCGCGCTGGTCGTGAGTGTCGCGGGGTGTGCGTGTGCGGCCGCATTCGGCGGCGTCGGGAGGGCCGTCGCCCCGCTGCTGTTCATGACGTGCTACCTGCTCCTGACGGTCTCTGTGCTTATTATGCTCGCCGACGTCTCCCACCAACAGGGCGTACCGAGCATGTACCTGTTCGGCCTCGCGTGTGCTGCCCGCGTCGCGATGGGCCGGCTCGGGGCGGAGGCCGGGGGCGCGCTCGCGCGCGGCTACACGGACGCGGCCGGCTCGGGGGCGGGGCTCGCCGGCGACTCCTCCGCTGCTCTCCCGCTGTTGGTGGCGGGCCTGACGATCATTCTGCTCTCGGGCGCGATGCTGCTGCGAGACCACCGCGGCGGGGGCTGGTCGCTCGAGGGCGTCGACATAAGAGAGGGGCGCCACATCCTGTCCGGTCACGAGCGTGTCGTCCGGGCGGTGGAAGCCGCTCGCTCGACGCATCGCCTCACCGCCCGTGAGTCGGACGTCCTCGCGCTGCTGCTGGAAGGCGGGTCGTACCAGGACGTATGCCAGAGCCTCTTCCTCTCCATGAGCACGGTCAAGACCCACGCCCACCACGCCTACGAGAAGCTCGGCGTCCACAATCGCGACGAGGCGGCGGAGCTTCTGGGTGTGAGCGACGTCCTCGCAGGTGAGAAGTCAAGTACGAGATGAGTACGAGACGCGCGTGGGCTTTTCCCTTCCGGGTGTCGCGAACGTTCTGACAATCTCATACCGCTCTCGAACTGGTCGAATCACTCCAGCGCGGCGACGATCGGCTCAGCCGGGCGGGTCACGCCGATGCCGAGCCGCCGCGTCGTGCTCGTAGCTTCGCCTGCGTCCGATTCCGTTCCGGCAGGCTTGTCCATGGAGCGGACCGTTCGATCAGATGGGAGTCAGAATGTCTTCACGCATTGGCTTTGACGGCGACCTCGAGGTGTTGGGTCGCGACGACGTCGCCTCGGGCGAGAGGGGAATGAGCAGAAGGAGCTTCGTTGGGTCGTCCGCGGCGGCGCTGGGGGCCATGGGGGCGGCGGCGATCGTCTGCCCGGCGCTTGCCCAGGCCAAGTCGGCGGGTTCATCGGCGGCTGACTCGGTGAGGGAGAATGGCCCCCTGTTCTCCAACCCGGGAACCTACTCGGCCACGGCGCCCGGCAGGAACGGGGACGTGGAGCTCGAGGTCGAGTTCACCGCCGATTCGATTGCCTCCATCACCGTCACGTCGACCAAGGAGACGCTGACGATCGGCGGCCAGGCGATGGACATCTTGACCGAGCGCGCGCTCGACGGCCAGACCATCGAGCTCGACAACGTCTCGGGGGCCACGTTCAGCTCGAACGCGTTCATCAAAGCGCTCAAGGACTGTGTCGAGCAGGCAGGGGGCGATCAGGATGCGCTTTCGGTCGAGGTCGAGGTGGACGAGCCCGATTACGAGACCGATGCCGACGTGCTTGTGCTTGGGGCGGGCGCGGCCGGCCTGACCGCCGCCCTCACGGCGGCACAGGAGGGCGCCAAGGTCATCCTGCTCGAGAAGGGTGACATCGTCGGCGGCAACACGAACGCGGCGAACTCGGGAATCAACGCCGCGGAGTCGCAGGTCCAGATTGACGCGGGGTTGGAAGGGACGACCGTTGACGACCTGGTCGAGGTCCAGATGAACAACGATCTGGCGCGCTCCGAGCTGGTCGACGCATTCGCGCAGGCCACCGGCGAGGTCGTCGACTGGCTTACCGGGCTGGGAGTCGTGTTCGAGACGAGCTCCGACAACCCGCTGCAGCTCTCTTGCACGAGTGACATTGCGCGCACCGGGGACTCGCTGGTCAAGGCGCTCCACGACGCGATTCTGCAGGATGACCGCGTCAGCCTGTACAAGGGCATTGCCGCGACGTCGCTCACGACCGACCCCGACGGCAGGGTGACGGGCGCCGTCGCAACCGACGCCTCCGGGCGGGAAGCCGAGTTCTCTGCCGGCGCCGTCATCGTCGCGACGGGCGGCTACGGGAAGAATCACGACATGGTGCTGCAGTATCGCCCGGACCTCGCGAACACAATCACCGACGAGATTGCCCCGACGACCGGCGACGGATTCGTCATGACGACGGCCGTGGGCGCCGTGCCGGTCGATATGGGCGAGATTAACTTCCACGGCCATTGCGTCCCCGGGTACAGCATGATGTTCACTCGCGACGTGCCCGGAGGCCGCACCGCGCCCGCAGGCATCTACGTCAACGCCGAGGGCGAGCGCTTTGCCGACGAGACGAGCTTCCCCAACGACGTCTACCAGCCCGTGCTCGACCAGACCGACGGCGCGGTGTTCCACGTCTTCCCCGAGACGTTCGTGACTGACGTAATTAAGGCGATGCTGGCGACGGGGTTCGCCTCGAAGGCCGACTCCCCCGAGGAGCTCGCCAAGGACCTCGGAGTCGACCCCGACGGCCTCTCCCAGACCGTGCAGGCATGGAACGAGGACATCGCGAGCGGCGGTGACGAGCAGTTCGGGCGCACCGACGAGAACGCCGTCGCCCTGGAGGGCACGCTCTACGGCTACGAGTTCCACGATGCCGTCCACTATTTCATGGGAGGCGTGCTTATCAACCCGAGCGCCCAGGTGGTCGATGAGAATGGCGACCCGATTCCGGGTCTGTACGCCGCGGGCGAGGTGACCGGGGGCATGCAGGGCACCACGCGCGTCGACGGAACCGGCCTCATGGACGGCTTCACGTTCGGCCGCATCGCCGGCAAGGCCGCCGCGGGCGAGGTGTTGGCGTAGGCGGCACTCCTGCAACGCCCAGCCTGCCTCGGGGGCAATCCCGAGGCAGGCTTTCTTGTCTTTGGCAGGGTGCCGTTATCTCTACCCTACGCGGGGAGGCGTCCTCCAGTCGCAGGGGTCCGGCGCCGAGACCGCGCGCACGCCTGCGACGATGATGTCGATCCCGTCGAAGAAGGCCCGCTCGTCGTACGCCCCCTCCGCCGCCTCCATCCACTCCTGGCCCTCGGGGTCGGGGCGGGGGGAGCCGTCGGATAGGCTCGCCAGCTCGGCCTGGATGAAGCCGCCCAGGAACGCGTCGACGATCCTCCAGAGTCGGCGCAGCGTCTCCGGCGGTATCCCCTGGGCCTCGTGCAGTCGGTATATTCGCTTCGTGTGCTCGATGAGCCCGGCCGAGTACCCGTTCGTCTCCACCTTGAACAGGTTGCATCGACGGTGGCGCAGGTACATCTGACGAATCGACGACATGGTGCGGCGCAGTGTGTCGTCCCACCTCTCGCCGGGGATGGGGCTGGTGTCCACCTCCTGGAACGCCTTGGCCAGCGCCGCGACGCGCACGTCGGCGATGGAGTCGAAGTACGTGTACAGCGCCATGGGCGTCTTGCCCAGGCGGGCGGCGAGCTTGCGCGCGGAGACGTTCTCGATGCCGATCTCGTCCCCCAGGGTCAGCGCCTCGGCGGCGATCTGCTCGCGGGTGAGCGAGGGGGCCGCGCCGGGCGTCCCCGGCCTTCTCCCGTCGCGGCGTCCGCTCTCGGCGGCATTGCGACGCGGGCTCTCGCCCGTCTTTTGCGCCTGCCTCTCCGAAGCCTCGGTGGCGTCGGTCATCATGGGCTCCCTTCCTGTCGCTTCCTGGCCCAATGCCCCGAGGGCGTCTGAGGGCCTGTCGGAATCGGGCGCCCGAACTCGACCCATTATCCCCTCTCGCCCGCCCTGCGTGTGCCTGTCCGAGAAAAGGCATCCGGATTGCGTGCGCCGGATGCGCGCGCCGACTGCGTGCGCACGGAGCCGCTCCCGCCCGATGCGGCGAATTCGCCTTCGCGAGCCGTTGCGCGCGAATGATATACGCCGTATAGTACTCCCTGTTGCCAGTTTCCGTACACTGTACGCCAATTGGGGGCACTGGACGCGCTCGAGGCCGGGGGAGCCGGCGCGCTGCGCGGATGCGACCGAGGGAAGATGGGAAGGGGAATCGACGATGCGAATTGACGACGCGAGGAACGGGGAAGTCGAGGGCGCGTCTGCCTGCTCCGAGGCGAGGGTGTGCTCCGTCTCGCGCAGGGGCCTCATCGCGGGCGCGACGCTCGGGGCGGCCGCCATGGGAGTAGCGGGCGGCATGGGCGCCGCCCGCGCGTTCGGCGCGGACTCGGGCTCGGGCGCGGCGGATGCCGGCTCGAGCGCGGCAAAAGACGCGACCGCCGAGGCTGGTGCCGCCGACTACGTGAACATCTACGCAGACGGTGTCAACCTCATGCCCGCCCGCAAGGCGACCTGCCCCGGCCCCCAGGGGCCGGTCGCGTTCGAGTCGCGCCAGATCGACGAGGGCGAAATCGTCCGCACGGAGGAGTTCGACCTCGTCGTGGTGGGCGCCGGCATCGGTGGCCTCATGGCGACGCTCAAAGCGGCCGACATGGGCGCGAACGTTCTGCTGCTCGAGAAGATGACGCGCGGCCGCGGCTGCTTCGAGTGCTTCGGCGCGGTGGGCGCGAAGTGCCAGGAGGGCACCGAGATCGACAAGACCGCCCTGCTCGACGAGATCCTGCGCAGCGCCTACTACCGCACCCGTCCCGAGCCTGCCGTCACCTACGTGAACCGCTCCGGCGAGGCGACGGACTTCTGGCAGGAGATGCTCGACAAGGGCAGCAACGGGTTCAAGATCACCAAGGTCGAGCAGACCCCGTCCACGTGCGGCTTCCCGGCGATGACCCAGCTGATCGACTCCGAGCTCGGGTTCTACGACTCGCCCGCTCTGCCTGCGGACGCGGGCTCGCGCTCCGGGCTCTCCGGCATCTACGTGTGCCTGGAGATGCAGGAGGTGGCGAAGAGCGCCTACGACAACGTCGACATGCGCTTCTCGACCCCTGCCGTGCAGCTCACCACCGATGGCTCCGGTGCGGTGACCGGCGTAATCGCCAAGGACGCCGACGGCTACTTCCGCGTGAGCTCGAAGCTCGGCGTGATCCTGGCGACCGGCGGCTACGACGCCAACCCGCGCCTGATGGAGGCCTGGACGCGCCCCGAGGACTACGCTACCTCGAGCTGGTGGAACCCGAGCTGGGGCACGACGGGCGACGGCCACATGATGGGCCTTGCCGTTGGCGCCCAGATGGACTCGGTCCCTCAGCCGGTCATGAACTTCCGCTGGGGCACGCCCGACTCCTTTGCCGACGCGCGCACCTGGAACGCCGTGTACTTCGGCATCCTGGTCAACGGGCGCGGAAGGCGCTTCGTGCGCGAGGACCTGCCGTTCCAGTGCGTCTCCAACGCGCAGAACGCCCAGCCCGCCTACGGCAAGAACTGCTGGTACGTCTTCGACGAGGGCATGATGGAGGGCATGCAGGACGCCGTCGAGGAGTTCGAGGACAAGGGCTGGCTGTACGAGGGTGCCACCCCCGAGGAGCTCGCCGAGAACGTGGGAATCGACCCGCAGGGCCTCTCGGCGACGCTCGAGGAGTACGCCGCGGGGTTCGAGGCGGGTGCCGACGCGCTCGGCCGCGACCTGACGCAGACGATGCCGTTCACCGGGGGCAAGCTCTACGCCTTCGTGAGCAACTCCAACGTCCTCGCGACCGTGGGCGGCCTGACCATCGACGGCAACTGTCAGGTGCTCGACACCTCTGACAGGCCGATTCCCGGCCTCTGGGCGTGCGGCAACGCGAGCGGCAACTTCTTCGCCGGCAACTACCCGCGCCACATCCCCGGCACCAGCATCGGCCGCGCGATAACCTTCGGCTACGTCGCTGCGGAGAGCGCCGTCAACGGCGTCCAGGGCGAGGACCCGCTCGTCGACAGCAAGGCGCCGGCGCTGGCGAGCTACGACCCGTCGGCAGCGGACCCGAGCGCCGCGGTCGCCGACGACGCGCTCGGCGTCTGGGACCCCGCGAACCCGATTCACGGCTCGAGCTTGGCATACACCGACGCCGACATCGCCGTGGCGACCCAGAGCTGCGACAACTGCCACGCGTATCGCCCGGGCGACTCCACCGTCGCCGACGGCATGACGTTCTCGGCCTCCGCCGACAAGTAGGGATCGGCGGCATCGGAAGCGGCGTCGTCCGCCATCGACCGGCCCTCCTTCCTAGAATACAATGTATTCAGGAAGGAGGGCCGACTCATGACCACGATGACCCTGAGGATCGATGACGACGACGCCGAAATCGTGCGCCGGTATGCCCGCTTCGAGGGGAAGAGCATCTCGGAATTCATCCGCGAGGCCGTCTTCGAGAAGATTGAGGACGAGCAGGACCTCTCCGAGCTCAGAGAGGCAATCGCCGCGGATGACGGCGAGCGGTACACGCAGGACGAGGTGCTTGGGGAGCTGGGCCTGTGAGCTGCTATCGCGTCGAGTACACGACAAGGGCCCTCAGGCAGCTCAAGAAGATGGATGTCTTTGACGCCAGGCTCATCGTCTCGTGGATCGGCAAGAACCTCGAGGGAGCCGATGACCCCCGGAGCCTGGGCAAGGGGCTGACCGCGAACCGGACCGGGGAATGGCGGTATCGTGTCGGGGACTATCGAATCCTCTGCCGCATCCTGGATGATGTGCTCATCATCGAGGTGTTTGCCGTGGGGCATCGCCGCGACGTGTACAGGAGGAACTGACCGAGGGCTCCCCGAGGTCTTGCTCGCCCCTGTCGCCGAGCCGCGCGGAGCTGGGGCGATGGGGCGGTTCTCCCAGACGCCACGCGGGCTGCTGCCAAGCGACTACCAGTACCGCGCCCCCGCTTGGCCGCTCCCGTCGCCGCCGAACCGCCGGTCGTGCCGCGCGGCCACGCGCACGACGATGAACACGATGACGTAGATCGCCACGACCACGAGCATGAACACGGCGCCGGAGGACTCGCTGTTCACCATCGCCGCGGAGTCATACAGGCCGTGAAGGGCGACCGAGAGCGCGTAGCCCACGATCACGCAGAGCGCCCCCGACACCGACTTGCCGCGCGTGGAGAGGAGTTTCGCCTGCCCGTACAGCATCCCGAACAGCACGGCGAACCCCATGTGGGCGGGGATGGCCATGAGCGCGCGGCTAAACAGGACCCCCGGGCCGTACGTGAGTCCGTACATGACGTTCTCAGCGGCCGCGAACCCCAGCGAGGTGAACACCGCGTACACTACGCCGTCGAAGCGGCAGTTGAACGCCGGGTGGTTCCAGGTCTTGCGCGCCATGAGCGCGTACTTGAGCCCCTCCTCGACGACGCCGACGACCACGAAGTCGCTCACGACCGTGAACTTTGCGCTCGTGGGGTCAAGCCCGCTGAACAGCCCCAACGCCGCCATGCCCACCTGCTCGAACAGGCCCGCGAACAGCGCGGCGACCACGCCCCTGAGCACGAGGTTCCAGAGCAGGTCTGCCGGCTCCTTGTCGATGGGGTCCTGGCGGTAGACGTAGACCATCAGCGCGATCGCCGGCGCGATGGCGAGGAACAGGAACATGTACAGGTACATGCTCAGTCCGCTTGCGATGAGAAGCACGGGCGGGTCCTTTCGGCGTGAGGGGGGCGCAGCGGGCGCGCGGGATTCGGTGCGACGTCCTCGATTCTACGATTCTACGTGCGAGGCGCGCACGCACAAGGCTCAACGCGCGGGCGCGCAGAGCCCCCATCTACCCCCGCCCGCAAGGCGTCGGCGCCGGTCAGGCGCGCCCGTCCGACTGGTCGTCAGTCGTAGCCCATACCCGCGAGCTGGTCCTCGTCGAGGCCGTAGTAATGCCCGATCTCGTGGACGACCGTCTTGCGAATCTCCTCGACGACCTCCTCGCGGGTATCGAAGCAGCGCTCGTGGGGCCCCTTGAAGATGGTGATGATGTCGGGCATGTCGCCCGGCTCGCCGTAGTCCTGCCCGCGCTCGGTCAGGGCAATCCCCTCGTACAGCCCGAGCAGCTCGCCGCTGTCGCGGTCCTGCGTGCCGAGGTCGGCGTCGCCGAGCTGCTCGACGTCGGGCTCGTCCTGCAGCGCGATGCCCACGTTGTCCAGCGAGTCGATGAATCGCTGCGGGATGGAGTCGAGCGCCTCCTGGACGGCCTGCTCGAACTCGTCGTCGGTCATCTTGTACATGGGCCGGACGTCTCCTTTCCGACGGTGTCTCTGGTGTCTCCGCGTGGGTGGGGCACGCGCCGTGCGCGGGCGGCGCCTCGGGGCGCCCGGCGCCTGCTGGTCCGGCCGCTCCGGTGCTGCCCCGAAGGTCCCTCGCGACCCGACGGACGCCCGCCCTCGCTGACCCCGCAGCATACCTCATGACGGGGGCTCGCGGAGGAGGCGGGGCGCGGGCGCGCGAGCGAAGCGCGCGGGCCGGGGCGGGCGGGTGAGGCGTGCGGGGCGCCATTGCCGGCGAGACCCCGACTTTTGGCGGCAAACCGGGGTCGGGGACGTCCCCGTGCGGGGCCACGCGCGGACCACCCTCATGGATGATGCCGCTGAGCTGCGATGATGCAATCCCGCGTTCCCGCCGCGGCCTCTCCGCGCCTCCGCAGGGGAGCAATCGGACGTCCCCAGCCCCCGTCTGCCGCCACGGAAGCCGCTTCTGCCGGCGGAGCGCCCACGCGCCCCTGCCCTCGCCCGGCCCCCGCTCCCGCCCGCGCCCCGTGTCCCCCCGCTCCCCGCATCCTCGCGCGGTTCGTGTAAGCCGCCGCGCCCGTCCCTCAACCGCGGATTTCGCACGCGTAAAGCGGGCGTAAGCATGCATCACATGCCGGTAATCGAGGGGCGACGCCCTCGTGACGGACCTTTGCCAGGCCGTAGCATTCCACGCGAAACGCCGACGTGCCGCCCGCGTCCCGTCCCATCCGGGCGGGATGGCCCGCACGCCCCGCCTCGGCCGTCCCGCCGCCACAGACCCGCCCCGCGCGGGGACGTGTGGCGCGGACGCGTCGGAGCAGTGGGCGTGCCGGAGCAGCGGGGCGGGCGTCGGGCGCGAGTGGCGCGTGAGTCGAGGACGATGGAAAGGAAGAGGCGACGCAAGTGTCGAGTGCATCGAACGTCACGTCGGAAAGCCCGGGCACGCCGACCGCCGTCGGGCAGGCCGTCGAGCCGGCGGCCGGGGCGTCGGGGTCGGGTCCGAAGCCGGGGCGCGGTTCGTCTGACGCGGGGCTGCGGGCACAGGGGGTGGCACCCAAGCGCAGGGTCGAGGTGCGCGGCAAGGTCCTGACGGGAGCATGCGTGGCGGTGGTCGCGGCGCTGGTCGTCGCGCTGATCGTCATGATCTGCGGCCAGGGTGTCCAGACGTTCACCAAGGACGGCGTCCCGTTCTCCAAGTTCCTGTTCGGCACGGCATGGAACCCGACGCGCACCGACGCCGACGGCGTCCCGTACGTCGGGGCGCTGCCGATGATTGCCGGCTCGTTCTCCGTCACGCTGCTGTCGTGCCTGTTCGCGCTGCCGTTCGCCCTGGGCTCGTCGATATTCGTCGTCGAGGTGGCGCCGCGCTTCGGGACGCGCATCTTCAGGCCGGTCACCGAGGTCCTCGTCGGTATCCCGTCGGTCGTGTTCGGCATGATCGGCCTGTACGTGATCGTCCCCCTCATCCGCTCGATCGTGGGCGGCACGGGCTACGGAATCATGTCGGCGTCGATCGTGCTGGCCGTCATGATTCTGCCCACGGTCACCTCGCTGTCGATCGACGCGATCGCCTCGGTGCCCGAGTCGTACCGCGAGGGCTCGCTCGGCCTGGGGTGCACGCGTTGGCAGACGATCGTGCACGTCGTGCTTCCCAGCGCCCTGCCCGGCATCCTGACGGCGATCGTGCTGGGGATGACCAGGGCGTTCGGCGAGGCGCTGGCCGTCCAGATGGTCATCGGCAGCGGCGGCGCGAGCGTGATGCCCACGAGCCTGTTCAAGGCCGCGACGACGCTGACCTCGGTCATCACGATGAACATCGGCAACCAGGCGCAGGGCACGCTGTACTACGACGCGCTGTGGTCGCTCGCGATGGTGCTGCTTGTCATGTCGCTGCTGTTCATCCTCATCGTTCGTCTCATCGGCCGCAAGGGGAGTGTGAAGAATGACTAGGTCTGACAAGGCCGCGACGAATGCCGCGGATGCCGCGCCGAGGGCCGGGGCCCAGACGGGCGCGACGCGCGCAGCCAGCGCGATGGACGCCGACACCGCGGCGTCGATGGCGCGGCGGGCGCGGCGCAGCGATCACGTCGCCACGGGCGTGCTCGCCGTGCTCGTGGGCGTCGTCTGCCTGCTGACGGTGGCGATGGTCGTCTACATCCTCGCGTCGGGCGGCACCAAGATGCTCGACTGGTCGTTCCTGACGTCGAACCCATCCGACGGCGGCATCGGCCCGGAGATCTTCAACTCGTTCTACCTGCTGTTCCTCACGCTGCTGATCTCGCTGCCGCTGTCGCTGGGCGCTGCGATCTTCCTGACGCAGTACGCGCCGTCGGGGCCGGTCACCACCTGCATCAAGACGATCATCGAGGTGCTCTCGAGCCTTCCGTCGATCGTCGTGGGCCTGTTTGGCTTCCTGGTGTTCGTCATCAAGTTCGGCTGGCAGTTCTCGATCATCGCCGGCGCGTGCGCCCTGACGATGTTCAACCTTCCGATCATGGTGCGCGTGATCCAGCAGGCCTTGGAGGCGGTGCCGCGCGGCCAGCGCGACGCCGGCCTGGCGATGGGCCTCACGCGCTGGGAGACGACGATTCACGTGCTGATCCCCAGCGCCATCCCCGCGATCGTGACGGGCGTGATCCTGTCGGCGGGTCGCGTGTTCGGCGAGGCGGCGGCGCTGATCTACACCGCCGGCCAGTCGGCCCCGGCGATCGACTTCACGAACTTCGACATCACGAGCGCGAGCTGCCCGTGGAACGTGTTCCGGCCCGCCGAGACGCTGGCCGTGCACATCTGGAAGCTCAACAGCGAGAGCGTCGTCACCGACGCCGCGGCGATCTCGGCGGGCACGGCGGCGTTCCTCGTGGCCTGCATCCTGGTGTTCAACATCCTGGCGCGCATCATCGGCCGCGCCCTCGAGAAGAAGGTGACGGCGGCATGACGACCATCGAGCCCGAGACGTCGGGGGCTTCCGCGACCGCTGCGGCGGCCCCGGGAGCGGCCCCGGCGGACGCCCCCCGCACCACGCCCGCCGAGCGCCCGTCCGACGGGGAGCACCTGCTCTCGACGCGCGACGTGAGCGTGCTGTACGGCGACAACCGCGCCCTCAAGCCCACGACGCTGGACTTCGACGCGGGCACCGTCACGGCGCTGATCGGCCCGTCGGGCTGCGGCAAGTCGACGTTTTTGCGCTGCATCAACATGATGAACCGCGAGATCCCGCACTGCCGCGTCGAGGGGCACATCTGGTACGGCGGCGTCGACGTCAACGCCCCCGACACCGACCTGTACGAGGTCCGTCGGCGCATCGGGATGGTGTTCCAGCAGCCCAACCCGTTCAACAAGAGCATCTACGACAACATCGCGTTCGCGCCTCGTCGGCACGGCGTCAAGGGGCGCAAGCAGCTCGACCAGCTCGTCGAGGAGAGCCTGCGCGGCGCCGCGCTGTGGGACGAGGTCAAGGATGACCTGCACAAGAGCGGCAGGGCGCTCTCGGGCGGCCAGCAGCAGCGCCTGTGCATCGCGCGCACGCTGGCCCTGCACCCCGACGTGATCCTGATGGACGAGCCGTGCTCGGCGCTCGACCCCATCGCCACGCTCGCGATCGAGCAGACGGTTCGCGACATCGTCGCGACCGGCATCTGCGTGATCATCGTGACGCACAACATGGAGCAGGCGGCACGCGTGTCGGACCGCACCGCGTTCTTCTACCTGGGGGAGATGGTCGAGACCGGCCCGACCGCGCACCTGATGAAGATGCCGAAGGACCAGCGCCTGTCCGACTATCTCACGGGAAGGTTCAGCTGATGGACGAGATGGATGACAACCTGACCGAGAGCGCCCCGGCGGCGGGCGCCCGCGCAACGGTGACCCCGGCGGCTGGCGGCGCGGAGGTGGTCGCGCGCGACGTCGACCTGTTCTACGGCGACCACCAGGCGCTGTTCGACGTGAGCCTCGACATGCCCGCCAACAAGGTGACGGCGCTGATCGGCCCGTCGGGCTGCGGCAAGTCGACGTTCCTGCGCTGCATAAACCGCATGAACGACCGCATCGCCGGTTGCCGGCACACCGGCAGCATCACGCTCGACGGGCAGGACGTCGACACGCAGATCGACGAGTACCTGCTGCGCACGCGCGTCGGCATGGTGTTCCAGAGGCCGAACCCGTTCCCGCTGTCGATCTTCGACAACGTCGCGTACGGCCCGCGCCGCCACGGCAAGCCCAGCCGCGAGGCGCTGCGCCAGACCGTGCAGCGCTGCCTGGAGCGCGTGGGGCTGTGGGACGAGGTCAAGGACGACCTCAAGAAGAGCGGCCTGGGACTCTCGGGCGGACAGCAGCAGCGCCTGTGCATCGCGCGCACGCTGGCGGTGGACCCGCAGGTCCTGCTGATGGACGAGCCCACCAGCGCCCTGGACCCCATCTCGACCTCCCTGGTGGAGGACCTCATGAGCGACCTGGCGAGCGACCACACGGTGATCGTCGTCACGCACAACATGCAGCAGGCGACGCGCGTGAGCGACTACACCGCCTTCTTCTACATGGGCAAGCTCGTGGAGACCGCCCCCACGACCGAGCTGTTCTCGCGCCCCAAGGAGAAGCAGACCGAGGACTACCTCACCGGCAGGTTCAGCTAGCCGGCGGCGGGTGCGGCGTGCCGGGCCCGCGGGGACGGCGCGTCGCGAGCGAGGGCCACGGCGCACGGGCGGTCCCGGGCGCCACGAACGCCACCACGAACGAACAGATGACGAGGAGCGTGCATCGACAAATGGTCAAGAACAAGACGCGGGCAGCCTACATCCAGCAGATCGAGGAGCTCGACGGCCTCGTCTCGCGCCTGGGCGAGGTCGTGGTGGCGGCGGTCCGCGCCACGGGGCACGCCCTGGGCGAGGCTGACGAGGCGGCGGCGCGCGGCGTCGTCGAGGGCCGGGGGTCCGCAGACCGCCTGCACCGCTCGGTCGAGGACTCCTGCATGGGCCTCATGCTGCTGCAGCAGCCCCTCGCGGGGGACCTGCGCCTGGTAACGGCGTCGTTTCGCATGGAGAGCGACCTCGCGCGCATCGAGGAGATGGCGGTCGACATCGCCCAGCTGGCGCCCGACGTGATCGGCAAGCGGGTCCCGCCGACGATCACCGGCGACCTCGCCATGCTCTCTGCCCAGGTCGCTACAATGGTCGAGAGCGCCGTCGACGCGTTCAGCCGCTCCGACGCCGACGCTGCCACGGCTGTGTTCCCGCTCGACAACGGTGTCGACGCCTCGTTCGGCAAGATCCGCGCGATGATCGTCGACAACCTGCGCTCCGACGACTCCTTCGCCGACGTCGCCGCCGAGCTGCTGATGATCGCGAAGTACTACGAGCGCATGGGCGACCACGCCCAGCAGGTGGCTGATTGGGCGATTTTCAGGACCACCGGGCTGTACCGGGGCCGTCCGATGGGCGAAGATAGTCTCGACCAGGCGGACTGGTCGGCCAGGTAGGGGCAGTGCCCGCGGGGGCGCCGCGCGCTGCGACGAGGGGCTCGCCGCGGCGGGGCGCCCGCGCGGGAGGTGGGTCGCCGCGCCCCGCGGTGAGGGGTCGCGGTCGGGCGAGGCTAGAGAGGCAGAAGCAGCGTGGTCTACTACGTCGAGGACGACACCAACATCAGGGAACTCACCATCTACGCGCTGATGCAGGCGGGGATCGAGGCCAAGGGATTCTCCGACGACCTCGCGTTCCGCCGCGCATGCGCCCAGCAGAAGCCCGACGCCGTGCTGCTCGACATCATGCTGCCCGACACCGACGGCCTGGCGATTCTCAAGCGCATCCGCCAGACGCCCGACCTGCAGAACGTCCCCGTCATGATGATGACCGCCAAGGACACCGAGCTCGACGCCGTCAGGGCGCTCGACGGCGGCGCCGACGACTACCTGGCGAAGCCGTTCGGCATGATGGAGATGGTCAGCCGCGTGCGCGCGCTGCTGCGCCGCACGGGGATGGGCCAGCAGGGGTCGCCCCAGAGCGATGAGGTCACCGTCGGCCCGATCACGCTGTCCGACTCGCGGCGCGAGGCGTCGATCGACGGGGCGCCGCTCGACCTGACGATGCGCGAGTTCGACCTGCTCAGCTTCCTGATGCAGCACCCGGGCGTGGTGCAGTCGCGCGAGACGCTGCTGCAGCGCGTGTGGGGCTGGGAGTTCGACGGTGGCAGCCGCACCGTCGACGTGCACGTGCAGACGCTGAGGGCGAAGCTGGGCGAGCACGCCGACATGATCGAGACGGTCCGCGGCGTCGGCTACCGCCTCAAGGACGAGCGCCGCGACGAGCGGAAGGATGAGCGCTCGTGAGACTCTCGGGGGGCGCACCCCCCGCCCGCGGGGACGACGCCGCCCGCACGGACCGCTCCGCGCGCAAGTGGCCATCGCTGACCAGGCGGATCTTCGTCGCTCTGCTCTCGGTCGCGCTCGCCGTGAGCGTCATCATCGCGGCGTTCTCGGCGTACGTCCTCGACAAGGAGACGACCGACGCCAGCCGCGAGCGCCTGGCCGGCGAGTGCGCCTCTCTGGCGGCCATCCTTGACGACCTGAGCTCCCGGGGCATCGAGCCTGCCGACCTGCTCGACGAGGCGCATCTTTCCGACGACCGCGTCACCCTGATCGCAGCCGACGGCACGGTGCTCTACGACTCGGTGGAGGCCGACGTCTCGACGATGGGCAACCATGCCTCGCGTCCCGAGGTGCAGCAGGCGCTGCAAAGCGGGTCGGGCAGCGACGAGCGCCCGAGCGAGACGCTGGGATACAACAGCATCTACCAGGCGCAGCTCCTCGCGAACGGGCAGGTCCTGCGTCTGTCGATCGACCGCAAGGGCATCGTCTCGGCGGTCGCAGAGAACCTGCCGATCTTCCTGGGGTCGGCGGTCGTGCTGGCACTGGTGTGCTGGGTGCTGTCGGTCGTGCTCGGGCGGCAGCTGATGAAGCCGATCCTGAGCATCGAGCCGACGACGGGCGGCAAGCCGACGCGCTCCTACCGTGAGCTCGCGCCGCTGGTCAAGCGCCTCGACGAGCAGCAGGCGACGCTGATCAGCCAGATGGACTCGCTGCGCGATGCGAACGCGATGCGCCTGCAGTTCACCGCCAACGTGACCCACGAGCTCAAGACGCCGCTGACGTCGATCTCGGGAGCTGCCGAGCTGATTCGCGACGGCATCGCGCGCCCCGAGCACGTTCCCGACTTCGCCGGTCGCATATACGACGAGGCGGCGCACCTGACGGACCTGGTCAACGACATCCTGACGCTGTCGCGCCTCGACGAGTCCGAGCGCGCCGGCGACCAGAGTGTCGTGGGGCCGATGGAGCCGGTCGACCTGCTGACGATTGCCCGCGCGGTGGTCGACCGACTCGCGCGGCCTGCGGACAAGGCTCAGGTCAGCATCACCTGCATCGGGAGATCGCAGGTCATGACGGGGCAGGCGCGCCTGCTCGACGAGCTGATTTATAACCTGTGCGACAACGCCATCCGCTACAACAAGCCGGGTGGCTGGGTCCTGGTGGAGGTGGGCAGCCACCTGCCCGGGGAGACCGGCGCCTCGTGGGGCGCCTTCGGCGGAGCGGGCGGCGAGGCGACCTCCGGCGGCGCCGGCGACGGGCGCGCGCTGCCCGCACCGACGACGATCGTCACGGCGCCGCCCGCGGGGGATGGCACGGGGGCGGACGGGGTCGCCGCGCCTGCCGCGCCGGTGCCCGCACAGGTGACGGGGCATGCGGGCGCGCGCTCCCCGAGGGCGGGCGAGGACGCCGGCGACGACGGCAGGGTGCCCTTCGTCCGCGTGAGCGACAACGGCCGCGGCATCCCCAAGGAGAGCCAGCGCAAGGTGTTCGAGCGGTTCTACCGCATGGAGAAGAGCCGCTCGCGCGAGAGCGGCGGCACCGGGCTGGGCCTGGCGATTGTCAAGCACGCCGCCGCGTTCCACGGCGCGACGATCATCGTCGAGAGTGAGCCCGGCAAGGGCACGAGCATCACGGTCGACTTCCCGCGGGCGTAGCGGCGCGCCCCGGCGCGTCGGCTGGACTGCCAATCCTGGCGGCAGACCGGGGTCGGGGACGCTCCACGGGGCGCCTCCGGGAGCCGTCGTCGCCTTCGTGCGCACATCGTCGCAGGTCAGTACGGTGCCCTGCATACGGGGCCTCGCGAAAGGGCCCCGGGCCCGCATCCCCAACCCCGCTTTCCAGCCACGGCGGGGCCTCCCGCCGGCAGAGTGCGCCCGCCCGCCTTAGTCGCGGCTGCCACGACGGGAGCTCCCCGTCCCCCGTCGTCGCTCCGTGCTCCCCGCTCGCCCCCGCGCTTTGCCCTTCCTGCTCGCTCTCGTTCCCGTCCTGCCTTGCGACGAGCGCGCCCCGCGAATGTAGCGCCCCGATGGACGTCGCGGGCGCGTCCCTTGAACGAGTCCGATTTCGGACTATCATGATGGTCCGAAATTGGATTCAACGAGCAGAGGTCCCGTCTCGTCCGCGTGGGGGCGCCCGCGGCGGGTGCGGCGTCTTTGCGGGCAAGCCGGAGGGGCGGGGCGGCGACCATGCGCATCACCGAGGGGCAGCGGCGCACGCTGCGGGAATGGAACGACGCGATTCGCAGGATTGACGGGGAGTACGACCGCGTCGCACGTGTGGCGGGGCTCTCCCCCAATGCGTTCGACATCCTGTACACGCTGTACGCGGAGGGGGAGGGCTGCTCGCAGAGGGAGCTGTGCGAGCGCTGCTACTCCAACAAGCAGACCGTCAACTCCACGGTCCATCGCCTCGCTGAGCAGGGCGTCGTGAGCCTCGGGCGCACGGGCTCGCGCAGCTCGTGCGTCGAGCTCACGCCGCAGGGCCGTCGGCTGGCAGAGGTCGTCGTCGACCCCGTGGCGCGCGCCGAGCTCGCCTCGCTCGAGGCGAGGCGGCTCTCGCGGGACGAGCTCGCGGGGGGAGGCCCCGCCTCCGAGGCGCCGTCCGAGCCGTCGGCGT
>CAIFEU010000015.1:0-2405 GCA_903789505.1 uncultured Coriobacteriales bacterium
GTCACGACGTTGACGATGTCCTGACCCGTCATCGCGTCGACGACCATGAGGATCTGGTCGGGCTTGACCGCCGCCTTGATATCGGCGGCCTCCTGCATCATCTGCTCGTCAATCTGAAGGCGACCCGCGGTGTCGACGATCACGACGTCCTTCATGTCGTCGACCGCCTGCCGCACGGCGTCCTGTGCGATCTGGACCGGGTGCGCCCCGTCGCCGCGGAACACCTTGACCCCCAGCTCGCCACCGAGCGTCTCGAGCTGGTCGGCGGCGGCGGGGCGGTAGACGTCACAGGCGGCGAGCAGCGGCGCGTGCCCCTGGCGCTTGAGGAGGTTCGCAAGCTTCGCGGCTGCGGTCGTCTTTCCCGAGCCCTGCAAGCCCACGAGCATGATGACGTTGGGGATGCGGCTCGTGAGCACCAGCTTGCTCTCGGTGGAGCCGAGCAGCTCGGTGAGCTCCTGCAGGACGATCTTGACGACGTTCTGCGCAGGCGTCAGCGAGTCGAGCACCTCGGAGGAGAGGCAGCGTTCCTTGGTCTTCGCGACGAAGTCCTTGACCACCTTGTAGTTGACGTCGGCCTCGAGCAGCGCCATGCGCACCTCGCGCATCGCGCTGTCGATGTCCGCCTCGGTGAGGCGCCCCTTGCTGCGCAGCGTGTCAAACGTGCCCTGAAGTCTGCTGGAAAGGTTCTCGAACACGGCCATGTGCTACTCCTCACCCTCCGGCAGCCCCTGGATCAGGGCGCGGGAGAAATCGTGCGCGTCGAACGGCTGGAGGTCCTCTATCCCCTCGCCAACCCCCACCCCCAGGACGGGCAATCCCAGGTCGTGCGAGATCGCCAGGGCGATGCCGCCCTTCGCGGTGCCGTCGAGCTTGGTCATGATCACGCCGTCGACGCCGAGTGCCTCGTTGAACTCCCGCGCCTGGGACATCCCGTTCTGCCCGGTGGTCGAGTCGATCACGAGGACGACGTGGACGGGGAACGTCGAGCGCTTGCGGGTTACGGAGACGACCTTGCCGAGCTCGCGCATCAGGTCCTCGGAGGTGTGCAGGCGTCCCGCGGTGTCAATCAGGACGAGGTCCGAGCCGTCGCGCTCGGCGGCATCGAGCGTGTCGTAGCACACGCTGGCGGGGTCGCTGCCGCGCGTCCGCTCGACGACGCGCACCCCCGCGCGGTCCGCCCAGACGTGCAGCTGCTCGATTGCCGCCGCACGAAAGGTGTCGGCGCTGCCGATGATGGGGCTGTAGCCGCGCGCCTTGGCTGCCGCCGCCATCTTGCCGACGGTCGTCGTCTTGCCCGCGCCGTTCACGCCCACGAATAGGACCGTGCTGGGCCGCTCGTCGAGAATCGCATAGTCCCCGGGGGTGAACGCCTCGGCAAGGAGGTCGACCAGTGCCTCCTCAACCTGGTTGACGCCGGTCAGGCTCTCGCGCTGCGAGCGCTCGCGCAGCCGCTCGGTCACCTGCTCGGCGGCACCGACGCCGATGTCAGCCATGATGAGCGTGGCCTCGAGGTCGTCCCAGAACTCCGGCCCCACCTCAGGGCCGATCTCGAACAGCACGTTCAGACCGCCGGTGATCTTCTTTCGGGTCTTGCTGAGCCCCTCGGAGAGGCGCTTGAACCAGCCCATCGGCACACCCTTTCGCTCTCGTCCTTCTCCTGCGCGCCGTTAGGCGCCCCACGCGCGCTTACCGCGCCGCGCTCCCCGCTCCCCTTCCGAAGAGCTTGTCGTCGTCGACCGGGAACCAGCGGAACCCGCGCGGCCTACTTCGCGACCGTCCCACCCGCCGAGCGGTCCAACCTCTGCGAGACCACGTGGCTCACGCCGTCCGCCTGCATGGACACACCATACAGCACGTCGGCCTTCTCCATCGTCCTGCGCTGGTGCGAGATGACGATGAGCTGCGTCGTCTGGCGCAGCACGTCGATCGCGTCGAGCAGGCGGTCGAGGTTGGAGTCGTCCAGCGCGGCCTCGACCTCGTCGAGGACATAGAACGGGACCGTCCTGGTACGATACACGGCGAACAGCAGGCCCAGTGCGGTCAGCGACCGCTCGCCTCCCGAGAGCAGCGACATCTTGGTGACGCGCTTGCCGCGCGGCTGGGCGATGACCTCGATCCCCGTCTGGCTCGGGTCGTCGGGATCCGTCATCTCTAGATACCCATTGCCACCCGGAAACAGCGTGGAGAAAATCTGCCTGAAGTTCTCGTTGACGCGGTCGAACGTCGTCACGAAGCCGTTGCGCATCTTGCGGTCGATGGCGGCGATGATCTTGGTGAGCGAGGAGCGCGCCTGCTGCAAATCGGCGACCTGGGCGTTCACGTAGTCGACGCGCTCCTTGAGCTGGGCGTACTGCTCGAAGGCGATCTGGTTGACCGGCCCCAGCGCCGCAATCTGTGCCTCCAGG
>CAIFEU010000015.1:2415-12675 GCA_903789505.1 uncultured Coriobacteriales bacterium
CTCCAGGCGCGCGAGCTCTGCCTCGTCGGCTTCGCGGTCGACGGGAGGGTCGATCCTGAGGGCCTCCTCCAGCACGACGCCCTTGCGCGAGCTGATGGAGCGCACCGCGTTGCTGACCTGCTCGTCGAGCCGGCCCTTGGTGACCTTCACGTCGCTCACGCTCTCCAGCGCGCGCGCCTGGCGCGTCTGAGCCTGGGAGAGCGCGGCGCGCGACGCCTCCACGTCCTCACGCAGGCCGGCGAGGTCCGTGTCGGATGCGCTCGCCCGGCCCGACAGCTCCTCCTGCGCCTCGCGCGCGCACGCGAGCAGGGCGTCGAGCCTCGCCGCGAGCGGGGAAACCCTGGAGAGCGCCACCCTCAGCTCGACGAGCGACGACCCTGCGACGTCCCCCTCGTCGGAGAGCGAGACGGCCTCGCGGCTGAGCTGGTTGTAGCGCGAGTCGAGATAGCGCAGCCGTTCCTGGAGCCGGGCATTGCGGACCTGACATTCGCTTCCCCGCTCGCGTGCCACCCTCTCCTCGCGCCGCGCGGAATCGAGGCGCTCGTTGAGCGAGGCCACCCGTCCTTCGAGCCCCTTGATCGCGCGGTCGTGCTCGTCCATCTCGGACTGCAGGCGCTCGATGTCGTCCCTCGACGCCTCACTCTGCCGCTCGACGCCCTTGCGCCGGTCGAGCACGCGCCCCCTCTCCTGGGTCGCCGCATCAAGGGCGCGCTTGGCGCGCGCCGCCTCGCTCGACAGATAGCTCGCGGCGCCGGTGAGCCTGGCGAGTTCCTGCGAGGCTCGGTCGGAGGCCTCACGCGCCTCGGAGAGCGTCGTCTCGGCGCGCTCCCGGTCCGCCCGCGCCCGCTCGTGCGCCGACTCGAGCGGGCCGATCGACGCGCTCAGCTCCCTCAGGCGTGCCCTGCTCGCGAGCAGGCCGTGCATCGCGTCGACGGGATGCCCGACGACCACCTGGTTGCCACCACGCGCCCTCTGCCCTGCCGGCGTCACGTAGACGTGCGCCGGGTCGCCCTTCGAAGCGGCGACCGCCTGGTCGAGCGTGTCGACGACGCGCACGTCGCCCAGAAGCGCCGCCGCCACGCCCGCAAGTCCCCCGGCGTCCCCGATGCGCGAGGCGAGGGGAAAGCCGGGAAGCCCGTCCTCGTCCGTGGCGCCGACGGCACCCTGCCCCGCCGGTGCGGCGGCGACGATGGCGACCTGGCCCGCGGAGTCGGCAAAGCCAGATGCGACGCGGGCGACCTCGAGCAGGGCGTCCCCCGCCGAGGGGACGACGAAGCCGCGCATGCGTTCGGCGAGCAGGTCCTCCACCAGGCCAGTGAGCTCCTCGGGGACGTCGAGCGTCTCAGAGACGCGGGCCACCACGCGCGCGCCCACCTCCCGGTCGCCCGCGACCCGCGAGGCGAGCGGGGTGCGGTTCTCCTCGCCCAGCGTCGCCCGCTCCAGCCCCGACAGCTCCGCCCGCGCGCCCGACAGCTCCGCCCGCGCCGCAGCCTCCGCGCGCTGCGTGCGCTCGACCTCGGCGCGCGCCTGGTCGAGCCCGGCCTTGAGCTCGTCGCGGGCCGCTCGGGCGGCGACGATGGCGGAGTCGTTGTCCTGGGCGCGGCGGCGGGCGTCCGACTCCTCGGCGCGTGCCTCCTCGATCGCCTGCGCGAGCTCCTTTTCGCGAGCGTCGAGCATCTGCGCCTGGGAGCGGGAGCTCTCCAGGGCGTCGCGGGCCTTGGACAGCTCCACCGAGGCTCGGTCGCGCGCCTGCTGGCTCGAGCGGCTCGCCTGGCTGAGCTTGGAGAGCTCCGCCTCGACGGAGCGGTGCGCGTCGCGGGCCGCGTCAATGGCATCGCCTGCCTGCTGGGCGCTCTTCTTGAGGCTCGCCTCCTCCCCGCGCGCGTCGACGAGCTGCTCGGAGACCTCGCGCAGCTCCTCGGCGTTCTGGGCAAGCCGCTCGCGCGACCTCCGGGCGGACTCGAGGGCTGCGTCGGCGCGCTGACGTGCCGTGCGCCCCTTCTCACCCAGGAGGCGCTGCGCCGCCTCGAGCCGCTCCACGACCGACTGGCAGCGTCTCCTCTGCTCCGAGAGGTCGCCCTGGCGGGCGTTCATGCGCTCCAGGCGCTCCTGGATGCCGGCGAGCTCCTCCTCCCGGAGGCGCACGTCGCGCTGCGCGGCGTCCAGGGCCGCCTCCGCCTCCTTGGAGGCGCGCTCGGCCTCTCCCCAGCGGCTCTGGAGCCGTCGCAGGTCGTCGACGGCCAGCTCGATCGAAAGCCGGTCGGCGCGCTCGGTGAGCTCCTGGTGCCTGCGGGCAACCTCGACCTGCTTCTCGAGCGGGCGAATCTGGCGATTCAGCTCGCGCTGCAGGCGCAGGATGCTCTTGAGTCGCTCCTCCATCGCGTCGATCTTGCGCGAGGCGCGCTCCCGGCGGCGCTTGTGCTTGGAGATCCCGGCCGCCTCCTCGATCAGCGCGCGCCGCTCCTCGGGCCGGCTCATGAGGATCTCGTCGAGCTTGCCCTGGCTGATGATCGAGCGCGTCTCCTTGCCCAGGCCGGAGTCGTGCAGGATGTCCTGGATGTCCATCAGGCGCGCCGGCGAGGCGTTGATGAGGTATTCGCTCTCGCCGGAGCGATACATGCGCCGGGTGATTGCGACTTCGTCGAAGTCGACCGGCAGCGTGTGGTCGGAGTTGTCGAGCACCAGGACGACCTCCGCCACGCCGACGGGCTTGCGAGCTGACGACCCCGCGAAGACGACGTCCTCCATCGCCTGGCCGCGCAGGTGCTTCGCGCTCTGCTCGCCCAAGACCCACAGGATGGAGTCGGAGATGTTCGACTTGCCCGAACCGTTCGGGCCGACGATGACCGTGAGGCCCGGGTCGAAGACCATGTGAGTGCGGTCGGCGAAGGACTTGAAGCCCTTGAGCGTCAGGGACTTGAGATACACGCTAGTCCTGCCCGGTCGTCTCTGCCTGGACCTGCGACGAACGGGCGCCGACGTCCGGTCCGTCAGCCATCTCGATCGGGCTCACGGGCTCGATCGGCTGGGACGGCCAGGGCTTGTCGGGGTCGAACGCCAGGCTGCGGTCGTCCGCGGAGACGTAGCCCATCGCCTTGAGGGCGGCTGCCGCGGCGGCGGCCTCCGCCTCCTTCTTGGAGGACCCGCGGCCGGTCCCCACGACGCGCTCCCCGACGAGGCAGTTGCACACGAACGTCGGGGCATGGGCGGGACCGTCCTCGCTGACCATCTCGTAGTGGGGCGTCTCGTGGATGTCGGCCTGCGTCTTCTCCTGCAGGAGCGACTTGGGGTTCTCAGGCTCCTGGCAGCGCCAGGGCGCGAGGTGTGGCTTGAGCGTCTCGATGATCCAGCGGCGCGCGACCTCGAGGCCGCCATCGAGGTACATGGCGCCGACCACGGACTCGTAGACGTTCTCCAGGGCGGAGTGCATGCCGCGCGCAGCAGCGCCGCGCTCGGAGGGCCCCAGGATAAGGACGTCCTCGAACCCGCGCTCCCCCGCCGCCGCGGACAGCGACTCACCGGAGATGAGCGAGACCTTGAGCCTCGTGAGGCCACCCTCGTCTATCTCGGGAAACTGACGGAACAGCTCGTCTGCGACGACCATGCCCACGACCGAGTCCCCGAGGAACTCGAGGCGCTCGTACGAGGCCGACACCGGCTGTCCCTCGACTGCGGAGGGATGCGTGATGGCGGCCCTAATCAGGCTCACGTCAGTGAAGTGGTAGCCGATGATGTCCTGAATCCGGTTGACCTTCCAAAGAACCGTGCGCAAGGCGATGCTCCTTGATCGATGCGGACAATGCGGACCGCGCTGCCCGGCGTTCTGCGCCCAGCGTGCCGGCGCGCGAGCCTGACGGTGCCGCCAGAGAACGCGGGCGTGGCTGGCGCTAGGAGATGGCGGCGGAGATCCTGCCGACGAGGTCCTGGCGCGCGGCGTTCGCACTCACGAGGGTGCCCTGGCACACCGCGCGCGGCGAGGTGGCCCCGTGCCCGATCACGACGACCCCGTTGACCCCCAGCAGGACGGCGCCGCCGTACATCTCACCGCTCAGACGCTGCTTGAGGTCACCCAGCTGACCGGAGAGCAGCGCTCCGCCGATCTTGCCCTTCGTGGAGGCCATCGCCGCCCGTTTGACCTCGGACATCAGGAACCTCGCCGTTCCCTCGAGTGTCTTGAGCGCCACGTTGCCGGTGAACCCGTCGGTGACGATGACGTCGAAGGAGTCGCCCAGGATGTCAGTCCCCTCAGCGTTGCCCACGAACTCGGGGACGGAGTCGCGCAGGGCAGCGAAGCGCTCCTGGGCTTCCATGGAGCCCTTGGTGTCCTCCGAGCCGATGTTGAGCAGGCCCAGGCGCGGGTCGTCGACGCCCACGACGATGCGAGCGTAGGCGCAGCCCATGTGGCCGTACTGCACGATGTTGAGCGGCTTGCAGTCGGCATTCGCGCCGACGTCGAGCAGGACCGTCGGCGTCTTGCCGGGCAGTGCCAGCGTCAGCGCAGGGCGGTCGATTCCGGGAATGCGGCCGATCAGCAGGGTCGCGGCAGCCATGCAGGCGCCCGTCGACCCCGCGGAGAAGAACCCCTGGGCGCACCCGGACTTCACGAGCTTGCTCCCCACGACGATGCTGGAGTCCCGCTTGGTGCGTATTGCCTGCAGCGGGTGCTCCCCCATCGAGATCGACTGCGTGCACGCGACCGCCTCGCAGCGCTCGTGGGAGGCCGCGAAAGGCGTCACGACGTCGTCGGTGCCCACGACGATGACCGAGAGGTCCGGATCGCTCTCGAGCGCCAGGGCGACGCCCTCCAGAACCACCGCCGGGGGTTCGTCGCCCCCCAGCGCGTCGACGCAGACGGTCACAGGCTTTGCGCTCATGGACTCCTCCATATACCAGAAAGGCCGGTGCCGCTCTAACATGCGGAACCGGCCTCGGGACTGCGAAAAAAAGTGAACCTAGTCGACGCTGATAACCTGACGACCGTTGTAGGTGCCGCAGTTGGGGCAGACGCGATGGGGCAACTTGGGAGCGCCGCAGTGAGGGCACGGAACCGTCTGAATCAGCTTGATGTTGTTGTTGGCAGCGCGACGCGAGTGCGTGCGCATACGGCCGGTCTTACGCTTGGGAACTGCCATCGTAACCTCTCTCAGTCTTCCACACGGTCACGCCTCGCGCACAGCCGGTTTGCCGTGACCGTTACACATAATGCACGAAAGAACACTTTATCACACAGGACCGCTGCCCCGGGCGATGGGCGGACGTCCTCCGACATGTTCACATCGTTCGCACGAACGAGGCCGGTCGGAGGCTCCGCGGCGGCTAGCGAGGGCGATTGACGTCGTCCATGACGCCGTCACGGTCTCCAGCGCGGCCGTCGCGCTCGGGAGAGCCGGAGAGGTCCAACCCCGCCAGGGCCGCAAACGGGCTCATGGGGTCAACCTGGCTGGCACGCCTGGAGGCGCAGTCGCAGGTCTCGCGGTTGAGGTTCGCTCCGCAGTCGGGGCACAGGCCCTTGCAGTCCTCGCTGCACAGCACGACGAACGGGAGGTCTGACAGGACGGCCGACTGTATCGCCTCGGAGAGGTCGACCGTGCCGTCAGGTGCGATAATGCCGTAGTCGGAGTCGTCGTCATCCTCGTCTTCGCCCTCGTCGCCGCGCGGCTCGCGCAAGAAGTAGCAGGAGACCTCCCCGGCTATGTCGATATCGGCGGGCTCGAGGCACCGGTCGCAGGGGGCGGTCGCCTCTCCGCGCACGATGCCCGTCGCCAGGACGCCCTCCCCGGTGTTGGTGAGCGCGACGCTGAAGTCCAGCCCGCCGCTCAGCGTGAACGTGTGGCCGCCCAGGCTCAGCTCGCCCAGGTCGATGTGCCCCTCCCGGGTGACGGTGTCACCGGGGGAATCGAGTCCCGACAGCGTCGAGACGACGATGGGCTCGAACGATGCTTCGGTTGCCATGAGCCCTTCCTAGTCTAGCGACCGTTAGTCAATCTGCTCGACGGGCTGGTCGCCCTGGTCGGACGGCTCGTCGTCGGCGTGCCCGTTGAGCAGCTCGCGGCAGTACGTCATCTGGTTCATCAGCGCGGTCGCCTTGTCGATGACCGCCTGGAGCTCCTCCTCGATCTTGCTGAACGTCTGCTCCGCGGAGTTCTCGGCCCAATAGCGAATCTCGCGGGCGTCCTTCTCCGCGTTGCTCTTGATCTCCATCGCCTGGTCGTTGGCGATGCGCACGATCTCCTGGTCGCTGGCGAGCGTGTTGGCGCGGTCCTCCGCGTCGGTAACGATGTGGCGCGCCTCGTCGTCGGCGGCGTTGAGAATCTCGTCGCGCTCTCGCAGCACGCGACGGGCCTTCTGGAACTCGTCCGGAAGCGAGCCCTTGATGTCGTCGAGGATGGCGTATGCGGCCTCGGAGTCGATGATCTTCTTCGATCCGCCGCCGGTCAGGGGCGCCTTGGCGTTGTTGATGAGATCCTCGAGCTCCTCGATAAAGGCTTCGATGTCGCTGCCGGGCATACGGCTCCCTCCAAAATCTCACCGCGGAGAAGCCGCCGCGGATGAGAGATAAAGTCGATGTATCCCATGGATAATAGCAAAACTTCGGACGGGCGGGCATGAAGCGGGCGTCGAGGCGAAATCGGACGTATAAACCACGCAACGCCGAGGCCGCAGGAGCCCGTGGCGCATCCCGGCGGTGCGTCGGGGAGGCTCGTCAGCCCGCGCCACCCGTCGTCTGCCCGGGGTCCGGCGACGGCCAGACGCGCGGCCCGTACAGCGCGCGCAGCGCACGCTCGACGTTCGGCGTGACCAGCGCGGAGACGTCCGCCCCGTACGAGGCGAGCTCGCGCACCGCCGAGGACGAGACGTAGCTCAGGTTGGGGTCTGCCATGACGAACACGGCGTTGATGTCGGGCGCGAGCTGATAGTTGAGGTTCGCCTGCTGCAGCTCGTACTCGAAGTCGGTGACGGCGCGCAGGCCCTTCACGATCGCCGAGACGTGATGGTCGCGCGCGAACGCGACCGTGAGACCCGAGTAGGGCACGACGGAGACGTTCCCGATGCCGCTGACGGCCTCACGGGCGAGCGCCACCCGCTGCTGGAGCGAGAACGCGGGCCCCCCGTGCTTCTCCGGCGACTCCGCGACCGCGACTATGACCTCGTCGCACATCCGCGAGGCGCGATAGATGATGTCAAGGTGCCCGCGCGTGATGGGGTCGTAGGTTCCCGGGACGAGGAACGTGCGCCACTGGTGCGCCGTACCTCGGATGCCCGAGGCGGGTTCGTCGTCCACCTCGCCGTCCTGCTTTCTCATCGGTCATACCTCCTCTGAGGTGTTCACCATGTCTGCGCCCGCGACGGCTCCCCGCCCCGGGGCCTGCTCGCCCTCACCCGCCCGCGCGCCGAATGCGAGCACGTCGACGCAGGTGGAGCCGTATCTCTTGCTGGCCAGGGACGTCAGCGGCGCCCGAGAGGGCAGCGCGTCCGCGTCAGCGGAGCGCTCGTAGACGACCAGGCAGCCCCTCGGGGCCATGCCGGCACGGGAGAGGTCGGCGAGCAGGTCGGCAACGCGCTCCGCCGGCGTCGCGTACGGGGGGTCGAGCAGGACGAGGTCGAACGGCGCGCCCGGGATGCGGCCACGACCGGCGCTCAGGAACACGTCGCCGCCGACGACGCTGACGCGATCGGGGCCTATGCCCAGGCTCGACACGTTGGACCGAATGCATGCAAGGGCGGCTCGGTCCTGGTCGCACAGCGTCACATGCGCCGCGCCGCGCGAGAGCATCTCGAGCCCGAGCGCGCCGGATCCCGCGAACGCGTCGAGCACGCGCGCGCCCGAGACGTCGCCCATGCGGGAGATCACGACCGACGCCAGCGCTTCGCGCACGCGGTCTGTCGTCGGCCTGGTTGCCTGCCTGCCCTGGGGCGCCTTGATGGGCCTGCCCCTCCATTCGCCGCCGATGATCCTCATCCGCCGCTCACCTCCCTGAACACGTCTCCGAAGCGCGACGTCGCCCGACTGCCTGCTCCCCAGCAGCTCGCCCTCGTGACGGATCCGCAAGTCCTCCTTGGCGAGCTCGAAGCCGTCGTCGGTACGCTCCAGCGCGCCCAGCCGCTCCCGTGCGGCGCGGGACCCCCCGGAGGTCGCGATGAAGACGGTCCCGGGCCAGTCGCCGCGACCCACGCGACCCCGCAGCTGGTGAAGCTGGGCGAGGCCGAAGCGCTCCCCGTCCTCGATGAGCATCACCGTGGCGTTGGGGACGTCGACGCCAACCTCGATGACCGTCGTGGAGACCAGCACCTGAATCTGCCCGTCGCGGAACTCCGACATGACGCGCTGCTTGTCCGTCGCCGACATGCGTCCGGTCAGCAGGCCTACGCGCGCGTCGGGGAACACGCGCCGCTGCAGCACGACCGCCTCGTTCTCCGCGGCGCGCGCATCGGAGGGGTCCCCGCCCGCAGCGACCGAGTCGGCGGCCTCGTCGACCCCCTCCTGACCCCCGTCACAACCGCCCGGCGTCGTGCCAATCAGGGGGCAAACGACGTAGGCCTGGTGGCCCTGGGCTATCGCCTCGCGCATCGCCTCGTAGGCGAGGCCGCGGTCGCGGCGCGATATGACGCGTGTCGTGACGCCGGCACCGGGATTTGGGCGCTGGCGCACGTAGGAGCAGTCGAGGTCGCCGTAGACCGACAGGGCGAGCGTGCGCGGGATGGGGGTGGCGGTCATGACGAGCAGGTCGGCACCGTGCCCCTTCTGGCGAAGCTCGCGTCGCTGTGCCACGCCGAACCGCTGTTGCTCGTCGATCACGACCAGTGAGAGCCGCCTGAACGTCACCTCGGAGTTGAGCAGCGCGTGCGTGCCGAACAGGACGCAGACCGAGCCATCGGCAAGCCTCCCGAGCAGCTCCGAGCGCTCGCGCGCAGAGGTTGCCCCCGTCAGGAGCGCCCAGGCGATGCCCGCACGGTCCAGAATCGGGCCCACCTTGGTGGCGTACTGGGCGGCGAGCACACCGGTGGGCGCCATGACCGCCGCCTGCGTGCCCGTGTCGGCGACCGCACCGAACAGGCACGTGGCGACCAGCGTCTTGCCGGTGCCGACGTCGCCCAGCAACAGCCTGCACATCGAGCGCGGAGCCGCCATGTCTGCGAGGATCTCGCCCACCGCGCGGCGCTGGTCGTCGGTCAGGGGAAACGGGAGCGCCCCCATCACGCGTTCGGTCGCGGGGCCATCCGTGACGTGCGCGACCGGCTCTACGCCGGGGATGTGCGCGTCACGCGAGATCCGCATCCCGAGCTGCAGGAACACCGCCTCGTCATAGGCGAGGCGCCGGCGGGCGAGCTCGGCGTCGGCGAGATCGTGAGGCGCGTGGGCGCAGCGCACCGCCCTGCCGAGCGACATGAGCCCGCGCCCGCGACGCCAGGCGGCGCCCCAGAAGTCGCACACGTCGCCGAAGTCGTTGACGGCGGCCGCCGCGATGCGCTTGGCCCACGCCGCGGAAAGCCCCTCGGTCGCGTGGTACACGGGGATGATGCGCGCCGAGTACGAGCGCGTGACGCCAGCGACGTCGCCCTCCGGAACGCTGTCGGCGAGGACCTCGGAGAACGGCGCGTTCATGCGCTTGAACCCGAAGGAGAACCCCACCTTGCCCGAGAACGCCACGAGCTGCCCCTCGTGGAAGCGCCGCTGCATCCAGGGCTGGCCGAAGTAGGTGACGATCATCGTGCCGGTGCTGTCATAGCAGCCCACCTCGACGACCGTGAGCTTTGGCCGGGGGTGCTTGACCGTGACCTCGTCGACGCGGGCGATGACCGTCACCTCGTCGCCGACGTTGGCGTCGAGCACGCTGGACAGCTGGGAGAAGTCCAGGTAGCGCATCGGGACGGCGGCGAGGCAGTCGCGAACCGTCAGGACGCCCAGCCGCTCCACGAGGCGCGCCCTGTCCCCGCGGACGTATCGCAGCGTTGTCGAGGGACGTCCCAGCGCGCGCGTGCGCGCCAGACGCGGGTGGCCGAGGTCGACAGTCAGCCCCGGAGGCACCGGCATGGTCGGCATCTTCTCCTGGGCCATGGACTATTCGATCGAGAACACCACGGGATACAGGGGCTGCTCGCCGCGGTGGCTGTCGATCTCGAGGTCGGGGACCTGCTCGGCGATGCGCTCGAGAATCCCCTTGAACTCGTCGTCGGGAAGGTCGGAGCCGGCAAGGATCGTCAGCGAGTCCCCGTCGACCTGTCGCTGCATTGAGGCGACCAGGTCGACCGTAACGTCGG
>CAIFEU010000015.1:12685-18260 GCA_903789505.1 uncultured Coriobacteriales bacterium
GCGACGCTTCGGCCGACCTCGGTGATGGCGTCGTCGAAGATCCCGATGACGTCGCCCGCGTGGATCGGGGTCCCGTCGGAGGCCGTCGAGTCGCGGACGGCGGTGGTCACCTCTCCGTCGTGAACCTGCGCGAGCGCCTCGGTCATGGCGCGCACGTTCTCGTCAAGCTCGGCCTCCGGGTCGAAGTCGAACATCGCAGAGAAGCCCTGCAGCACGCTCTTACTGGGCACGACCTGCGCCGGGACCTCCGACGCGCTCGCCGCCGTCTGCGCCGCCATGACGACGTTGCCGTTGTCGGGCAGGATGATGACCGAGCCGGCGTTGGCGCGCCTGACGGCATCGAGGATGTCTGCCGTGGACGGGTTCATGGTCTGACCCCCCTGCACCACCACGTCGACGCCGAGGGACCTCAGGATGTCCGCCTCGCCGGAGCCAGCCGCGACGGCGACGACCCCCACCTGCTTGGCGGGCGCCGCGACCGACGCCTGCGCGGCGCCCTTGTCGGCGGCGATCTTCTCCGTGCGCTCCTGCGCCTCCATGTCCATGTTGTGGATGAACACGTTGAAGATCTGGCCGATGCCCAGCATGTGGTCTAGGACCCGGTCGGGCCGGTCGGTGTGCACGTGAATCTTGTAGTTGGGGTAGGAGCCGACCAGCAGCTCGCAGTCACCCTGCGACGAGAGGAAGTCCCGCGCCGCCTCCTCGTCGAAGGGGTGCTCGGCGAAGAACAGGAACTCGGTGCAATACCGGAACTCGGAGCCCTCCCAGTCGTCGTTTACCTCGATGTCGACCTTCGACGCAGCGAGCGCCGTCGCGTTGGCGATGGCGCTGTCTGCGATGGACGCCTGTCCCGCGCGGCCGCGGGCGCTGGAGCAGAACGCCTCGAGGAACACCGCGAATCCGAACGCGCCCGAATCGACGACGCCGTTCTCCTTGAGGACCGGCAGCAGGTCGGGGGTGCGCGCGACCGAGTCGAACGCCTCCACGACGATGGCCTCGAGCGTGTCCTCGAGCGGCGCCTTCCTGCGCTCGCAGCCGTCGGCGCACCTGGACACGTCGCGCAGCACCGTCAGGATCGTCCCCTCCACGGGCTTGCGGACCGCCTGGAAGGCGACCTTGACCGCGCGCCTGAACGCCGCGGCGACCTGGGCGGTCCCGAAGTCCTGCCCGGTCTCGGCGATGCTCTCGGACAGGCCGCGCAGAATCTGGCTCGTGATGACGCCCGAGTTGCCACGCGCGCCCATCAGCGATCCATGGACGATGGCGGAGCAGACCTTGTCGAGCGGGGCTGAGGTGGGGAGCTCGTCGAGCTCCTTCACGACCGTCCCGAGCGTGAGGGCCATGTTGGTGCCCGTGTCGCCGTCGGGGACGGGGAACACGTTCAGCTTGTTGATCTCCTCGCTGCGGCTGCGAACCGCCTGCGCGGCGTCCTTGAAGCTGGAACGTATGGTCTGCTCAATCATCTTGTGACTCTCCACGTTGGATGTACGCGGCCTTTCCCGGCTCGCAAGCCTGCGCGGCGTCGCGGGTGGTGCCGCCTGGACTGGGGAACCCCGAGGCGCGGGGCTCCGAGGCGCTATTCGGGACGCACCTTCATGCCGCGGACGTGGACGTTGACCGTCACGTCCGAAATCTGCGCGATGTTCTTGAACACGAACCTGACCGAGTCGACCAGGTTGCGCGACACCGCCGAGACGTTCACTCCGTACTCGAGGATGACGTTGAGGTCGACGACAAGCTCGCCGTCCTCGCCGCGCCGGACGCCCACACCCTTGCGCAGGCGCTGGCCCGGCAGGACGCTCAGCATGTCACGGGAGCCCATCGTGGCCATGCCGACCACCCCGTAGCACTCCTTTGCCGCATAGCCCGCCAGATCGGCGAAGACGTCGTCAGAGACGGTCAGCGACCCTGCAACCCTGTCAGACATCGGCGTGCCCCTCTCTCACCGGACCCCATGGTCCTGCGGCGGACGATACCCTTTCGGCGTATTATCATAGCGAACCGGGCGAGGTTGGACGCGCTCGCGCCCCGTTCGCGCAGATTGTGCAGAGACTTCACCGCGCCGCCGGCGCCCGATTCCGAGGCTCGGGACGCGTGCTACACTGGCAGGGTTGTATTACTGCGGTCTTTAGCCGTGCATCGTCACCTGTGCGAAGGAGTTACCCAAAAATGTCGAAGGTTTGCGAGATCTGCGGCAAGCACCCGGTCGCCGCCCGGAGCATCAGCCACTCCCACCGCGTCGTCAACCGCGTCCAGCGCCCGAACATCCAGAACGTCTACGTCATCGTCGACGGCGAGCGCCGCAAGATGAACGTGTGCGCCAAGTGCCTGAAGGCCGGCAAGGTCGTCCGCGGGTAGATTCACCGAGATATTCGACGGTCGTTTGGAAAAGGGGCCCCGCAAGGGGCCTCTTTTCATGTCCGCCCGCAAGTATTGCTAGCATGGGAGCAGAAAGATCATGCCCCAATCCGGCAGGGGCGGGGCGCGGGAGAGCGGGCGGACGGCGTCGATTTGGAGGTCGGCAGACATGAGGATCATCGTTGCGGGCGGGGACGGGTTCTGCGGGTGGCCCACGGCACTGTACCTATCGGAGCTCGGACATGACGTGACGATCGTGGACAACCTCGTGCGCCGCAAGATTGACGTCGAGCTCATGAGCGGCTCGGTCACCCCTATTGCGACGCTCGACGAGCGCGTGGCCGCTTGGCGCGAGGTAACGGGCAGGACGATTGGCGTGCGCATCGGGGACCTGAACGACTACGAGTTCCTCTCCGGCGTCTTCCGGGACGTCAAGCCCGAGGCGTTCGTGCACTTCGCCGAGCAGCGCAGCGCCCCCTACTCGATGATCGACCGCGAGCATGCGGTGTACACGCAGTCCAACAACGTCCTGGGCACACTCAACGTGCTCTACGCGATCAAGGAGTACGCCCCCGACTGCCACCTGGTGAAGCTGGGGACCATGGGAGAGTACGGCACCCCGAACATCGACATCGAGGAAGGCTATCTCACCGTCGAGCACAAGGGCCGCCAGGAGACGTTCCTGTATCCCAAGACCCCCGGCTCCTTCTACCACCTCTCCAAGGTCCACGACACCAACAACATCTACTTTGCGTGCCGCATGTGGGGGATTCGCGCGACCGACCTCAACCAGGGCGTCGTCTACAACGTCCGCACCCCGCAGACCGAGCTCGACCCGAGGCTGGCGAACCGCTTCGACTATGACGGCATCTTCGGCACGGCGCTCGACCGCTTCGTCGCCCAGGCCGCCGTCGGCCACCCGCTGACCGTGTACGGCCGCGGCGGGCAGACGCGCGGGTACATCAACATCCTCGACACGGTGCGCTGCCTGCAGCTCGCCTGCGAGAATCCCCCCGAGCCCGGCAAGCTGCGCGTCATGAACCAGTTCACCCAGTGGTTCTCGGTCAACCAGCTCGCCCAGACCGTCAAGCGCGTCGGCGACGGCATGGGGCTCGACGTGACGATCGAGCATCTGGACAACCCGCGCATCGAGCGCGAGGACGACCACTACTTCCACGCGGTCAACACCAGCCTGATCTCGCTCGGCCTGGAGCCCCACATGCTCGACGACCAGACCGTCGCGTCGATTCTCGAGCTCGCGATCGCCAACCGCGACCGCATCAACCAGAGCCTTATCTGCAACTCCCCCACCTGGAAGTAGACCACCCCGCCCCCCCGGCGGGCGCCGCGGCAGGCACTGCGACCGAAAGGCAGCTGTCGTCGCCCATGAGGATTGCGTACGCCACAGAGACGTTTCTCCCGTCGGTCGACGGGGTGGTCACGCGCATGACCCATGCCCTGGACCGGCTGCGCGAGCTCGGTCACGAGGTGACGATCGTCTGCCCCGACCTGGGGTGCGACGCGTACCGTGGCTTCGAGGTCGTCGGCGTGCCCGCCGTGAGGTACCCGGTGTACCGCTCGCGCAAGTGGGGCACCTTGGACCGGTCGCTCGTGCGCGAGACGCTGCTGCGCGTGCGCCCCGACGTCGTTCACGTCTGGCAGCCCACGATGGTCGGGTTCGCCGCCGTCCTCGAGGCGAGGCGGTTGCGCCTGCCCCTGGTCACCTCCTATCACACCAACGTCGACCAGTACCTGAGGTACTACGGGGCGTTCCGCGTGTTCAGCAGGCCCGTGATGCGCCTCATGCGCTGGCTCAACAACACCTCGCCGATCACGCTCGTCACCTCCCAGAGCATGAGGCGCTACCTTGGAGAGCGCGGCTTTTCCGGCCTGCGCGTCCTGCCCCGCGGCGTCGACCTCGCCCATCGCGACCCGCGCTTTCGCGACGCCGAGACGCGCGCACGCCTGAGCGGCGGCAGGCCCGAGGCACCGCTGCTGCTGTACGTGGGCCGCATCTCGGCGGAGAAGGGGGTCTCCGACCTCGCGCCGACCATGCGCGCCCATCCCGAATGGTCCCTCGCGCTCGTCGGCGACGGCCCGGCGATGGGGCAGTGCCGGCGCGCCTTCGCGGGCACGCACACGACCTTCACCGGCTTCCTGACCGGAGACGAGCTCTCGCGCGCCTACGCCAGCGCCGACTGCCTCGTGTTCCCCTCCCGGACCGAGACGCTCGGCCTGGTGATACTCGAGTCGATGGCATCGGGCGTGCCCGTGGTAGCCGCGCGCAGCCCGGCGACCGTCGAGCAGGTCGAGGACGGCCGCGACGGGCTTGTCTACGACCCCGACGACCCAGGCGCGCTCGAGAGGTGCGTCTCGCGCGTCCTGCTCGACCGGGACCTGGCGGGCAGCTTCGTCGAGGAGGGGCTGCGACAGGCGGCGCTCAACGGGTGGGACGCGGCGTCCGACGCGCTGGTCGACGCCTACCGCGACACGGTGGCGGCGTACCGAGAGGGATGGGTCGAGCCGCGTCACCCCGCGAGCCCGCAGCCCCCCGACGCGCAGGCAGGTCCTGCCGCGACGAGCGCAGCGCAGGCATCGCCGGGGCGCGGGCGCGATGCGGGACGGGGCGGGCAAGCGGGGTGGTCCCGATGAGCGTCTCGCTCGTGGTCGAGGGGGGCGGGATGCGGGGGTTCTACTCGATGGGCGTGCTGTCGCGCATGCTCGACGAGGGGATTCGCCTGCCCCGCGTCATCGCCGTGTCGTCGGGGGCCCTCGCCGCCGCCCGCTACCTCGCCGGGGAGACGGGGGTCGGCTTCGTGCGCGAACTGGGCGGCACGCGCGACCTCCTCCGGCCGGCGGGGCTCGTGTCCCCGCGCGGGGGCCTGCTGCGCACGTCGGGCTTCATCGACCGCGCCGTGCCCCGCGACGTCCTCGACGCGGCGCTCTGCTCGGGCGCGCGCCTGGAGGTCTCCGCCGTGCGTGCCCGCGACGCTCAGCTCACGTGGTGGGCGAGCGACGACCTGTCGAACGCCGACGAGCTGCGCGAGCGCATCGTGGCGAGCTGCTCCATACCCGTCGTGATGCCCATCGCGACCGTGGGGGGCGAGGTGTACGTGGACGGGGGCATCCGCGACTCGATCCCGATCGACCGGGCGCGCGACGAGGGCGTCACGCACCACGTCGCCCTGCTCACCCGCCCGCGGCTCTACCGCAAGGG
>CAIFEU010000015.1:18270-26614 GCA_903789505.1 uncultured Coriobacteriales bacterium
AGCTCTACCTGCGCTGGTGGCTGCGCCCCTACCCCGCCCTGCGCCGGGCGATGCTCGAGCGCCATCTGAGCTACAACTCGTCGATGCTGCTCGCGGAGAGCGAGGAGGACGCCGGCCGCGCGTTCGTCTTCCGCCCCGGCAAGACGTTCATGCGCCGATTCGAAGTGAACCCCGAAAAGTTCAGTGTGGCCTACGAGGCGGGCAGGGCTGACTGCGCCGCTCGCATGCCCGCGCTCGTGTCCTTCCTCGACAGCGCGACGGACGCCCCTGCGCTGCGCGGGGCTGCCGTCGACGCCGGCATGCGCGCCTCGCTCGGCATGCGTCCCGTCGCCGACGGGCAGAAGGCGGCAGGGGGCCGCTGAGCGAGGCGCCATCCGCTCGCACCGCCGCGGAGGTGGATGGAGCAGGCGAGGCGCGACCCCGGCGGGAGCGGTCAGCGCGCCGGTCGGTCGAGCGCCTCGTCGGCGGTGCGCTTCGAGATGCGCTCGCGCAGCACGAACACCAGGGCGACGCCCTCGTGCACCTCCACTTGCGCGGGCAGCCGCTCCACGACGTTGGACACGCCACGGTCGCTCAGGGGGCCGATCGTCGCGCGGTCGACGTCCCATCGCATGCCCCGCTCGCTGACGACGCACGACCCCAGCACGGGCACGACCGACAGGGTCCTGCCGAGGTCACCCTCCCGGGCGACCCAGGCGCGCGGCCCGCTCGGCGAGATCACGCGGCAGGAGTAGTCGCGCTCCTCGATGGCGCAGCCGAGGTCGGCGTTTCGCGCGATCGTCCCGAACGCCGCCAGGGCGTGGTCGGGCCGTGCGCCCGAGACGCCGGTGAGCACGACGCCCCCCGCGCTGCCCGCGGGGTCGAGGCCCCCCTCCCCCGCACGCCCCAGGACCTCGCGCGCGCGGCCGAGGGCGAGCGCGAGGTCGACCTCGTCCTTGTCCATCGGGTACAGGTGGCGTCGCGCCCCCTGGTCCAGGACGCGGCGCAGGGTGTCGGGGCGCAGCGAGTCGTGGGGGGGGGGGGGGGGGCCGCGCGCCCCCCCCCCCCCCCCCCGGGGGGCGGGGGGGGGGGGCGCCGCCGGGGGGCGCCCCCCCCGCGCGGGGCGCGGCCCCGGGGGCCCCCCACGCACCAGTCGGCGCCCGAGTCGCACGCGATCACGAGGTCGCAGGCGCCCGCGAGGCGGCGCAGGAGAGCGTCGCCCGCATGCTCGGGCGAACCGCCCACGACCAGGACGGACCGCTCCGACGGGCGCATCCGCTTCAGCGTCCCCATTCCAGCACCTCGCACGGGGAGGGACCCGCATAGCCCGGGCGCATGCGCGCGAAGTGGTCGAGCGGGCCGCTGTCGGCGCCCAGGTCCAGCCCGGAGCGCAGACAGTCGGTGAGATAGGACTTGGCGCGCCTCACGGCCTCGACGACGTCCGCGCCGACGGCGAGCTCGCAGGCAATCGCGGAGGACAGCGTGCAGCCGGTGCCGTGCGCGTTGCTCGTCTCGACGCGGGGCGAGCGGAGCACGAGCGCGCGCCCGTCGGGCAGGGCCAGCACGTCGCAAGCGAACTCGTCCGCAACGTGACCGCCCTTCACGAGAACCGCCCCGCCCGTGAGCTCCCCGATCGCGCGTGCGGCGCCCACCATGGACTCGAGCCGCTCGCGTCGGGTGGCGCCGACGCCGACGGGCATGCCGGACAGGGCGCTCGCCTCCGGGACGTTCGGGGTCACGACGTCCGCCGCCGGCAGCAGGTCCTGGCGCATCGCGCGCACCGTCTCCTCCCCCGCCAGCCTCGCCCCGCTGGTCGCGACCATGACCGGGTCGACGACGACGTTGGCCGCGCGCCGCTCGCGCAGCGCTCGGGCGACCTCGCGGGCGACCTGCGCCGAGCCGAGCATGCCCACCTTCGTGGACCGGGGCTCGATGTCGTCGAAGACGGCGTCCACCTGGGCGCGGACGAGCGGTGCCGGGACTTGCCCGACGTCGCGCACGCCCGTCGTGTTCTGAGCGGTGACCGCGCAGATCGCGGAGGCGCCGTAGAGGAGATGGGCGCCGATCGTCTTGAGGTCGGCCTGGATGCCGGCACCACCCGAGGAGTCGCTCCCGGCGATCGTGAGGACGCACGGCAGCCTCATCGCGACCGGCCTCCCCCGACCGCGTCCGCGTCGCCCGCCCCGCCGGGGCCGCCGAGCGCAGCGGCGGATCCGACGCCCGCACGCTCGCACGCACCGAGCAGGCCGCGCGCGGCGGCGAGCGGGTCGGCGGCGGCGAAGATCTCCGAGACTACGGCGACGCCGTCGACCCCCGTGCCCGCCAGGCGCCCGACGTTGTCGCGCTTGATGCCGCCGATCGCCACGCAGGGGACGTCGACCGCGGCGCAGATGCGCCTGAGGCCCTCGATCCCGGGAACCTCGGCGTCGGTCTTGGTGGCGGTGGCCCATATTGCCCCCACGCCCAGGTAGTCCGCGCCGCTGCGCTGCGCCTGCAGCGCCTGCTCGACCGTCCCGACGGACACGCCGACGATCGCGTCGGGCCCCAGCAGCGCGCGGGCGCGCGAGCAGGGCTCGTCGGACTGGCCGACGTGGACGCCGTCCGCGCCGACCTGCAGCGCGCACTCCACGTCGTCGTCGATGACGAAGGGGACCCCCGCACGCGCGCACACCGGGGCGATCTGCCGCGCGAGCTCCACGCGCCGCTCGTGGCTCGCGTCCTTCTCGCGCAGCTGGACGAAGGTCGCGCCGCCCCAAATCGCCTGATCCACGACGTCGACGAGGCTGCGACCGGCGAGCCATCGCCCGTCTGTCACGGCATAGACGCGCATCGACGCGCGAACAAGCTCGCGGCGCCGGCGCGGATCCAGTCCCTCGAGTATCACGCCTGCCTCCCCTCCCGCGGGGCGAGCGCGCGAAGCGGACGCCCCGGGCATCGGACGTAATGGTGAAGACCTGCCCAATAGTGGGCCGAATGTAGCTGAGCCCGCGCATTGTTGGGTAGCATGTCACCGAGAAATCATTGTAGAGGACCGGTGCGCCCGCGGCCCGGAAAGGCGGATACAAGCATGGCACGGTACGACTATCGATGCACGGTATGCGACAAGGTCTTTGAGGTCGAGCACGGCATGCTCGAGCATCCCGAGGTCGTGTGCCCGGACTGCGGCGGCGTCGCCACGCGCGTGTTCGACGCGAGCGGGATCGTGTTCAAGGGTACCGGATTCTACAACACCGACCAGCGCGGGGGGCAGTCCGCCACGCCCGCGACCTCGGAGACCAACGCGCTGGCGAAGACCGGCAACGGCACCAAGCAGATCAAGAGGCGCTCCGACGGCCCCTCGCAGCTCGCGAAGAACTCCGACAGGCCCGCAAAGGTAGCTGCGGAGCCGGCGGCGAAGGCGTCGGCGAAATAGCGCGCTCGTCCGCCACGCGCGGACGCAGCACGATCGGACGCAGGACGGCCCGGCAGCCCCGTGAGAACGGAGGTGCCGGGCCGTCCTGCGCCTGGGGTGGCATACCATGCCGGCGCCGCCTCGAGCGTGTGCGCGGCAGGTGCCCGGGGGCGCGAGCGGAAAGGTCACGCGCGGCGGCGCAGGCAGGCGCAGAAGTGGCCGTCGCAGCCGTTCTCGCGCACGAGCGTGCGCAGGTACCCGTCGGGGCTCGTGTGCTCGTCGAGCTCCTCTCGCGCGTCGGCGTCATCGGCGAGGTCCCGCGGGGGGACGACCTCGAACCGCGAGCCGAGCTCCGAGTCGAGGAAGGCGTCGACGACGTCCTCGTCCTCCTCGCACAGGACCGAGCACGTCGCGTACGTGATGACTCCCCCGGGGGAGAGCCGCTCCGCGCACGAGGCGAGCATGCGCGCCTGCGACCGCGCGAGCTCGTCGACGCCCTCGGGCGTCAGAGACCACGTGATCTCGGGATGGCGACGGAGCGTGCCGGTGCCGGAGCACGGCGCGTCGAGCAGGATGCGCTCGAAGGCGGCGGGCAGGCCCGGGACGGAGTCGAGGTCGCGGGCGTCGCCCATGACCTGCTCAACCCCCTCGACGCGCGCCCGTTCAAGGCGTCGCGCGGCGACCTGGGACCGCCCCTCGTGGACGTCGAGCGCCCAGGTGCGCGCCGCCCCTCCCCGGCGATGCGTGTGGCCCGCCATGAGGATCGTCTTGGTGCCGCGGCCGCTCCCGACCTCCAGCATGCGCTCCCCCGGCGCGGGCGCCGCCAGGTAGGCGACCACCTGCGCGCCGTAGTCGGTCACGATCGAGCGCACGTCCTCGCCCGTCACCAGGGGGCAGGTCACCGCCAGCCGCGGGCTGCTCGCCCTCCATGCGCCCGGCACCGAGCCCGCAGCGCACACGGCGACGCCGTTATCGGCGAAGGCCTGAACCGCCTCCTCGTCGGGAATCCACTGGGGCACCGACGCGAGGTAGGTGGGGGCCTGCGTGAGGCCCGCGCGCCCGAACTCGTCCAGCGCCGCATCGCCCAGGTCATCCGTCACGCGGTCGCACAGCCACCGCGGGAGCCCGTAGCGGTGAGCGCGGCTCTCCGCCATGAACGCGTCGGCCTCCTCGGCGACGCGGCGCAGCACCGCGTTGGCGAGCCCGGAGGCGCTCTTCGCCTGGCTCCTCACCAGCTCGACGCCCTGGGAGACGGCGACGCGCGGCTCCTTGCCGAGGAACAGCAGCTCGAACGCCGAGATGCGCAGCGCGTCGCGGACCTCGGGGTCCAGCACCTGCGGGCGACGGACGTGACGGTCGATCGCCTCGTCGAGCGTGCCGTAGGTCGCCGCCACGCCCAGGGCGAGGCGCTCGGCGAACGCGGCGTCGCGCTCCGAGAGGCCCGAGCGACCCTCGACGCCGGCGCGCGAGTTGAGCAGCTCGCGAACGTACGCCTTGCGCTCGCGCGCGACGGCGAGGGTCCGCAGGGCGGCGCGGCGGGACTCCGAGAGCCTCGACCTCCCCGCCTCGCGTCCGGAAGAGCTCTCGTTGCGGCCGCTCATGCCAGCGCCTCCCAGGTCATGTCGGATCGGTCGTGGATGCCGGCGACGAATGCCGCCGCGCCCATCTCGCGTCCGCCGTCGGGACGGACCTCGAGCACCTCGAGCGACGCGGGCGCGTCGGCGGGCGACCCGTCGGCGGGCTCCGAGCAGCCCAGGAACAGGCGCCCGTCCACGGCGGCAGCCTCGCCGGCGCCGAGCTCGGGCGCGCCCTCGCCGCCCTGGGGGACGTGGGCGCGCGTCACGCGCACGCCCCTGCCGGCGACGACCCAGCGGGCGGGCGCGGCGTCCGAGGAGGCGAAGACCCTGCGGGCGTTCGCGACGACGCCGTCGGCGGGGCTCAGGCGCATCTCCGCCTTCGAGACCTTCTCGGCGTAGGTGGCGCGGTCGGGGTCTTGGACGTTCCAGCTCGGCGCGTCGCCCTCCCACCACCTCACCAGCACGTCGGCGAGGGTGTCGCCCCCCATCGCCGAGAGGCGGGCGGAGACCTCGTCGAAGGTGTGCTCGCCCGGCGCGAAGCCGCTCTGCTCGCACCACGGCCCGGCGTCGAGCTCGTGGCCGACCTTCATGATCGAGAAGCCCACCAGCGGGTCCCCCGCGAGGATCGCGCGCTGGATCGGGGCGGCGCCGCGCCAGCGCGGCAGCAGCGACGCATGGACGTTCACGCACCCCATCGTCGGCATGCGCAGGACCTCGTCGGGAATGATCGCGCCGTATGCCGTGACGGCTATGACGTCGGGCGCGAGCGCGCGAATCTCGTCCTGGACCTCGGGGGTGCGCAGGGTCTTCGTCTCGATCACGGGGATGCCCGCCTGCAGGGCGTAGCGCTTGACCGGCGAGGGCTGCGGCGTCCTGCCCCTGCCCGAGACGGCGTCGGGGCGCGTGACGACGGCGGCGACGTCGACCTTCTCGGCGCGGTCGAGGGCGCGCAGCGAGCCGAGCGCGAACTCTGGCGTGCCCATGAAGACGACGCGCATCGCCGAGCCCCGCTCGCCGCTGTCAGCGCCCGCGCCTCCCTCGGTCGAAGGGTCGCCGGCAGCGGGGTCCTCGCCCGCCAGGACGTTGCCCGTCGCGTCGAAGCCCACGAGCCACGAATCGGAATCCATCTCGCTCACTTGGCCACCTCGCCTCACGTCTCCCCTGGGATATGACGCCCGAAGGCTTACGCCTGCACCTCGGTGTCGCCCGGGCGTGCGCCCGCGGCGAGCGCCTGCTGGTACTCCTGCACGGCGACCAGGCGCCGCTCGGGCGAGAGCCGCTCGAACATCGTGATGCCGTGCAGGTGGTCGATCTCGTGCTGCAGGCACACCGCCAGCAGGTTGTGCGAGGCCTCGTACTGCATGAGGCGGCCCTGCAGGTCGTAGGCGCGCACGACGACCGAGGACGAGCGCTCGATCGGGAACGAGACGCCGGGGATGGACAGGCACCCCTCCTCGCCGGTCTCGGTCTCTTCGGACTTGTCTATTATCTGCGGGTTGATCAGGTACAGCGTGTTGCGCGTCGAGCTCTTCTCCCCGTCCCAGTCGACGTCGATGACGACGATCTGGCGCAGCACGCCGATCTGCGGGGCGGCGAGGCCGCACCCCATGTTCTTGTACATCGCCTTTGCCATGCCCTTGGCGATGCGCTTGACCTCCTCGTCGATGGCCTCGACCTTGGCGCATTCGGTGTTGAGGCGCTCGTCGGGTGCGATGACGATGTCTGGCAGTTCCACGGCTCTCCCTTTTCCCTCTGTTGTGTGTCGGACGGCGTTTACCCCGACAGTCTACCCGCGCGCGGCGGGCTCGTGCGCGCCTGCGCGAAACGCACAGCGCAGAGAGGGACGCGGCGCCTCCCCGTGGGCGCGGGAGCGGCGCCGCAGGGCGCGGGGTCACATCATGTCGTGCGGGTCGACGTCGACCGCGACGCTCACGCCGTGGGGAACCTTCACGGCGCCGAGCGCCTCGCTCACGAACGGCCCCAGTTCGACGGAGCGGTCGGCCTTGACGAGCACGTGCCAGCGATAGCGGTCCTGGAGCCGGGAGATGGCACACTCCACCGGGCCGAGCACCCGCACCGGCGAACCTCCCGGCCAGCTCGGGTCCCCGTCCCCTGCCGCGCCCCCCGCCGGGAGCGAGAGCCCCTCCGCCCGGTCGAGCAGCGCGGTGGCGATCTGCCGGCAGGTCGAGGTGACTGCCTCGAGCTGCGGGCCCCAGACGACCAGGTTCGCCAGCCCGACGAACGGCGGGTAGAGCGCCTCCCTGCGCAGGGGAAGCTCCGCGTCCAGGAAGACCGACCTGTCGTGGAGGGCGGCGGCCTTGACCGCGGGGTGGCGCGGCTGGTAGGTCTGGATCACGACGCGCCCGCCCTTCGGCCCGCGCCCCGCACGGCCGGCGACCTGCTCGAGAAGGTCGTAGGTGCGCTCGGCGGCGCGGAAGTCGCACACCTTGAGCACCGTGTCGGCGTTGATGACCCCGACGAGCGTGACCTCGGGGAAGTCCAGCCCCTTGGCGATCATCTGGGTTCCGAGCAGCACCGCGCACGGCGCCGCGTCGAACTCCTCGAGGCACCTCTCGTGGCCGCCCTTCTCGCGCGTGGAGTCGGCGTCCATGCGGATGACCGGGACGCCGCTGGGGACGATCTGTGCGAGCTGCTCGCGCAGGCGGTCCTCGACCTGCTGGGTGCCCATGCCGCTCATCCGGAGGTAGTGGCTGCCGCACTGCGGGCACGTCGCCGGGACGGGGTACTGCGCACCGCAGGTGTGGCACACGAGCATGTGGCCGCGCTCGTGATAGGTGAGCGAGGTCGAGCAGTGCTCGCAGCGCGGAACGTACCCACAGTCGCGGCACAGCAGCCAGCGGGCGAACCCGCGCTGGTTGAGCATCAGGACGGCCTTCTCGCCTCGCTGGACTGTCTCCGCGAGGGCCTGCGTGAGGGCGCGGGAGAACATCGACCGCCACCCGCTCGCGAACTCCGCCGCCATGTCGACGACCTCGACCGGGGGCAGGGGCCTGCCGCCGGGGCGCTGGGGCATCTCGACGCGCGTCCAGGACGCCCCCGCGAAGCGCCCCCGACGGCAGCGCTCGAGCGCCTCGAGCGAGGGCGTCGCCGACCCGAGCACCAGTGCGGCGCCGTGCTGCCTGGCCAGGTGTGCGGCGACCTCCCGGGCATGGTAGCGCGGAGAGCTGCCCTGCTTGTATGACGACTCGTGCTCCTCGTCGATCACGTAGATGCCCGGGTTGGCGACGGGCGCGAACAGCGCGGAGCGCGCCCCCACGACGACGCGCGCGCCGCCCTGGCGCACCAGGTCCCACTGGTCGTAGCGCTCGCCCGTGGAGAGGCGCGAGTGCAGGACCGCCACCTGGTCGCCGAAGCGCGACCGGAACCTGCCGCCCGT
>CAIFEU010000016.1:0-3327 GCA_903789505.1 uncultured Coriobacteriales bacterium
GAGGAGGACTAGTGGGCGCCCCCACGCCCGCGCGCGAGCAGGGGGAGCCGCGCGCGACCGCTCCCGACGCCGCGACCGGGGAGCCCGCCGAGGGGGGCGCGGTCGCCGCGCGGGGCATCCCGCACCCGGCCATCGAGCTGCCGCGCCCCGCCCCCGGCCAGGTCGGGGCCGTGAGCATCGGCGGGGGGACGGGGCAGCCCAACACGATACGCGCGCTCATGCGCCTGGGCTGCTTCGTCACCGCGATCGTGTCCATGGTCGACGACGGAGGGTCGACGGGCATCCTGCGCGAGAAGACCGGCATCGTCCCGCCGGGCGACATCCGCAAGTGCCTGGTCGCGATGGCGGACCCCTCGCGAGAGGAGCTCGCGCGCGCCTTCCAGCACCGCTTCGCGTTCGCCGACGACCACGCGCTGGGCAACCTGATGCTGACCTCGCTCACGGAGGAGGCGGGGTCGTTCGAGCGCGCGGTGGCGATCTGCAACCGCCTGCTGGGGTGCTCCGGGCTCGTCATGCCCTCCACGCTGGACAACGTCACGCTGTCGGGCGTCACGCGCGACGGGGTGCGCCTGGACGGCGAGGCCGTGCTCGGGACCGGCCAGTCGGCCCTGGAGCGCGTATGGCTGCACCCCGGCGACCCCCAGGCGTACGAGCCCGCCGTCCGCGCGATCATGGAGGCCGATATCGTCGTGCTCGGTCCCGGGTCGCTGTTCACGTCGGTGATCCCCAACGTGCTGGTGCCCGGCATACGCTCCGCGCTGCGCGCGACCGAGGCGACGCGCGTGTTCGTGTGCTCTCTTGCGGACATGCAGGGCGAGACGTGGGGGTTGAGCGTCCCCGAGCACGTCGACGCCCTGCTCGGCTGCGGGCTTGAAGGCGCCGTCGACGTGCTGATCGTGCACCGTCCCTCCCCGCGTGACGAGAGCGTGGCGACGCGGAGCTTCCAGTCGCTGACGCAGGAGCAGTTCCACGAGGACATCCTGCGCCGCGCGGCGATGCTGGGCACGGCCGACCCGCGCGAGCCGGGGCCCGACTGGTACTTCAGGCCGGTCCCCGTCAGCGACGAACAGCTCCGTCAGCTCGAGGGCCGCATTCCCACGGTGATCGCGCGCGACTTCGCCGACCCGAAGTTCCCCACGTGGCACGACCTGGGCAAGCTCTCGATCGCGCTCCAGGGGGTGATCGAGGCGTGTCGTTCACCGCGCAGGTAAAGGACGAGCTCTCGCGCATCACCGGCGACGACGACCAGATGGTCGCCGAGCTCGCGGCCCTGGTGCGCGTCTCCGGGACGCTGTCGCTGCCCGGCCATCGCAGCTACCGCCTGACGATCTCCACGGAGACCGGCTCCGTCGCCCGCGCGGCGATCATCCTGCTGCACCGCTGCTTCAACCTGCGCACCGAGCTCACGGTGCGCAAGAGCGTGCTGCACAAGACGAACAACTACCTGATCACGGTCCCCCCGCAGCCCGTGATCGCCGAGGCGCTCGTGCTGATGGGCGTCCTGGACGAGGACCTTGGCCTGCAGAGCGAGATCGAGCCCGGCCTGGTGAGTTCCGACGAGGGCGCCGTGGCGTACCTGCGCGGCGCCTTCATGGCGGGCGGCTCGGTGGCCGACCCGCACCGTGACGCGCACATGGAGCTCGTGACCCAGTCGATGCCCTTCGCCGACGGCCTGGTCGGCCTGGTCTCGCGCTGCGGAGTGCAGGCGCGCCTGAGCAGGAGGCGCGGCGACATCGTCGTCTACGTCAAGAACGCGCGCGACGTGATGGCGCTGACCACGGCGCTGGGGGCGACCGAGTCCGCCGCGTCGTACCGGCGCGTGCTCGACATGAAGGCGCTGCGCAACTCCACGAACAGGCTGGTCAACGCTGAGATGGCCAACCAGCGCAAGTCCACCGACGCCGCCGGGCAGCAGGTCGAGATGATTCTCGCGATCGATGCCGCCCGCGGGCTGGAGAGCCTGCCCAAGGCGCTGCGCGAGTTCGCGACGCTGCGCCTGGAGAACCCCGAGATGTCCCTGCGCGAGCTGGGGCAGGCCTGCGATCCGCCCCTGTCCAAGTCGGCGGTGGGGCACCGCCTGCGCCGTTTGGAGGAGATAGCGGTGCAACTGGGCGTGTCCGCCGGGAACCGCGCCATGCCGAACGGCTAATATGGTATGGGCGTCGCGTCGCCAGGATGGTGGCGCGCATGACATTCTAGGAGGATCAGGCTATGGCGGTTAGGATCGGCATCAACGGTTTCGGTCGCATCGGTCGCATCGCCCTGCGCGCTGCCCTGGACGACCCCGAGGTCGAGGTTGTCGCGATCAACGACCTGGGCAAGATCGACTGCTGCGCGCAGCTCCTGCGCCGCGACACCGTGCAGGGCAAGCTCAACCATGAGCTCGAGGTGGACGGCATCGACCTGATCATCGACGGGCACCGCATCAAGGGCCTGTCGGCGCGCGAGCCCAAGGGCCTGCCCGAGCTGCCATGGGGCGAGCTGGGGGTCGACGTCGTCCTGGAGTGCACCGGCAAGTTCCGCGACGCACCCTCGCTGCGCCGCCACATCGAGTGCGGTGCCAGGAAGGTCGTGCTCTCCGCCCCGGCCAAGGGCGAGATTGACGGCACGTTCGTCGTCGGCGTCAACGACGACACGTACGACCCGGCGACCATGAACATCGTGTCCAACGCCTCCTGCACGACCAACTGCCTCGCCCCGGTCGCCAAGGTCCTGTTCGACCGGTTCGGCATCGAGCGCGGCATGATGACGACGGTGCACGCCTACACCTCTGACCAGCGCCTGCTCGATAACTCCCACAAGGACCTGCGCCGCGCCCGCGCCGCAGCGTGCTCGATCGTCCCCACCACCACCGGCGCCGCCAAGGCGTTGGGGCTGGTCATCCCGCAGCTCAAGGGCAAGCTCGACGGCATCTCGACGCGCGTGCCCGTCCCGGACGGCTCGATGGTCGACCTCACGGTCCAGCTCGGCACGCAGGTCACCGCCGCCGAGGTCAACGACGCTATGCGCGCTGCCGCCGAGGGCCCGCTCAAGGGTATCCTCGCGTACTCGGAGGAGCCTCTGGTCTCGTCCGACATCATCGGCGAGAGGGCTTCGAGCGTCTTCGACGGGCTGTCGACGATGGTGCTGGGCGGGGAGCGCGGCGACTTCGTCAAGGTGATTGCCTGGTACGACAACGAGATGGGCTATTCCTGCCGTCTGGTCGACCTCGCGAAGATCGTCGCCCGCTAGCGGCGCCGCGGCCTCGGGGGGCCCCCGCCCCCCCCCCCGGCGCGCGGGGGCCCCCCCCGGGGCCGGGGGGGGGGGGGGGGGGCCGCCGCCCGCCCC
>CAIFEU010000016.1:3337-19235 GCA_903789505.1 uncultured Coriobacteriales bacterium
CCCGCCCTCGGGCGGCGGGGCCCGTCCGCGTACGGATGGGGGAGAGGTCCGGCGACGCGCGTCCCCGTCGTTCGCGGGGGCGCCGTCGGGGTCTTGGCTCGACGGCATTGCCTGGGAGGAGGCATCTTGGTCTACGTGACCGGCGACGTGCACGGGTACTTCGGCCGCATCGGCAGGTTCTGCTGCAGCGCCGGCACCACGCGCGACGACGTCTTGGTAGTCCTGGGCGACCACTGCCTGAACTTCTGGGGCGACTCCGCCGACGACGAGCTCAAGCGGCGCGTCTCGCGCTTCCCGGTCACGATGCTGCTCGTACATGGCAACCATGAGATGCGCCCTACCGAGCGGCTCGGGTATCACGAGCGCCCCTGGCGCGGAGGCGTCGTCTACGTCCAGGACCGCTACCCCTCCCTGCTGTTTGCCAAGGACGGCTCGGTGTTCGACCTGGAGGGCTCCACGTGCCTGGTCGCGGGCGGTGCCTACTCGATCGACAAGGAGTTCAGACTCGCCGACGGCAGACGCTGGTTCGCCGACGAGCAGCCGGGCGCTGTCGAGCGAGCCAACGTCGAGCGCGCCTGCGAGCGGGCGGGCTGGAGGGTCGATTACGTCTTCTCGCACACCTGCCCCATAGAGCGTCGGCCGACCGACGTGTTCCTTGCCCGCGTCAACCAGAGGGAGGTCGACACCTCCACCGAGGAGTGGCTCTCGGGCATCGCCGAGCGTCTCACCTATCGGCGATGGCTCCACGGCCACTTCCATGTTGACCGCCGTGTCGACGACGACATGTGGACGCTGTTCAGGGACGTCATCGAGCTCGACGGCGGGCGCAAGGTCTACGACGCCGAGGCCGACGCCGCCTTTTGCGGCGAAATATCGCCCGCTACCCCCGCGAGCGTTGCTTCGGGATTTTCGCTTCGCTAAGGTCTGTATGATTCATCGTCCAAGGTGCGCATCCGGTCAGTTCGGGGGTGCGTGCCCCTGTTCGCGTGTCCCGGCCCGGGTGATGCGGCGTCCCGCCATGACGGGGGTCGCCCGCCGCCCCGGAATCGCAGCCCGTCCGCTCGCGGGCGAGCGTCCTCGAAAGGAGTCCCATGTCGCGCAAGCGCAGCGTAGTCGACGCTGACCTGGATGGCAGGCGCGTCCTTGTCCGCGTAGACTTCAACGTCCCGGTCAAGGACGGCGTCGTCACCGATGACACGCGCATCCGCGCCTCCGTTCCCACGATTGAGCTCGTCCTCGAGAGGGGAGGCCGCGTCATCCTCCTGAGCCACCTGGGTCGCCCCGCCGGAATCGGCTACGAGGAGCCGTTCTCGACCAAGCCCTGCGCCGACCGCCTCTCCCAGCTCATCGACGCGCCGGTGCGCTACGTGCGCGACGTCTGCGGGAAGGAGGCGCGCGAGGCCGCCGACGCGCTTGAGCCCGGCCAGGTCCTCATGCTCGAGAACCTGCGCTTCGACCCGCGCGAGAAGAAGAACGACCCGGAGTTCGCCGCCGAGCTCGCCGCGATGGGCGACGTCTACGTCGACGACGCGTTCGGCGTCTCGCACCGCGCGCACGCCTCCGTCGTAGGGGTCCCGAGGCTGCTGCCCTCCTATGCCGGCCTGCTGATGGCCAAGGAGGTCGAGACCATCACCGGCATGCTCGAGGACCCGGCGCGCCCGTTCGTCGCCGTCCTGGGCGGTTCGAAGGTGTCCGACAAGATCGGCGTGATCGACAACCTCATGACCAAGGCCGACACGATTCTCATCGGCGGCGGCATGTGCTTCACGTTCCTCAAGGCGCAGGGCCACGGAGTCGGCACGTCGCTTCTGGAGAACGACTGGGTACAGCGTGCGGCGGAGATGCTCGACAAGGCCGCCGGCTGCGGCTGCAGGCTCGTCCTGCCCGTCGACTACGTGGTCGCCGACCGCTTCGCCCCCGACGCGCGCACCGAGGTGGTCGCCGCCGACGCCATCCCCGCCGACATGATGGGGCTGGACGTTGGCCCCCGGACCGTCAGCGCGTACGCCGAGGCCATCGCCGGGGCGCGCTCGGTGTTCTGGAACGGCCCCATGGGCGTGTTCGAGATGCCCGCGTTCGAGGCGGGCACCCGCGGCGTCGCGCAGGCGATTGCCGACAACGAGGAGGCGGAGTCAATTGTGGGCGGCGGCGACTCCGGCGCGGCGGTCAATCAGTTCGGGCTGGCCGACCGCATGACGTTCGTCTCCACGGGGGGCGGGGCCTCGATGAAGCTCGTCGAGGGCGAGTCGCTGCCCGGCGTCGAGGCGATTCCCGATGCTCGGTAGGCGCCCGTTGCCGGCGAACGACGACGGCAGGCTGCTGATCGCCGGCAACTGGAAGATGAACAAGACCTATACGCAGGCGGTCAACCTCGCACAGGAAATCAGCGACCGCGCGCGCAGGGAGTGGGCGTCGGTCGCCGACGTCGTCCTGATCCCGCCGTTCACCGCGCTTCGCGGCGTGAGCAACGTGATCGCGTTCGACCGCTCCTTCCTGCGGGTCGGGGCGCAGGACTGCAGCCCGCACCAGCAGGGGGCCTTCACCGGGCAGATCAGCGTCGATATGCTCACCGACCTGGACTGCGCCTACTGCATCGTGGGCCACTCGGAGCGTCGCGGCCTGCTCGGCGAGACCGACGCCGACGTCGCCGCGAAGGCCGCCGCCCTGGAGGCGGCGGGCGTGACGCCGATCGTGTGCGTGGGGGAGGACCGGGAGGTCTACGACCGCGGTGCGACCGTCGAGCACGTCGTCGCCCAGGTCGCGGGATCGCTCGGGGGAGTCGACATCTCGACGGGCGGGATTGCGGTCGCCTACGAGCCGATCTGGGCAATCGGCACCGGCCTGGTGGCGGCGCCCGACCACGCCCAGCGCGTCGCGCGCGCGATTCGCGAGCGGCTCGCGAGCATGTACGGCGACCAGCAGGCCCGGCGGGCGCGCGTGCTGTACGGGGGCAGCGTCAAACCCGGCAACGTCGCCGCCTTCATCGCCTGCCCTGACATCGACGGCGCCCTGGTGGGCGGGGCGTCGCTGAAGGCGGACGACTTCTGCTCCATCGTCACCAACGCCTGCGACGCGGCGCGCGCATAGCCTCGCTCCCCGCATCTTCGCCCGCTGTGACACCTTTGCGGCGCCGCCCTTTCTCTGCGGGCGGCGCCGCTTTCTTTCCGCCGGGGCTATGCCGCCTGCTCGTCCCCGAACGCCCGGGACAGGCTCTGCTCGGGAGGCTTTCTGGTGAACAGGCTCACCACGGGCACGATGACGAACCCCGCCACCATCGCCACCGCACCGGCGACGATGGAGGACCCCGCGAAGCCGAGGAACATGTTGAGCACCGTGAACCCGACACCGAACGCGAAGCACGCCCATGCGCCTGCCGCGGTCGCGCCCTTCCAGTACAGGCCGTAGAAGAACGGCGCCAGGAAGGCCCCCGCAAGGGCGCCCCATGAGATGCCCATCAGCTGGGCGATGAAGGTGCTCGACGAGTTGTACTGCACCAGGGCGATGACCGCCGACAGCGCCACGAACACCACGACGAGCCCGCGCATGGTGCGCACCGACGTCCGCTCGTCGACCTTGCGCATGACCGTGGTGCACAGGAAGTCGAGCGTGAGCGAGGAGCTCGAAGTCAGAACCAGGGACGACAGCGTGCTCATCGACGCGGACAGCACCAGGACCACGACGATTCCGATCAGCACGTCGGGCACCGTCGAGAGCATCGTCGGCACGATCGAGTCGTAGGCGGGCGTACCGTCGGCGAGGTACGTCACCCGGTCCGCGTACAGCCTGCCGAACCCTCCCAGGAAGTAGCTGCCCCCTGCCACGACGAGGGCGAACAGCGTGCTGATGACCGTACCGCGCCTGATCGCCGCGTCGTCGCGGATGGCGTAGAACTTCTGGACCATCTGCGGGAGTCCCCAGGTGCCCAGCGAGGTCAGCACGACGACGCTGAGCAAGCCGGCGGCATCGGGGCCGAACAGGGAGGTGAGGCTGCCGGCGGTGACCCCCTGCGCGGGGTCCTCGACCGTCGAAAGCGTCTGCACCGCGGCGCCGAGCCCGCCGTTGGCGTCGAGCACCGCCACGATCACGGCGACAATCGAGACCAGCATGATGACCCCCTGCACGGCGTCGTTGAGCACGGTGGCGCGATACCCGCCCAGCACCACGTAGACGCAGGTCACGGCTGCCATGCCGACGATGCAGACCTCATAGGGCAGCCCGAACGCCATGTAGAACAGGCGTGAGAGGCCGTTGTAGACGGAGGCGGTGTAGGGGACGAGGAACACGAAGATGATCAGGGCGGCGGCGATGCGCAGCCCCCTGCTGGCGTATCGCTGCCCGAAGAACTCCGGCATGGTCTGGGCGCCGATGGCGCGCGTCATCCGTCGGGTGCGCGGCCCGAGGACGACCCATGCGAGGAGGCTCCCCACCACCGCGTTGCCGATGCCGACCCACGTCGCCGACATGCCGTACTTCCAGCCGAACTGCCCGGCGTACCCGATGAAGATGACCGCCGAGAAGTACGACGTCCCGTAAGCGAACGCCGTCAGCCACGAGCCGACGTTTCGTCCCCCGAGGACAAAGCCGTCGACGCTCCGCGCCTGCCCGCGGCACCACACCCCAATCGCAACGGTCACGACCACGAACAGGACAAGCATGCCGACCTTGACCGCCATGCGTCCCTCCTCTCCGCCCGGGTTGCGCCCGGGACCGTCCGTGCGAGGGAGGGGCCGCCTGGCCGCAGGGCCAGTGACGGACACGAAGCGGCCCGCCCTCCCGACTGTCTCTGTCTGGAGGGCGGGCCTGCGCGGTGACGCTGGGCTCGCGGTACCACCTCCGTTTGCCGACCGCCTCGCGGCTGTCGGCCTTTGGGGCTGCCGGGCGTTCCCGCTCGCGCTCCTTGCGCGCTTGCGCTCGAGGCGGGGGGCGTACCCGAGAGTCTGCGCGCTGACGGGCGCACCCGGCGCAGCCTATGTGGCGCCATCCCGAGGGGGCGCCGTTCGGTGCGCGGCTCGCGGGGCGTATTCGGGTGCGGAGGTGTCTGCGCCTCTCAGCTGCCGGCAGCTCTCTGTAGTCCTTCCGCACCGTACTGGTCCCCGGTCACGGCCTTTGGTGGGGCTCTGCGGTTGGCGGGAACTATAGCCGTGTCCTCGCCGTTCGGTCAAGACGCGTTTCGGCAGGAGGAGGCGTGTCCGGGACGTGCCCCCGTCTGGGCGCGGAGTCTTCGCGGCGTTTCTTGCGCTTTTCACGAATCGGGGGAGCGTGCGCTTCTCAAATGCGCCGATGCGACATAATCTCTAAAGCTGGACATCTTTAGGTGGTCGTTCCGCGCACGCGCGAGGCGGCTGTGACCGAGCTAGGAGATCGCTTTGACGGCTTTGCTTGTTATCCTCACGATTCTGTGGTTCCTGTCGGGCATCGCGCTGGTCATCCTCATCCTGATGCACTCCGGCAAGGGCACCGGCGTTTCCGAGATGATTGCGGGCAGCATGTACTCGAGCACCGGCGGAACGGGCACGATCGAGAAGAACCTGGACAAGCTCACGGTCATCTGCGCGATTATCTTCGTTGCCCTGCTGCTCGTGTTCATGCTGATCTTCCCGCTCGGCTCGATTGGCTAGCGGTTCGCGGGGTTGCAGCGGGGTTGTGGAGAAGGGGTTGACGAAAAAGTATTCCCCAATCCCCCTTGCCAACCCCAAAGGCAATGCTATTATTGCCTAGTGCTTGTCGGAGTGGCGGAATTGGCAGACGCGCTAGCTTGAGGTGCTAGTGACCAATTATTCGGTCTTGCGGGTTCAAGTCCCGCCTCCGACACCATCGGAACTTCAAGGGCCTCTTCGGAGGTCCTTTTTCGTATCTGGCCCCCATCGGCCCAAGGCGGTGACGGCTGCGGTGACCCAGGCTGCGATTGACGGCATTCCTGACGAGGGGCGTCGCGACAGCGCCGAGGCGTTCTCCATCCTCGATGAGGCGGTGTGCGTCTTCGACTCCGGGGGAAAGGTCATCTCGGCGAATGCGCCCATGCGCTCTCTTCTGGGGGTTCCTAGCCAGCGCGACCTGGTGGGCCGCGATGTCCGCGACCTGTTCTTCGACGGCGACCTGGAGCGCGTCGGCTCCGGCGACCTCCCGTTCCCGGACGACGCGTCCTCGACGATGGTGATGGCGCGCCTGCAGGACGGCTCGCTCGCGCCCGTGGTGGTGCGCTGTCAGCGCGTCTCTCCCGATTCGCTGGGCGTCGGGCCCAAGGGCGGGCGGGGCGCGTGCCTGCTCGTGGCGCGCGATGCCCAGAGCGTCCACGGCGACAAGCGCTCGCAGATGCGCCTCCTCGACGAGCTGCGCCGCTCAAACGAGCGGCTGCGCGGCGTCCTGTCGATCATCTCGACCTCCACGCTCGATATCGAGTCGTTCGGGGAGTTCAGCGACAAGGTCACCAACCAGCTCCAGAGCGTCTTCGCGGCGGACGCGGTGCTGCTCTACCTCACCGAGGGGACGGGCTTCAGGCTCTACGGCGCGTCTCAGGGCTATGACCGCCTCGGTGTCGACGTCTCGTTCGTCGCCCAGGGGTACGGCGTCGCCTCCCTGGTCACGCGGTCGCGTCGCTCGATGCGCCTGCGCCTGGTGAGCCCGCCGCGCGGCAACGAGGGCGCCGTGATGGTCGACCTGGACACCGACACGCGCTTCAGGGTCAGCTCCCCGCTGTTCCGCAGGGTCTCGACGCTGGTCGCGACGCCGGTCTTCTCGTATGACCGCGTCATGGCGGTGATCATGGTGTGTTGGACGAGCCCCACCGTCGTCGAGCCCTCGTCGCTGTCGCTTCTGGACACCGTCGCGGACTACCTGTCGATGGAGTTCGCGACTGCGGTGTCGCAGTTCCAGCAGTCCCGTCGCCTCGAGCTCTCCCAGATGATCGACGACGTTCGCGAGCTGATTCACGACCGGGAGACGCTCAACGACACGCTCGCGACGCAGATCTCGCGCATGGTCGTCAAGGCGATTCCCGCGCACTCCATCCTGCTGTGGGACAACCCCTGGACGTCGGTCGTGACGGCGCGGGCTCTCGACGAGGACTTCCTGCGGTCCGACCCCCAGCTGCCACAGGGCGAGGCGGCTGCGGCCGCGAAGCCACGTGTCGCCTCGGGCCAGGTGGGGCCCGGGTCCTCGCCCGACGCCCCCGTTGGCGGGCAGGGCGTCCCCTCGGGCCCCACGGCGTCGGGGGCGGGGCAGCAGGGGTCGCAGACGACGGCGATCACGGGCGCGTTCCGCGACGGAATCGGCTTCCCGCTCACGTTCGAGGAGATGTTCTCCGGCGACGAGAGCTTCCGCACGGTGGGGGAGGGGGACCCTGTCGGCACGTGGGCGGGACGCCACACCGACCTCATGGGCGGCTTCGCGGTCAGGCTCACGTCGCCGGCGGTCGCGGGGGAGTCGCCCCAGTTCGCCCTGCTGCTGATGCGCAGCCGCGTCGAGCCCCCGTTCGACGAGATGGAGGCGGAGTACGCGCGCAAGGTCGGCGCGATGCTGCTTCGCGCCCTGGACGACGAACGCGAGCGCGTCGCGGACACGCACATCGCGCAGACGCTCCAGAGCGGTCTGCGCAACGAGCTCCCCGACGTCCCCGGGCTCACGACCGAGTCGCTGTACCTCTCCGCGACCGCGTCGGCAGTCGTCGGCGGCGACTTCTTCGACCTGTACACGCTGCCCGACGACCGCGTGGTGGTCATCATCGGGGACGTCTCCGGCAAGGGGGTGGAGGCGGCGGCCATGGCGTCGCTGGTCAAGACCGCGCTCGCCGCTTATGCTTGGGACGGTCTGGGTCCCTCGGAGATCTGCTCCGCCGTCAACAACATGGTCACCAACTTCTCCCGCGCGGAGACGTTCGCGAGCCTGTTGGTCATGTTCGTCGACTTCAACGCCCGCCAGGTCACGTACTGCTCCGCCGGCCACCCGCCTGCGATGCTGGTGCGCCACCCCCACGCCGACCATGCCGAGCTGGAGCTGCTCTCGACGCAGTCGCCGGTCATCGGGGCGATGGAGGACATGGCGTACGACGACGGGTCGTTCGTCTACGACGTCGGGGACGTGATGTTTCTCTACACCGACGGCACCACCGAGGCGCGCTCGCCCGACGGCTCGTTCTTCGGCGAGGACCTCCTGCGTGAGACCGTGCTGAGGGCGAGCCGCATAGACATCCATTCGATGCCCGAGGCGATTCTGGGCGAGGTCGCGAACTTCGCGCAGGGCAACCTCCACGATGACATAGCGATGGTCGCTGTGCGCTTTGACGAGCCGCCCTCGCCGGCGCGGGGAAGCCGGGCGTAGCGTTCCGCGGACACGCCCCCGACCGATGGCGGATCTCCGCACGCGAGTCCGGCGGCGTGCCGTTCCGCGGGCATCCCTCGCGGCGCGGGATGGGCGCGCGGCGAATCGATGCGGGCGTGCGTTTCGAATCCCCCGACGCGGGGAATCATGAGGGGAGCGCCATCGTCGGGCGGGTCCCGGCGCCGGCGCGCATCCCGCCCCGCTGCTCGCGGGCGGCGTCATCGTCGGTCGGCGCATGCGCGCCAGAGTCACGAGAGGCATCCCATCATGCGCAACGAGAGCGGCGCGAGCTATATCGTCTCGCCCATGGGCGAGATCACCTGGCAGAGCGCCGCCCGGCTGCGTGAGAAGCTCAACGGGCTGATCGAGCGCGGCTACCGCACGATCGTCGTCAACTTCGCGGACGTCTCGTTCGTCGACTCTGCGGGGCTGGCGACCATACTCGCCGCAAACCGCCGCCTCCGCTCGCGTGGGGGCACCCTCATGCTCGTGAACGTGCCCGACCAGATCATGCGCGCGCTCAACCAGGCGCGCCTGTGCGAGATCATCCCGACGCGCGGCGAGCGGCCCCGGTCGCATCGCATCATGCCCGAGCCCATGAGCAAGCCGACGTTCATGAGGACGCTGTCGGTGCCGTGCGAGGCATGCCGGATGAGCGAGACCCGCAAGATCGTCACCGAGCTCATCGACGGCTTTGACCTGCCGCGCGAGGAGGTGTTCGACCTGACGCTCGCGTTCGGCGAGGCTCTGGGAAACGCCTTTGACCACGGGGGAGCCAGGTCCGACGGTGCCTGCGACCCGGGGACGGTCACGGTGAGCGTGGAGCGGTTCTGCGACCGGGTCGTGATTGAGGTCACCGACTGCGGGTGCGGCATGCGCTTCGAGCAGGGCGACGCCCTGCCGGAGGCGTCGGAGACCCGCGGGCGCGGCATCCGCCTCATGACCATGCTGGTAGACAGCGTTTCCATCGAGCCCAAGCCCGGCGGTCGCGGCACGATGGTGCGGCTGGTCAAGATGACCGACCCCTGCAACGCCCAGCAGGAGGCGTGAGGCAGGGGCGTACCGCCCCGACCCTCATGCCCATCGTACGCTCGTCGCGTCGCGAGAGTCCTCGGACGACGTTAGCGTTGGCAGTCTCAGACGTGCGCGCCCTCGAGGGACAGCAGAATCTGCTTCCGCTGCGTTCCCCCCGCATATCCCGTCAGGCTTCCGTCCGCCCCGAGCACCCGATGGCAGGGGATGAGAATCGAGATGGGGTTCCTCCCGACCGCCGCACCGACAGCCCGCGCGGATGCCTTCCTGCCGGTCTTGGCGGCGATGCTGCGGGCGACCTGACCGTACGTCGTCGTCCGCCCGTAGGGAATCGAGAGGAGCTCGCGCCAGACGCGCCTCTGGAAGTCCGTGCCCACCGGGCGCAGGGGTGGAAGCCATGTCGGCTCCTCGCCGGCGAAGTACGCGTCCAGCCACGCCGCCGCCTCATCCAGCGTCGCATCCTCGCCGGGCTGCGCCTGTGCGCTTGCCCCGAGGTTCGCGCGGTCGTGCTTCTGCCCGTCGAACCAGGCGCCCACGAGCTTCCCGTCGCGCTGCGCGAGGGTCATCCAGCCGAGGGGCGACTCGTAGGAGAGGGTCAGGGCCTCCTGCGCGGGGCCGGGGGAGGAGGGGGCCTGGCCTTGCGTCCTCCCAGAGCCAAAGCAGGTGCCCACGACGCCGTCCCTCTCGCGCCCCTCGTCGCCCATCGTTCGCTCCTCCCCGCGAGCTGGTATCTATAAGCGGCATGAAAGCACGTTTGCGTCGCGCACGCCAGCCCGGCGGAAGGGGGTCGGAGGCGTCTGCGTCGGCTCGTCGTGCGACACAAGCGGTAGGTTGGCGTTTGGAAGACAGGCCCAGTCCACTCGGCACGCTTGCGTTTTGCGGCAGGACCGGAGCCCCACCTTGTGACGGGCATGTGCGGCATCAACGCCTCCTTGCCTGGGCCAGGGAGTCCCGCAACGCCTTCGCCGCGGGGCTCTTCGTACGGCTCGAGAAGAACAGGCAGATGCTCGTCTCCACGCGGGGCGCCAGCGGCCGTGAGACCACATAGTCACCGTAGCAGTTGTTGCCGGTGAACGAGTGCAGGACCGCGCAGCCCAACCCGCAGGCGATGCGCAGCAGGTTGCCCTCGAACTCGGGGTAGTACTCGTCGCCTTGGGGGAGGTCGCGCGCATCGAACAGGACGCGATCAAGGTCCTGGTCATGCACGACGTCTCTTTGCGCGAGAGGGCTTGATTTCGGCAACAGCACCACGAGGGGGTACGAGCGCAGCCGATAGTGCTCGAGCGCAGAGTTCTTGCGTGTCTCCATGCACACGAAGGCATCGATGCGCCCCTGTTCGGACATGAGAAACAGCTCGTGGTTCGAGGCGCTTCTCGGCTCGAACGCAATGCCTGGATGGTCTCTCAGGAACGCATCAAAGGTCTGCACCAGCAGCTGTGGGTCGCAGTTGCGAAGGAACCCCACCCGCAAGGGCCCCGCTTTCCCTTGCAGATACGCGTGCATGTTACGAGTTGCCTCTTCCAGCGAGCCGATCGCCTTGGTGGCAAGCGGAAGAAGATACTTCCCGGCGTCCGTTAGCGTGACGGGCTTTGTCGAGCGGTCGATCAACTCGACGCCCAGGCTCTTCTCCAGAAGATGGACCTGCTTGGTCACTGCCGTTTGCGAAATGGCGAGCGCCGAGGCGGCTTGCGTAAAACCGCCTTCGTTCGCAACTGCCGCAAAGCACTCAAGCCGTCGAGCCCCCAGCCTATCCCCTCCGAATGCATCGTACGGCGGGGCCTGCGTGTCGTGTCTCGCCTGCTCAAGACTCCCCATCTATTCGCGTCCGTCCTATCCGACCTGGGATCACCCGGAGCTCAGGTGTAGTGGCCGACTGACCATGAGCTTAGGTTATTAAATGATGACAATATTATATTTGTGAGTTCTATTCCCGCATTCTAAGGTGAAAAGAGGGGCGTGCCGTCGACGGCAGCACTGCTTGCGAACTGTCTCCAAAGCTTTCGTGAGAATCCATGAACGCAGGCGACGATTGGCTGCGTGACCAGGTTGCGACGCGCTGTCGTGCAGACTGGCATGTGCTCTCGTGCTGCAGGCGGACAGGGGAGTGGCAAGAAAGACATGACGTGGATTTCCGATTCTAGGATGAACGAGGAGGCCACCGTTGGGGCGGCGGGTTGCACCAAACCGAAGAGCACTGCTTCGAGCTCCGAAAAGCCAAGGTCCCACGGCATGCCAACGAGAGTTAGGAGCTACGTATTTGGGCTGAACAGCCTGGCAATAGGCATCGTGCTCAACACGCGCAGCGGATTGGGCGTTGCCGCATTCACGAGCTCGGCATACGCGTTCAGCAGCATCTGCTCTCTCAGCCTTGGGATGGCCACCGCTCTCATCTACCTGGTGCTCGTCGCCGCTCAGCTGGCTCTGCTGCGCGAGGCAAATCCTGCGGTGCTCCTGTAAATCCCGTTTTCCTTTGTGTTCGGCTTCGTCGTCGACATATATGATGCGCTGCTGCCCACGTGGAGGCTCTCTGTAGCGGGACAGTACGCCCTTCTTGTGGCGGCGATACTGTGCACCGCGTGGGGCGTGACGCTGAGCGTTCGCGCCAACTTCGTGGTCGCGCCGCCCGACGGCATGGTGCAAACGATCTCGCGCGTGTCCGGTCGCGACTACGGCCTGGTGAAGAACCTGTTTGACCTCACCATGGTCGGGATTACCCTTGCGATGTGCCTCGGCACCGGCAGCCCCCTCTATGGGCTGGGGGTCGGGACCGTACTGTCCGCCATTCTCAACGGTCGCTTGATCTGCCTATTCGAGATGGCTTTGAACCGCGCTGCGAAGGGTCATCGAGCAGACGATGCGTCTGTGCGGTGCTAGCCTAGCTCCGCGCGCGATCTCATGGGCGCTATGTGACGCAGACAACGCATGCTTGCCTAGGAATCAGTTGTGGAGATGAGGGGATAAAACACGTCCCCGACCAATCGGTACATTGAATTCATTGTCCTCGCCCCGTATAATTCATCAAGTCAGTTGGTACGGATTTGTTTTTCGGGCGTTTAGCTCAGGGGGATGAGCGCTTCCCTGACACGGAAGAGGTCACAAGTTCAAATCTTGTAACGCCCACCACAAACTACGAGGCCAGAGGCTTGAGTCTCTGACCTCTTTTCTTTTTTTGAATCTGCGGCGAAGCAGACGCTTCCCGCCCCAGGTGGGCATTGCATGCTAGAAGCGATTCGTGCTTTATTGGCCACCTCGTCCAGTCATCCCTGCCTGCGCTCATGGTGTCTTCGCGGCTGGCGACGTCACTCTTCTCTCCATCCTGCGTCTCATCCAAGCGGACCATCTACCAGTGCTCCGCTCGAAAGAGCCCGAGACAGAACGTGACGCTCGTGAACGGACGCTGGCACGTCGGCAAGGGCGAACTCATCAAACAGGCGCCAATGCAGGACGCCCCCGTCAGCATCTACTATGAGTGCAAGGAAACTTCGGAGGAGAACAACGTAGCCTCTCTGAGAATGGGAAGCACTGGTATGACAGCCCCGCGACATACGAGAACGGGGAATTTGACATCGTGACCGTGACCCGCGACTCCAAGGGATGCATCTTCTACGAGGCCATATTCCGCTCGACTCTCGTTACGACAAAGATGATAAGGAGGAGATGGATCGGGTGAAGCGTGCCGGTCTTGCAAGCTGCGTACGGCCTCTTCTCGTGCTCGGGCTTCGAGGGAACCCCTCCGGAGGGCACGTGGCTCATCGACATTGAGGAGCAGTACCGGTAGCCCAATCCCAAACCTGAATGGCGATGTTGTGAACTTGAGTCTCGCCCCGTGTCAGTGGACCGGGTCTGCTAGTATAACTCTTCGCCGATGCAAGCGGCAGATATGGGCGTTTAGCTCAGGGGGATGAGCGCTTCCCTGACACGGAAGAGGTCACAAGTTCAAATCTTGTAACGCCCACCATTGATTAATTTGCCCGAGAGTGGAAATCACTCTCGGGCTTTTTTGTATATCGTCACACGAATCGAAGACTGTTCGTTTGCCCCACCATCTTTCTCGAAATGAAAACGGTTTGTAGAACGCTGTCGCTGGACCTCAGCGGCTGCGTTTGTGTGCATCGGTCCATACCAGATTGCACATCTTGCCGCACGACGCCTGCGGGGAGATTTGCTCCGTCGCGGTCGTGTCGAGCGTGGCGCCTCGGCCCCGGGTCGCTTTGGCTGATGTATCGTGGGGGAGCAGAGCCGGGCATTTCCGGCGAACGCCTCGCAGTCGATGGGAGCGTCTCATGAAGGGCATCATTCTCGCGGGCGGCAGCGGTACGCGCCTCTACCCGCTCACCAAGGTGACGAGCAAGCAGCTGTTGCCGGTCTACGACAAGCCGATGATCTACTACCCGCTCTCCGTGCTCATGATGGCGGGGATTCGCGACATCTTGATCATCTCGACCCCAAAGGACCTGCCCAACTTTCGTGCGCTGCTCGGTGACGGCTCGTCGCTGGGGGTGAGCGTCTCCTATGCCGAGCAGCCGCGCCCCGAGGGGTTGGCGCAGGCGTTCATCCTGGGCGAGCGCTTCATCGACGGAGAGCCGTGCGCACTCGTGCTCGGGGACAACATCTTCTACGGGGGCGGGCTGGGCTCGTTGCTCTCCGACGCGGTCGCACGCGCCGAGGGGAATGCGGGCGCCACGGTCTTTGGATATCACGTCGACGACCCTGAGCGCTTCGGCGTCGTGGAGTTCGACAAGGACCTTAACGTGGTCTCGATTGAGGAGAAGCCCGCGCACCCCAAGAGCAACTACGCGGTCACAGGGCTGTACTTCTACGACGAACGCGTCTGCGACCTCGCGCGTCGCGTGAGGCCCTCCGCGCGCGGCGAGCTTGAGATCACCGACCTCAACCGCCTCTACCTGGAGGAGGGTCTGCTCAAGGTCGTCACACTGGGGCGCGGCTTCGCATGGCTCGATACGGGGACGATGGAGTCGCTCTACGACGCGACCGACTTCGTGCGTGCGGTCGAGCGCAGCCAGGGTGTGCTGATCTGCGCCCCGGAGGAGGTCGCGTGGCGCAATGGCTGGATCGACACCGCGACGCTGCTGCGTGCGGCACAGGAGTACGGCAAGTCCAGCTATGGCGCCCACCTGCGGCAGGTCGCCGAGGGTCGCGTCATCTCGCAGCGCGGGTGAGCAACTCGCCGGCAGGCGGCACGTCGGCGGGCCGCATGCGCGGAGGTCGGCTCGGCGGCGTGGTGGTAGGCCGTCTGGCACCCATGGCCTTCTTGACCGGTGGTGGGATGCAATTGTGAACGCCCTGTGTATCGACACTGCATTTTGAGCAATTGCAAATTCGTGCTTGCGCCACCAGGGGACATCACGTATATTGATTCCTCGGTTACGCGGACATGGCTCAGTTGGTAGAGCACAACCTTGCCAAGGTTGGGGTCGCGGGTTCGAGTCCCGTTGTCCGCTCCATTGTGTACTCAAGGGCCGAAGAGATTCGGCCCTTTGTATCGATAGAGTTCGTGCGTCATCATAGCGTTATGCTCGTCGCGTTACCATTGGTGACGTAGCCAAGTGGTAAGGCAGAGGCCTGCAAAGCCTTTACCCCCGGTTCGAATCCGGGCGTCACCTCCATGTGCGGACATGGCTCAGTTGGTAGAGCACAACCTTGCCAAGGTTGGGGTCGCGGGTTCGAGTCCCGTTGTCCGCTCCATTCACCTTTGAGGAGGCCCACGCATGTGGGCCTCTTTTCGTATCCGAGACCACGCGGTTGCGGGGTCTCTCCCGTGGCGCCCCCGGATGGATTGCCCGGCGTGGACCCGCAGGCTTCACAATCTCGTCCGCGACGAGGTCTGGCGCATCCGTGACCTGCCACGGTTCTCTGTCCGGGCTTCGTTGCATTGGGCTACACTTTGGTCGGGGGCGGGCTCGCCAGACATCGTGGCTCGCAGGAACATTCGTCGTCTGCCCAGCTCATTTGTTGTGCGAAGGGAAGGCGCTGGGGGGAGACGGTCGTGGCACGGTCGAGCGACGTGCTGGTCATAATCCCCGCCCACAACGAGGAGGGCGGGATTCTCGACGTCGTCGAGGGCGTCCTTGCCGTGCGTCCTGCCGTTGACTACGTCGTCGTCAACGACGGGTCCAGCGACGGGACCGGCCGCCTCTGCCATGATAACGGCGTCAACGTCATCGACCTTCCCACAAACCTCGGCCTGGCGGGCGCCTTTCGCACGGGGATGAAGTACGCCGACCGACACGGCTATCGCTTCGCGGTGCAGGTCGACGCCGACGGTCAGCATGACCCCTCCGTCATTCCCGAGATGCGCGAGCGCGCGATTCAGGGCGCGAACATAGTCCTGGGGACGAGGGCCTTGGGCGAGGGGCGGCGCATGTCTATGCGTGCGCTTGGCTCGAGACTCATCAGCGCCGTCATGTTCCTGATTACGGGTAAGCACATCAGCGATCCCACCTGCGGGCTGCGCCTCTTCGACGCGCCGATCATCGCGGACTTTGCCCGCCGCTCGTACTTCTCTCCCGAGCCCGACCCGATTGCCCAC
>CAIFEU010000016.1:19245-25617 GCA_903789505.1 uncultured Coriobacteriales bacterium
GGTCAAGATTCCCGACCTGCAGCGCGAGACGGGTTCGAGCTACCTCACGCTCTCGCGTTCGGTTGGCTATATGGCTCGCGTGCTCGTCTCGCTGCTCGTGTTCCCGCGGCGCGACACCAAGTACGACATGAGCGTTTCAGGAGGGGCTTCCGTCGTCGTGCCTGCGGGCGACGCGGAGTCGCCGGGCGCCCTCACGTCACGGCGCAGGGGAGGGGTCCGGGGATGACGCCCTCGCTTCGCATCTTCCTGCTCGTCGTGGCGCTCGCCGCCGTGGCGCTCATGTACTATCAGCTGCGCACGGCGCGGCTTAGGACCGAGTACGCGCTGTTCTGGATCCTCTTCTTCCTGCTGATCGTCATCCTGGCGGCGTTCCCCCGGATCGCGTACTGGGGCGCCGCGCTCATCGGCATCCAGACGCCGGTCATCTTCGTGTTCCTGGTCATCCTGGCGCTGCTCCTGTTCAGGGTGTTCCGCACCTCGCTCAAGGTGTCGGAGCTGGAGTCCAAGATTCAGGACCTCGCCCAGAACGTCGCGATCGAGCAGTTCGAGCAGAGGGAGCAGGAGCGCAACCTCGAGCAGGAGTACCGCGACGAGCCACAGGGTGACCTCGAGGCGCCCCGCGGGGAACGGGTCGGCGCCGCGGCGGTCGCCGACGGGAGTGCATCCGCCGACGCCGCGTCGCGCACGGAGGCGGGCGCCGGCTCGGGCGTACCGGATTGCGGGGAGTGTCGCACAGGGCGGGGCGCGCTATGAACGTCCTGCTCATCGGTGGTGATTGCGCCCTGCTCGACGCGCTGATCTACAAGTACAGCAAAGAGGGCGACCGCGTCTACTGGGTCACCGGCACCACGATCAAGTCGAGGCGCAGCCGGCACGTCTTCGGGAAGTACGACTTCAGGACCGACAGCGAGCTGTTGGCGGACATCATCTCCGGCATCTCTCCCGACCTGATCATCTACCTGGGCGCCCATGACGCGAACTTCGACTGGGTGGACCCCAGCCGCGACGGCAGGCGCTTCCTCTCGGGCGTCTCCAACATCACGATCTCTTCCTGTCTCCAGAGGGACTGCCGGATCATCTTCCTGTCCAGCGAACTGTCCTATGCCATGGGCAGCCCCGACGACATCCCCGAGACCCGGGACCCGCAGCCCGTCGCAGGCGTCGAGGGGCTGCGCGGGCGCGTCCTGATGGACGCCGAGCAGCAGTGGTTGTCGTCGCGGCAGCTGTACCACTGCGACGTGATGGTGCTGCGCCTGGACCACCTGTACTCGGTTCCGCTGGCGAACCAGATCATCCCCGAGACGATCGTCGACCTGTGCCTGGAGGCGTTCCGCTCCGGCACGGTTCGACCCAACGCGCGCCACGAGATCTCCCCGCTGTACGTGGACGACGCGGTGGAGGCAATCTACCGCGCGTCGAAGGCCGAGCGCCACGAGCATGACCTGTACAACGTCACGAGCGGGGAGGTCTGCGACGAGCTCGACATAGCCGACCAGATCCAAGCGTCGTTCGATGGCAGGGTCGAGGTGACGCCGGTCGATGCGGGGGAGCGGCGCAGGGTGGTTCTGGACGGCTCCCGCTTCGCGGGGGAGTTCGGCATGTCGGTCCACCACAGGCTGCAGGACGTCCTCCCGCAGATCGTGGCGTTCCTGCGCCGACACGCCTCGCACTTCATCGACGCGCAGGACGAGCTGGAGCGACGCAGGCATAGCGGGCTCGCGAGCTCGCTGCGCAGCGTCTGGGGCGTCGTGGTCCCCGTCGCCGAGAGCGTCGCGTGCTTCGCGATCGCGTGCGCGCTGACATGGCTGAGCGCCGGCGTGCCCTCTCTCTCGAGCTTCGACTTCTTCCTGCTGTACGTCCTGCTGTTCGCCGCAGTCTACGGGCAGGGGCAGGCGGTCCTCGCGGGCGTGCTGTCGATGCTGGGCAACCTGTTCCTGCAGTCCTGGGGCAAGGGCTCGTTCTCGCTCGTGGTCGACATGAGCATGTACCTGTGGGTCGCCGAGCTCTTCATCGTGGGGCTCTCGGTGGGCTATCTTAAGGACACGCTCAACAAGACGCGCGACGACTTCAAGGTGGAGCGCGACTACCTCGAGGAACAGCGCCGCGAGATCAGTAGCATCAACGCTGAGAACGTGCGCGTCAAGAAGGCGATCGAGTCGCAGGTCGTCAACCAGCAGGACAGCCTGGGCATGGTCTTCAGCGTCACCAACGAGCTCCTACAGGGAGACGAGCGCGCGGTCATCTTCCGCTGCGTCCAGGTGCTCTCCAAGCTCATGGGCTCCGACGACGTGGCGATTTACTCCGTGGCGGGGCCGACGTTCGCGCGGCTGGTCTCCGCCACCTCCACGCGCGCCCGGGCGCTGGGCAACTCGGTGCGCTACCGGCAGCTCGGCCAGCTCGGCGACGACCTCGCCAAGCGGACCACCTACGTCAACCGCGCACTCGACGCCGACATGCCCTCGATGGCGCGCGGCATCTACTCCGATGAGGGCCTCGCCCTGTTCGTCGTGGTGTGGGACATGCCCTGGGAGCGCATGACGCTGTCCCAGTCCAACGTCCTGACGGTGGCGTGCAGCATGATTCGCGACGCGGTCCTGCGCTCGCAGAGGATGATACAGCTCCTGCGCTCCAGGCGTATGGTGGGAGACACGACGGTGATGAACGAGGGCGCGTTCGGGGAGATTGTCGACATCTATCGCGACGCCGCGCGCGATGGGCTCGTGGTCTGCTCAATCCTGCGCGTGGACCTGTCGGGCTTCTCGGGTTCGGTGGAGCAGCTCGACTCCGAGCTGCGCGGTCGTCTGCGCGACAGCGACTACCTGGGCGACTATGGTCGGGGAGGGGTCTCCGTGCTGCTGGTGAACTCCTCGCAGGCTGACGCGGAGATCGTGAGCGCGCGGCTTGGGCGCGCCGGGTTCCCCTCCGCGGTCTTCGGCATCGAGGAGTACGCGCGGCGGCGCGGGGGCGACCGTGACGCCGTCGAGGGCGGGCGGGTTTCCGACGGCGCCGCGCGCGACGGGGACGCGAGGGGCGGTGCTGCCCGAGATGCGTAGCGAGACCGTCGCACTGCTCCTGATCCTGGTGGCGAACGTCCTGGTCGTTGCCTTGTATCTGCTGTATGGCCTAGTCGTGAGGCCCGCCGCCCGCGGCGTTCGTCGGCGCCGCGTCGACGTGCGGCGCGCCACGCTTGTGGAGCGGCTCAGGGAGTCTGCGCGCGACGCGGAGGCGCACACCGACGGCGCGGAAACCCCGACCGCCCAGGGTGACGGCGTGGGGTCCACGTCGTCGCATCCTGCGTCCGCACGGTCCGGCGGTGTGGGCGGCGCCGCTTTCCAGACGCGCGTCCTGCAGGTCGAGATCTCCGATGAAGCCGACGCGTCGCCGGGCGCACCTGGGGGTGCTGGGGACGCGGTGCGGGTGCCCTCCGAGCCTGCCTCGGCTTCCGCGGGGGCAGAGGCGGGCGCCAAGAAGGCCGCCGACGGCTACAGCCGCGCCCAGTACCTGCTGCACGCGGGCGTGATGTTGCTGCTGCCTGTCGCGGGCGCCTGCTACTTCGGCCTGGGCTACCTGTTCCGACGCGTCTTCTTCCGCCGCCACGTCGACGTGTCCGACGTGATCTTCTCCAAGCAGCGCACGTTCGCCGACGAACGCGCCGACGTCGACCGCGAGATCAACGTCGCCCCGCTGGGCGAGGCAGTTGCGGTCACCGACGACCGAGACCTGCGCAGGCTCGTGCTGGACGTCATGCGCGGCGACTCACATGTGTCGATGAAGTCGATTTCGGAGGTCATACGCAGCGACGACTCCGAGTCCTCCCACTACGCCGCGTCGATTCTGTCCGACTCGCTCAACCGCTTCAGGATGGAGTCGCGCAGACTCCTCAACACGATTCGCGAGGACGCGAAGGGCTCTTCGCGCCTCGCCGAGGCGGCAATCGCCCAGGAGGGCGACGCGGGCATGGCGGAGCAACAGGAGCATGCGCGCCTTCTGCTGGCACGTGAGTGCGAGCGATACATCGACATGGTGGACGACGTTCTTCGCCAGCACGTGTTCACCGACCTCGAGCAGCGTCAGTGGACCGGCGACCTCGCCGAGGTTGGCGAGGTCATGTGGGAGAGCTGCCGCCCCGAGTTCGACGTCGACCGCATGGCGGGCGTCTGCTCGCGCCTCATCGAGATCGACGACTTCGAGCGCGCGCGCACCTGGTGCGCCCGGCTTCGCGCGCAATTCCCCGACAACCTCACGAGCTACACGGTCCAGCTGCACCTGTCCTACGAGATGGGCGACGGCGAGGCGTTCCACCGCACGCTCTCCGAGCTCGAGTCCTCCTCTGTCGTCATCGACAACCGCACGCTCGACGTCATCCGCCTGTTCGGATCAAAGGCGGTCGCATGAGCTCGGGCGCGGACATGACGGCGCTCACGGCCGCGCAGCTGCTGGCGGTCTTCGTCGCGTACCAGCTCGCCTTCTGCGCGGTTCCCGCGCTCGCGCTCCATCGCCGTGTCGCGCACCGCCGCCTGTGCGAGCGGTTCCTGATCTACCTCGTCGCAGGCCACGTCGCGGTGATCAACCTGGTGTTCGCGCTCACGCTGCTGCACGTGTCGAACGTGTTCACGCTGCTGGCGGGGGGAGTCGCGCTGCTGCTGCTCGTCCGCAACCGCCTCTACGGGGAGTCCCCCCTCGCCGTCGTCCGCAGGCTCTGGGGGGTGGCTACGCGCGTCGCGGCGCGGACCTATCACGCACGCCAGGCGATCGACGGCCTGTGGCGCCGCGTCAGGTCCGGGCTGCGCGCATGCGGCGCCTCGATCGCGCGCCGGCCACTCTCATGGATGCTCGTCGCCGTCGGCTTCGTCTGGATTGCCTACGTGTGCGTACCCCAGGCGCTCCAGGGCTACGGCTACGGCGCGTCGGACACGGTCGTGCACAACTACTGGATCAACGGTCTGATCGACAACGACCCGTTCGTCGCCGGCGTGTACCCGATGGGCTTTCACTGCGTCATCTACTTCCTGCACGAGCTGACGGGCATCCCCGTGTACGTGTACTTGCGCTTGATCGGCGTCGTCATGATGTTCGAACTCGTGGGCGTCCTGTTCGCGACCCTTCGCCTGGCGTGCCGCAGCGCGTTCGCCCCGTTCGTCGGCGTCGTGGCCTTCGTGGGGGTTGACCTGGTGACCCCCTTGGTGGGCTCGGGCGGGACCGACCTGTACTGGCGCATCCTGGCGGGGCTCCCGCAGGAGTACTCGATGATGTTCATCCTCCCGGCAGCGTGGTTCGCGATCTCGTACCTGCGCGACCGTTCCGCCCGGGGCGACCGGGGCCGGCGCACCCTCGGGCCTGACGGAAATCCGCTGGGGCCGCGCGACTGGGCGCGCCGGGCGCTTCGCCTCGACCTGCCCGCCACGACCTGGAAGCTCGTCGGCTTCTCATGCTCCCTCGCGCTGACGGTCTCCATCCACTTCTACTCCACAATCATCCTCGCCTTGGTCCTGGCCGGGGTCGTCGTCTCCTATCTCCTCACAGTGCTGCGCCCTCGCGTGCTGGGGGCGGCGCTCGCCGCCTCCGCGCTGGGGCTCGCGCTCGCCGTCTGGCCGATGGCGGTGGCGCTGGCGGGAGGCACGCCGCTGCAGGGCTCGCTCAGCTGGGGCCTGCAGGTGATGTCGTCCCCGTCCGCCTCGACGGACTCCGGCCAGACGGCGGACTCCGCGTCCGATGGCGCCGACGGGTCGGCGGGCGCCCTCGCCCCGGGCTCGTCTGCCTCTGACGGGGCCTCCTCCGCACGGCCGGCGACCTTGGGCGACGGTGCGGGCGACGGGGCGTCGGGGGCTACCGTCGCACTGGCCTCAAGCACGACTACGGGGGTCACCGAGGCGCAGGCAGCGCGGGCTGCCGCCGGCGGGGACCTCCTCGAGTCGCTGCGGGGTACCGCCCGTCAGGTGGCGAACACGCTCACCGCGGGCGCCTCGGTCCTGTCCGTCTATCTGATGAGCTACTGCTACGCCAAGATGGGGTTCGGGGTCGCCCATGCCGTGCCCGCGACGGTCGCCCTGCTGCTGGGCGTCGGCGTGCTGATGCTCGCCTTCAAGCGACAGCGAGACGCGGGGCACGCCGCCATCGCATGCTCGGTCGCCATGCTCGTCATGTTAGCGGCGCTGATCTCCGACTTCCTCGGCCTGCCGCGCCTTATGAACCCCGACCGCATGGGCATGTTCATCGTCTACCTCATGCCGACCGTCCCGGCGCTTCTGGTCGACGTCGCCGCGGGGCTTGTCGCGGGGTGGTTCAAGGGACACTCCGCGTTGGGCGTCGCGGACCTGGCCATCGCCTTCGCCCTGAGCCTGCCGGGGCTAGGCGCGGACGGCCCCATGCCCC
>CAIFEU010000017.1:0-16302 GCA_903789505.1 uncultured Coriobacteriales bacterium
CGCATGGGACGCGCCGCACGACGCCTGCCGCGCCCCGCGCGCCGGACGGGCCGGAGCGGACGGCCTCGACAGACAAGGAGCCACCATGACAGAAGACGAAACGCCCGCGGAGCCGGGCACGACGACCACTCCGATCGGCCAGGCGGGAGGGGTGACGGCACCGCACTTCGAGAGCCGCTCGCAGGTCGACGAGCGCTACACGTGGGACCTCTCCGACATGTTCGCCGACGACGGCGCGTTCGCCGCCGCGCTCGACGAAGCGCGCGGGCTGCCCGCGCGCTACGCCTCGCACCGCGAGAGCGCCTGCGCGTCGGCGGCCGGGCTGCTGGCGTACCTGCGCTTTGACGACGAGGCGGGCGTCGAGCTGTCCAAGCTCGCCAACTACGCCGAGCGGCGTCACGACGAGGACACGCGCGTCGCGCTGTACCAGGACTACTCCAGCCAGGTGACCACGCTGGTCGTGCAGGCGCAGGGCGAGTCCGCGTGGTTCGCCCCCGCCCTGCTCGCGCTGCCCGACGAGACCCTGGACGCCTGGTACCGCGAGGAGCCCGAGCTGGAGGGGTACCGCCGCAAGATCGACCAGGTCCGTCGCATGCGCGCACACGTCCTGCCCGCCGAGCAGGAGGCGCTGCTCGCGCGCGCCGGCGAGATGGCGGCACAGCCCGAGGTGGCGTTCTCGATGCTCAACGACGCCGACCTCACCTTCCCCGACGCCCTCGACTCCGCGGGCGCGGCCCACCCCGTCACCCACGGGACCTACATCCCGCTCATGACCTCGCCCGACCGCACCCTGCGCCGCGGGGCGTTCGACTCCCTCTACGGCACCTACCGGCGCTTCCGCAACACCAGCGCGGCGCTGCTGGCCTCGCAGGTCAAGTCGCTCAAGTTTTTCGCCGACGCGCGCGGCTACGAGAGCGCGCCCGGCGTGCCCGCGAGCCTGGCCGCCTCGCTGTTCCCCACCGAGGTGCCCACGCAGGTCTACGTCAACCTGATTGACGCGGTGCATCGCAACCTGCCCGCGATGTACCGCTACGTCGACCTGCGCCGATGCCGCCTGGGCGTGGACGAGCTGCACTACTGGGACCTGTACGCGCCGATCGTCGACGACGTCGACATGCGCTTCACCTACGAGCAGGCCTGCGACGTCATCCTGCAGGCACTTGCGCCGATGGGCGAGCGCTACCTCGACATCGTGCGCAAGGGGCTGTCCCAGCGCTGGGTCGACGTGTACGAGAACCCCGGCAAGCGCAGCGGCGCCTACTCCGCGGGCGGCTACGGCATGCACCCGGTCATCCTGCTCAACTTCCAGGGGACCCTCGACGACGTCTTCACGCTGATCCACGAGATGGGTCACTCCGTGCACACCTACCTGGCGTCACACGCGCAGCCCCCGGCGTACTCGGACTACGTGATGTTCGTGGCGGAGGTCGCGTCGACCTGCAACGAGTGCCTGCTGACCAGCTGGCTGCTCGACCACGCCGGCGACGGCTGCGACGAGCGGACCGCCCGCAGGCGCCGCGGCTACCTGGTCAACCACTACCTGGAGCAGTTCCGCACCACCCTGTACCGGCAGACGATGTTCGCCGAGTTCGAGCGCGACGTCGCGCAGATGGCGGTGCGCGGCGAGGGCATCACCGCCGACGCGCTGTGCGCCCGCTACGCCGAGCTGAACGCACAGTACTACGGCGACGGCATCCGCCCCGACGACGGCATCGCGATGGAGTGGGCGCGCATCCCCCACTTCTACTACGACTACTACGTCTACGTGTACGCGACGAGCTTCGCCGCCGCGGTCTCCCTCTCCCAGCGCATCCTGCGCGAGGGGGCGCCCGCCGTGGACGACTACCTGGGCTTCCTGAGCGGCGGCAGCTCCAAGCCGCCGATTGACCTGCTGCGCGGCGCCGGCGTCGACATGGCGACCCCCGCACCCATCGACGACGCGCTCGCCCTGTTCGGCAGGCTCGTCGACGAGATGGAGGACCTCGGGGACTAGGGGGCGCGGCGCGCGGGCGCCGGCTCGGGCGCGGCCAGGGTGGCGGGACGGCGGGACTCCCCCGTCGACACCCCTCTGGCAGCCCCCGCCCCCTGCCCCCGCGCGTATAATCCCGATGACGCCGGCGCCTCCCGGAGCCGGCCGGGACGCCCCGCGGCGACCCCGGCACCGAGGCGCAGATCACACTGACGAAGGAAGCCACCCATGAGCGAAGTGCACGTTCTGTCCCACCCGCTGATTCTCGACAAGCTCACGCGCATGCGTCGCAAGGAGACCTCGTCGCAGGACTTCCGCACGCTGCTGAAGGAGATCTCGCTGCTGATGGGGTACGAGGTCACCCGCGACTTCAAGACGACGATGAGCCGCTACGAGACCCCCATCTGCGAGGACGAGTTCCCCGAGCTCGAGAACCGCTTCGTGACGATCGTCCCGATCCTGCGCGCGGGGCTGGGCATGGTCGACGGCCTGCTCGAGCTCATGCCGTTCGCGCGCGTGGGTCACATCGGCATGTACCGCGACGAGGCGACCCGCCAGCCGGTCGAGTACTACTGCAAGATGCCCCAGGGCGTCGAGAAGTCGACGATCATCGTGTGCGACCCGATGCTCGCGACCGGCGGCAGCGCCTGCGACGCGATCGCGGCGCTCAAGGCGCGCGGCTGCCACGACCTGCGCCTGATGAACCTGGTCGCCGCCCCGCAGGGGGTCCGCGCCGTCCAGGAGACTCACCCGGACGTGGACATCTACGTCGCGGCGGTCGACCGCACGCTCACCCAGCCCGCCTACAGCGCCCGGGGCCGGGGCGCCGGGGGGGACCGCATCTGCGGGACTATTTACCCCCCGGGGGCCGGGGGCCACCGGGGCAGGGGCCGCCCGCGTCCGGGGCGGGGCGGAAGCCGCGACGTGCCCACGCGCCATGCCGCGGCGGCAAGGGGCTCGGGCAGGGCACTCCGACGAGGTCGGAGCGTGCCGCCCGGGCCCCTTCGCGTAGGGCGGATATCGGAGCGTCGCGCATCGCCCGTCACGCCGCCCGTCACGTGGCGCTGGTCACGCCCGTCGCGGGGCGCCCGGGCCGATCAGGGCCGCCCGCAGCTCCTGGGCCGAGTGCGCGACGGCGAGCGCGCCGGCGCGGCGCAGCTCCTCCTCCGGTGCGGTGCCGAACAGGACGGCGACCGTGGGAACGCCCACCTGCGCCGCGCCGAGCACGTCGTAGTCGCGGTCGCCCACCATGACGGCGTCGCCGGGCCGGGCGCCCAGGCCGCGCAGGGCGCGCCCCACCAGGTACGCCTTGTCGGCGTGGTCGGGGTCGTCCTGGGCGCTCACGTAGTCGAACAGGTCGAGCACGCCGTCGTCCTCCAGCATCGGCTCCACCATCCGCCGCAGCTTGGAGCTCGCGATGGCAAGGCGCCTGCCCCGCGCGCGCAGCTCGCGCAGCAGCTCGCCCATGCCCGGGTACAGCGGGTGGCCCTGCCGGCCGAGCGAGCCGTAGATCTCGCGATAGCGCGCGCAGACGCGCTCGGCGTCCTCGGGAGGCATGCCGTAGACCATCGTGTAGCCCGCCGGGAACGGCGGGCCGATCAGGCGGCGCAGGTCGCCCATCTCCTCCTCGCTCATGCCGTACTCGGAGAGCGCGACGCGCGCGCAGGCGATGACGGACGCGGTCGTGTCCGCCAGCGTGCCGTCGAAGTCGAAGATCACGCAGGGGCGCTCGCTCACCGGCAGGTCGACGCCGGTGTCGGCGCTCGCGCGCAGGTCGGCGCCGTCCCGCCCGCCGACCCCGTCCGGGGCTGCGTGCCGGGCGGGGTCGGGAGTGGACGCGCCGCGGGGGCAGGAGGGCATGACGCGGCCCCCTACGCGCGCAGGAACGCCTGGTAGGCGCGATATGCCTCGTAGATGTCGGCCTTGCTCGTGACCTCCCAGGGCGCGTGCATCGACAGGACGGCGACGCCGGAGTCGATCACGTCCATGTCGTAGCGCGCGAGGATGTAGGCGATCGTGCCGCCGCCGCCCGCGTCGACCTTGCCCAGCTCGGCGGTCTGGAAGCTCACGTTGGCGTCGTCCATGATGCGACGCACCTGCGCGACGTACTCGGCGGAGGCGTCGTTGGAGCCCGACTTGCCGCGGGCACCGGTGTACTTGTTGAACACGACGCCACGGCCCAGGTACGCGGCGTTCTTGGAGTCGAACACGCTGGCGTAGGTGGGGTCGATGCCGGCCGAGACGTCGCTGGAGAGCATGCGCGAGTTGTGCAGGCAACGGCGCAGGGCGAGGTCGGAGCGGTCGGCGCCGGCGAGGGCGCAGATCTCGGCCATGGCGTTCTCGAAGAACAGCGACTGCATGCCGGTGGCGCCCACGCTGCCGATCTCCTCCTTGTCGGCGAGGATCGTCAGCGCCGTGCGCGTCGGTGCCTCCACGGCGAGCTGCGCCACCAGGCTCGTGTAGGCGCACACCCGGTCGTCCTGGCCGTAGCCGAGCACCATGCTGCGGTCGAAGCCCAGGTCGCGGGCACGGCCCGCCGGGACGACCTCGAGCTCGGCGGAGAGGAAGTCCTCCTCCTCGATGCCGTACTTGTCGCGCAGGCACTTCAGCACGAACGCCTTGACCGGCTCCTTGGCGGGGTCGGTCGGCACGGGGGCGCTGGTAGCGGGCTTCTTCGCGCCCTTGCCCGCCTCGCCGGCGCCTTCCCCGGCGTCCTCGGCGCCCGCCAGCGGTCGGCCGCCCACCAGCACGTCGAGCGCCTCGCCCTCGACCACCTTGTCCGCCGTCTTCTCCATCTGCTCGCGGCCGAGGTGCGGCAGCAGATCGGTGATGCAGAACACGGGGTCGGCGGGGTCCTCCCCCACCGTGACGGGAACGACGGTGCCGTCGGTGCGCGCGATGACGCCGTGGATGGCGAGCGGCATCGTCACCCACTGGTACTTCTTGATGCCGCCGTAGTAGTGGGTGTCGAGCAGGGTCAGGTCGTCCGACTCGTACAGCGGGTTCTGCTTGACGTCCAGCCGAGGCGAGTCGATGTGCGCCCCCAGGATGTTCATGCCACGCTCGAGCGGCTCGGTCCCGAGCTGCACCAGGATGACCGACTTGCCGTGCGTGTGCGCATAGACCTTGTCGCCCGGGGCGAGGCGCTTCCCCGACGCGACCGCCTCGTCAAGCGACCGATACCCGGCCGCGCGCGCCATCTCGACGGCCTTGGCCGCGCACTCGCGCTCGGTCTTGTTCGCCGAGATGAAGTCGATGTAGTCCGCGGCGAGGCGCTCGACCTGCGCGAGGTCGGCGCCGCCGTACTGCTTCCCGGCATTCCTGCCCTCCATGGAGCTCCCTTCGTCGCCGTGTGGAGCCCGCCGCGACGCGCCTGGGCGGGCACCGCGGCGGGGGTCTCCCGGTGAGTATGCCCCATTCGGGTCGGCGGCACGCGCAGGGAGCGCGATGGGGCGCATGCGCACGCCAAGGGCATAACCTCCGCGACCGAGTGCGGCGCGGCGCGGCGCACGCGCGGTAATTCGACAGTTGTCGCTCGCGGGCGGTTTGACCCGCCATGCCGCAGGGTAGAGTAAAAGACCAGTGACTCGCGAAGAGGCCAAGGTCGCGGAGCATTCGACGCCCCGCGACCGTCCTTGCGCGCCGCGCCGGTCGGGCAGCCCGCGCACCAACACTCGGGCGCAACCCACGAGCCGGATGCCCAAGACGCAGTCTCACCGGCACGGGGGATGAGGCCCTCGCGCGCCGACGCGGATGGTGACGACAACAGCAGGAGGCTGTCGCTCGATGACGCTCGCAGACAAGCCCGGCAACAGCGACGTCCCGCCCACCGGCCCCGCCGGGAGGGCGGCGACCGACGGCGGGGCCCGTCCCGCGTCCCCCTCGAGCGACGCGCAGGCGGCGACGGACGCGGACGCGAGCGCGGGCGAATCCCCGTTCCCGGGGGTGGACGGCCTCACCTCGGCGCAGGTCGAGGAACAGCGCCGCGCCGGTCACGTCAACGTCGACGCCAGCGTCAAGACGCGCTCGGTGGGCCAGATCATCCGCGAGAACGTCGTCACGCTGTTCAACTTCGTCAACGTCGTGCTGTTCGCGTTCGTGCTGTACACCGGCTCGATCAAGAACGGCCTGTTCATGATCGTGATCGTGCTCAACACGGCGATCGGCATCGTGCAGGAGGTCCGCTCCAAGCGCGTGACCGACCGTCTGAGCATCGTCGCGAGCTCCGACGCCAAGGTCATCCGCGACGGTCGCCGCGTCGACGTGGCCCAGGACGAGGTCGTTCTGGGCGACTGCCTGGTGCTGGGGCGCGGAGACCAGATCCCGTGCGACTCCACGGTGGTCGCGGGAACTGCCAAGGTCGACGAGAGCCTGCTCACCGGCGAGAGCAATCTGATACCCAAGGCCCCCGGCGACGCGCTGATGAGCGGGTCGTTCGTCAACTCCGGGCTGGTCGCGGCGCGCGTCGAGCACGTGGGGGCGGACAACTACGCGGCGCGCATCACCGCCGAGGCGAAGGCGCGCAAGCCCGTCAACTCCGAGATCATGAACAGCCTCAACAAGATCATCCGCTTCGTGAGCGTGGCAATCTTCCCGGTGGGCGCGGCGCTGTTCGCGAGCACGCACCTCGTCAGCGGCGTCGAGACGAACCAGGCCATCCTGTCGACCGTCGCGGCGCTGGTGGGCATGGTGCCCGAGGGGCTGATCCTGCTCACCTCGACGGTGCTCGCCCTGGCGGTCATCCGCCTCTCACAGAGAAACGTGCTCGTCCAGCAGCTCTACTGCATCGAGACGCTCGCGCACGTCGACACGCTGTGCCTGGACAAGACCGGCACGATCACGTCCGGCCGCATGCGCGTGACCGACCTGGTGCCCCTCGATGCGAGCGGCCGCGCGGCAACCGACGGCTCGCCGGACGCCGTGGCGTCGCTCGCGCGGACGCTGCGCGCCGTCGCGGCGGCCGACCCCGACCCCAACGCCACCGCCGAGACCATCGTCGAGTGGTGCGACGGGCACGGCGCGGGCAAGGGCGGCGCGGCGGGCGGAGGCGCGCTCAAGGCAGCCTCCTACGTCGCCTTCTCGTCGGAGCGCAAGTGGTCGGGTGCGACGCTCGCCAATGGCGAGAGCTTCGTGATGGGCGCCGCGCAGTTCGTGATGGGCGATCGCTTCGCGCTGGTCGCCGACGAGGTGGGCAGGCTCGCAACCCGCTCGCGCGTGCTCGTGCTCGCCCAGGTGGACGGCTTTGACGGCGAGGCGATCGTCGGCGAGCCGCGGGCGCTGGCGCTGGTCTGCATCGACGACGAGATCCGCCCCTCGGCGGCCCAGACGATCGACTACTTCAAGCGCCAGGGGGTCGACGTCAAGGTCATCTCCGGCGACGACCCCAAGACGGTGGCGGGCATCGCGCACGAGGTGGGCGTGCCCGACGCCGACCGCTACGTGGACGCGACGACGCTCGACACCGACGAGAAGATCGCCGCCGCCATCGGCGAGTACCACGTGTTCGGCCGCGTGAAGCCCGAGCAGAAGCGCGCGTTCGTGCGCGCCCTCAAAAGCCAGGGGCACGTCGTGGCGATGACCGGCGACGGCGTCAACGACACGCTCGCCCTCAAGGAGTCGGACTGCTCGGTCGCGATGGCGGCTGGCTCCGACGCGGCGCGCAACGTCGCCCAGCTCGTGCTCGTCGACAACGACTTCTCCTCGATGCCCCACGTGGTCGCCGAGGGCCGGCGCTCGATCAACAACCTGCAGCGCTCCGCGTCGCTGTTCCTGATCAAGACCGTGTTCTCGATGGTCCTCGCGGTGCTGTTCATCTTCCTGCCCTGGCAGTACCCCTACCAGCCGATCCAGATGACGCTCATCTCGATGTTCACGATCGGCCTGCCGTCGTTCGTGCTGGCGCTCGAGCCCAACCACGACCGCATCAAGGGGCGGTTCCTCGAGAACGTCATCGTGCGGTCGCTGCCCGGCTCGATTACCGTCATCGCGATGGACCTGGCGATCAACCTGGTGGGCTACCTGGCGCTGGGCATGAGCTACGGCCAGGTCTCGACGACCTGCGTGCTCGTCACGGCGTGGATCGGCATCAACCTGATCTTCCGCATCTCCCGGCCGTTCACGCCGATCCGCGCGGCGCTGCTCGTGGTCGTGGCGGTCGGCTTCACGCTGGGCGTGACGGTGCTGCCCGGCCTGTTCTCGATCAGCCCGCTCACCCCCGAGATGCTCACCGTCGCGGGCGTCGCGGCGCTGGTCGCGGTCGTCCTGTTCAACCTCGTCTACAACGCGTTCGACCGCTGGCACGCGCGCCGTCAGGCCGAGCTGGTCTAGGGCGCACGCAGCAGGCGACCCGCGCCACCGCCCCGCCGGCCCCGCGGGGGCCGAGCCCCCGTCGCGGCCGCCCCTGGCGCACGTCGGGCCATGGCGCCCCGGGTGTCCGACCCGCGGTCATGCCGCTCGAGCCCGGTGCCTCCCCCGGCAGGCGGGGCGCCCCGCCACCAGCACGCCCGGCAACATCCGCACGAATCGGGCCCGCGCCGCAGGCATGCCGCCGCGACGCGGGCCCGAGATGTCGGTGCCCGACTGTCATCCCGCCAACGCCGCGCGCAGGCACACCGACGCGGATGCCGGCAGGCCTGCGCGCCCGGCGCGGGCTGGCGTCAGCCCATCGTGGGCGTCATCTCGACGTCCATCTGCGCCGCGCCTGCGGGGACCGTGATCGTGTAGGTGACCGTGGTGGTCTCACCGGGCTCGGTGTGGACCATCCCCCACAGGATCTGCCTGCCGTACAGCGTGCCCGAGCCGTACTCGGTGTCCTCGGTGGAGAACGCCGAGGTGTCGACCGACTCTATCGTGGCACCCTCCGGCGCGAGCAGGTAGATGCGCGTGAGCATGTCGCCCTCGTCGGCCTTCTCGGCGTTGTAGCCGTAGATGTAGGCGTTGATCTCGCCGCTGGCGATGCCCTCCCAGTCCATCGTGTTGGTCAGCGAGGTGCTCACCGTGTAGGTCGTGGAGCCGTCGGCGTTGGCGACCGAGCCCTCGACCGTCGTCTGGCCGCGCAGGTACCAGTCGATCTTGCTGTAGGTGGAATCGTCGAGGTAGACGTTGAGCACGGGGTTCTGTGCGTCGTGCGAGACCGCTCCGTCGAGACCGAGCCGCTCCATGGCGCTCTGCTCGGAGGCGTCGGACATCCACGCGTACATGTGCCCCTCGTCGATGCCCTGTCTGACCGTGTCGACGAGCCCGGTGAGGTCGACGTTACTCAGGCTGATGTCGAACAGGCTGGACATGATGCTGTCGGCCGCCTCGACGAAGTAGGCGTCCTGGACGCCACCCTCCTCGGGGTAGTTCACATAGACGTCGTGCAACAGCACCGAGTTGGTCGTCTCGCCGTTGAGTACCGTGCCGTCGCTCATCTGGACCTGGATGCCCGTCGCGGCGACGATGTACTGCAGCATCGGCACGTCCAGCGCGACGATGCCGTCGTAGGTGGTGCCGTAGTCGCGCTCCCAGTACTGGTTGAGCAGCTCGCAGACGCGCGGGAAGTCGGGGATGAAGTTGACGTTCTGGATCATGTTGCCCGGCGAGGAGCCGAAGGCGGCGAACTCCTCGTCGGTCAGGGCGAGCTGCTCGGCCCCGGTGAAGTCGTTGCCGAACTCGCTGGCGTTGTACACGTCGCCGAACTCGATCGCGCCGTTGTCGACCGTGACCGCCATCATCGCGCCGGGCATGCCGTCCAGCGAGCGGATCTCGGAGTTGTTGAGCGCCACGACCAGGTAGGTGCGTGTGCCGTTGGCGCCCAGGATGCCGGGAAGGGCGTCGACGACCGGCTCCGCCTGCTCCAGCGCGTCGCTCACCTTGGAGAGCGGCTCGCTGATCTGCGCGATGGCGTCGTTGACCTGGGAGACGTGCGGAGCGCTCACACCCTCGAGCGTCGCGCTCGCCGAGGCGACGCTCGGCTGGATCTGGTCGATCAGGCTGCAGTATGCCTGCACGGCCGCCGTGTTGACCGTGCTGCCGGAGAGGACCTGCTGGACGGGGTACTCGACGATGACCTTGGCCGAGGGGGACATGACCTGGTTGACCAGGACGTCGGCGGCGTCAACGAGCGCCCGAGCAGCCTTGACGTCCTGACCGTACCCCGGCAGCGCCGCGGCGATGCTCCACACGAACCCGCCGTCGATCTCCTGCTTGAGCGCGCTCACGTCGCGCGACAGCGTCGCCGACCCATTGGAGAGCGTCTGGCCGAGCTCCGAGGCCCCTCCGCTCTGGACCTGCGACGCAACCGCCCGGGCGTCGTCGACGAGCGTCTGCGCCTTGTCCCGCGCGGAGTTGACCGCGCGCACGCCGACGATCGCCAGCGCCAGCAGCAGCGCGACGATGACGAGGATGACGACGAGCGCTATCGCGAGGCCGCGATGACGCCGCCCGCCGCCCGACCCACGGCCCCCGCCCGCCGGGCGAGCCGCGTGCGACCCGTGGGCGGCGTGGCCTCCCCTGCCGTACCCCTCGTAGGGGCTCGCGGACGCATCGTGGGCGGCGAAGTTCGCGCGCGACGCCTGCGTGCCCCCCGCCTTGACGAACCCGCGGGCGGCAAATTGAGCGTCAGATGTCATCTCTCGTCCTTCCGAACCGTGCCGCGCGCGTGCCTCCGCGCCCGGCCAGCGTTCATGCAATGCGGCATCACCGTCGTCTGCGCCCCGTGCGACGTCGCGCCGCCGCGGGCCGCCCCCCGCAGGGGGCACCGCGGGGAGCGCGCGACCCCGCCGCGTCAGGGGCAGCGGGTGCGGCGCGGACGCGATGTCTACACGGGGCACCGAAACGGCTGATTTTTCAATGTACCATCTCGTAAATCGACCATATGGCAGAAATCGTGTTGCTTATGTCCCTGACACGCGACGCCCGGCGAGCGCCGCCGCGCGCCCTCCGAGGGCGCCGTGGGAAGCCGCGTTCGATTGATGTGAGGGGCGCGGGGGCTGCGGCCTCGCGCCGCGGCGAACGATATACTTTTGATAACACATCGCCCATCGGCGCCCTCGCCGCCCGCACGCGTGCGCACAGGCGCCTCCGCAACCGACTGACGCGCGCCCCATCTCGCCCGACACCCGCGGGGCCCGCTCTCCCAGGAGGGATCCTCGTGATTCGAAGCGACAGACAACGGCAGAAGTGGAACTCCGAAGAGCTCATCGGCGGCCCCGCCCCGACGCGGGCGCACCAAGCCCCCTCCGACCCCGCCGAGGAGGAGGCGAGCGCCGAGGAGGACCTCGCGGAGCTCGCGCGCGTCTCGCGCAAGGCGAGCGCGTCGTGCACGTTCCTCTCGCGCGCCCTGTCCGACGACCAGGTGACGCTCGGCCTCGTGAGCGCACTGCGCTCCAACCCCCCGCGCACCGGCACCGACCTCGACTCGTTCGCCGCATCGCTCAGGGCGGCCGGCGGCGCGGACGACGAGGAGACGCTCGCCCGGGCGAGCCGGTCGGTCATCGAGGACCACGACGCCGCGTTCGCCCCGCGGCGCGACGCCGACGGCAAGGTCGACCCCTCCGACCCCCGGCACGGCACCGTATGCCCCATCGAGTCGCTCAACGTGGGCGGGGCCGACGCGGACCAGGTGCGCGCCTCGGTGCGCGACGCCTACCGCCAGCACGGCTTCGGGCCAGACAGGTGCCGCTACGTCCCGGCGCCCGGCACCCCCATCGACCACATCTGCGTCGAGCTCGCCTTCCTCGCCTCGCTCGGCGACGACTGCGCGTCCAGCGTCGAGCGCGTGCTCGCCGGCGAGACCGACGACGACCCCGACGAGAAGACCCGCGCGCTCTACGACGCCGAGTCGGCGCTCAACGACCGCCTCGTGTTCATCGAGGACCACCTGCTGGCGTGGGTGCCGCAGTTCTGCGACCAGCTCGAGGCGGCGGCGTCGACCTCCTTCTACCGCGGCATCGCGCAGCTGCTGCGCCTGCTCGTGCTCGACGAGACGCGCAACCTGGGCGAACTCGACACCACGGCGGCCGTCTAGCGCGGCCCTCGCCGGGGCACGTCGGCCCCGACATGCCGCTCGACCCTCGGACGGGTACCTTGGGCCGCGCACCCGGGGCGACCCTCGAGACGGCGCAGCCCGCCCCCGCCGCCACTGGGGCGCTAGGCGTAGCGCGCGCAGGCCTGCCCCAGGCCCTGCTCGATGGCGAACAGGGCCGCCTCGGCCGCGTCGGCCACCGTCACGGCGAGCTCCTCCGCCTCGCGGCCGCGCACCTTCCTGAGGACGAAGTCCGCCGGCGCCATCCGTCCCGGCGGCCTGCCGATCCCGACGCGCAGCCGGCCGAAGTCGTGCGTGCCCAGCTTGTCGCAGATCGATCGCAGCCCGTTGTGGCCCGCGTGCCCCCCGCCGAGGCGTACGCGCACCCTGCCGGCCTCCACCTCGAGGTCGTCATGGGCGACGAGGATTCCCTGCGCGGGGACGCCGTACTCGCGGGCAAGGTGGGCGACCGGCCCTCCCGAGACGTTCATGTAGGACTGCGGCTTCACCAGCACGACGCGCGCCGGGCCGGATTTAGCCGACGCTTCCAGGGCGCCGTTGGGCAGGCGCACCGCCGCGCCCGCCACGCGCGGCCACTCGACCTCGGCGACCAGGGCGCCCGGGCGCGACTTCCAGTAGCTCGCGCCGAGCCGGCGCGCGAGCTCGTCGACGACCGCGAACCCGACGTTGTGGCGCGTGTCGTCGTACTCCTCGCCCGGGTTACCCAGGCCGACGACCATGCCGATGGCGACCCCACGCCCCGCGGGGCCCCCGGCCCCCCCACCCAAGGCCCGGCCGGGGGGGGGGGGGGCCGCGGGCGCCCGATGCCTTGCCCCTGCGGGGGGCGGTGCGCCCGGGGCCCGCGCCGGGCGCACCGCCCTGGCCCGACTGCTGGGCGCGCTTCCTGTGTGCCGCCTTGAGCGCGACGTAGTCCCTGCTCATGTACCGTCCCCCGTCATGGCCGCATTGCCGCCGTCCCGCCGCGCGGGCCGCCGCCGAATGCTCTACTTGCCGGAGGGCGTGCCGACGGCGACGGACGCCTCCTGCCCGCCCCGAGGCTCCCCGCCGAAGCGCTGGCCGATCGTCGCGCGCAGCACGAGCAGCACCACGATCGTCAGTGCGACGCCGATTGCGAGGCAGATGACCCAGTTCTGCACGAAGCCGGCGATGATGAAGCACACGAACGAGATCGCGGCGACGACCAGCGCGTAGGGAATCTGCGTCGACACGTGCGTGATGTGGTTCACGTTCGCGCCGGCGGAAGCCATGACCGTGGTGTCGGAGATCGGCGAGATGTGGTCGCCGCAGACGGCACCCGCCAGGCACGCAGAGATACCGATGATCTGCAGCGTGGGCTCGCTGGCGAAGATCGGCACCACGATCGGCAGCAGGATGCCGAAGGTCCCCCAGCTCGTGCCCGTCGCGAACGCGAGGCCGAGCGCAACCAGGAAGATGATCGCAGGCAGGATGTTGAACAGCCCCGCCGACGCGCCCTCCATCAGGCCTGCGACGAAGGCGTCGGCGCCCAGGGCGTTGGTCGCGAGCTTGAGGGTCAGCGCGAAGGTGAGGATCAGCATCGCGGGGACCATCGCCTTGAAGCCGTCGACGATGCAGCTCGCCGCCTGCTGGAAGGTCATGACGCGGCGCGCGAGCATGTAGATGAACGTGAACGTCAGCGCCACGATCGAGCCCCACGGCAGCGCCGTCGAGGCCGACGTGTCGCCGAACGCGCCCGCCAGGTCAAGGTAGTCGGGCGACTCGGGGTCCCAGAACCCGCCGACGTACATCATCCCGACGACGCAGCACACGATCAGCACGATGATCGGCAGCAGCATGTCGACCAGGCGCGCCTTCGCGTTCTCCTGCTTGGTCTCGCCGCCCAGCGAGCCGAGCTCGCCGTCGCGGTAGGCGTCCATCTCCGCCTTTGCCATCGGGCCATAGTCGAAGCCCATGACCGTGATGACGATGATGAACGTGATCGTCAGCAGCGAGTAGAAGTTGTACGGGATGGCGTTGATGAACAGCTGGATGCCGCTGACGCCGGTGTTGAGGTCGGCTGCAGTCGAGGAGACGGCGGCCGCCCACGACGAGATCGGCGCAATCATGCAGATGGGGGCCGCCGTGGCGTCGATGATGTAGGACAGCTTGGCGCGCGAGATGCGGTGCGCGTCGGTCACGGGGCGCATCACGGCGCCGACGGTGAGGCAGTTGAAGTAGTCGTCGATGAAGATAAGCACGCCGAGCAGGAACGTCGCGAGCTGCGCCCCGGCGCGCGTCTTGATGTGACCCGCGGCCCACTTGCCGAACGCCGCCGAGCCGCCGCTGGTGTTGATCAGGGCGACCATGATTCCCAGGATCACCAGGAAGATGAAGATGCCCGCGTTCGATGGGTCGCCGACCGCGCCGATCAGGCCCACCTGGGTGGCGTCGTCACCCTCGCCGATCGTCCCGTTGATGAGGTAGTTCAGCGTGTTGACCGGGTCGAACCCGGCGAGCAGCAGCGACCCCACCACGATGCCGATGAACAGCGAGGTGTAGGTCTCCTTGGTGATAAGCGCGAGCACGATTGCCACGATTGGTGGCAGCAGGGACCAGAACGTACCGACGAACTGCATCGCAACCTCCTACCGAGCCGCACAGGCCGCGTCCATGACAGTCTCATCATGGCCGGTAGGAGCCCGCCCACGGGCGCGCGTCGCGCGGCAGGGCGGTCGGACGACTGGCCATGATAGCGCTCCGCCCGCGGCCCCGCCCGCGGGCGACAGTGCGCAGGGTGTTCCCCTGCGCCCCAGGAGGGAGGAGACGTCGGAGGCTCCCCCGCCTTCGGCGGCATCCCCTTTCCCCCTCCCGCGCCCTCCGATCGGCGACGCGCCGGCGCTGGGCGGACGCCCGATGCCACGAGGAGAGGTACTGATGGAAGCCGCGCCTCTATCATGCGTACCTGTTGTCAAATAAGTGCGTTGAATGATAGACGCGAACCTCGGCGCGCCCCCGGCGAATCGTTCCGTTCACCAATGATTTACGCGGCCGGCGCCCTGCGCGTCGCCGACGGCATGCCGCGCGCCCCGCGAGCGCGCGGACGGGAGGCGTCCCGGCAGCCCCTCCGCCACACCCGCCGCCCATGGCGCCCGACGGCGCGGCGGGCGGCGGGCGTGGCGGCCCCTACGGCAGGATGCGCCTCACGCCGGGGACCCGCTTGAGCACGAGCACGATCGCGAGGCAAACCGCGTAGGCGAGCAGCGGCATCGCCCAGCGCCACACCGGGCTCGTCTCCGGAAGGTGCGTGACCTGCTGGAAGCCCCAGAAGACGATCATGTGGACGAGGTAGATGCCAAAGCTCGCCCCCGCGACGCTCGCGAGCCCGCGGCGCGCGCGGGCGGTCCTGAACAGCCGGTCCCACGGGATGTTCTTGGCCGCGACGAACACCGCGACCGAGAGCAGCACGCAGGGGAAGTTGGTGTACTCCCACAGGCGCTCGTCGAGCTTGCCGCCCGCGTCGGTCAGCACGAGCGTGCCGAAGAAGCGCAGCGCCAGGCCGAACAGCCCCAGCGCGTAGATCGCCCAGCGCTGGGCGCGGGTGAACTCGGTCCTGGAGAGCAGGTACCCGAGCACGGGGAAGATCAGGTAGCCTGCGAGCATGGGGAAGCCCAGGTCGGGGTTCCAGCGGATGCCCACGGACTTGCACAGGCACGGCAGCAGGGACACCAGCACGAACGTCACGCCCACCGCGTACCACATGACGCGCTCGTTGCGCCGGGCGCGCGCGGGGTCGGCGAGCAGGGAGAGCAGCGGCATGCACAGGTAAATCGAGAACAGCGGCAAGAAGAACCAGTACACGACCTCGATCTGGTTGTTGAGCAGCATGTTGACGAAGGTGCGCGGCCCCATCGGCGGCTCCATCTGCGCGGTGGCGACCTTCCACACCAGGCAGATGACGCTCCACGCCAGCCACGGTACGACCACGCGCAGCGCGCGCTTCTTGAAGAACGTCGCCGTGTCGTAGCGCTCGCGGTACCCCATCAGCGTCGCGCCCGAAATCATGAAGAAGATCGGGACCGCCCAGTAGAAGACACACTCGACCACCAGCGACTGGCGCCACGGGCCCTCGATGCTCGGGGCGTACATGTGCACTATGCCGTTGAAGTGCATGAACACGACGCCCAGCATCGCCAGTGCGTTCAGGACGTCGTAGTACAGGACACGCCCGCCGCCCGCCTTCGCCGTCTTCGGCGCGGGTGCGGCGGAGGGCGTCTGGCCCCCCGGGGGCGGGGCGCCCCCCCGGGGGGGCGGGCCGCCGCGGGGGGCCGGGGCCCCCCCCGCCCCCGGG
>CAIFEU010000017.1:16312-24222 GCA_903789505.1 uncultured Coriobacteriales bacterium
TTGGGGGGGGGTGGGGGGGTGGGCGTCTGCCCGGGGGGGCCGTGGGCGCCCGGGGGGCAGACGTCGCGGGCGAGGGGGCCGTGGCCCGCCGCGCCCGAGGGTAGCTCCCCCTGAAGGACCTCGCCCATCGACTAGAACTCGGGGTTGATGCCGAACATCCCCGAGACGCTCGACTCGGTATAGACGTTCTGGATGGCGCGGGCGAACTCGTCTGCCAGCGACAGCACGCGAATCTTGGAGCACGCCTTGGAGCGCTCCGGGTCCAGCGGCACCGCGTCGGTGACCAGGACCTCCTCGACGGGCGCCTCCTCGAGCCGCTCGTAGGCGGGGCCAGACAGCAGGCCGTGCGTCGCCCCGACGTAGATGTCGGCGGCGCCCTTCTTCTTGAGCTCCTTGACGGCACCGCACAGCGTGCCGGCGGTGTCGATCATGTCGTCGTTGATGATGCAGGTCTTGCCCTCGATGTCGCCGATGATGCCCATGACCTCGGCGGCGTTGTGCGCCGGGCGCCCCTTGTGCGCGACGGCGAAGTTGCAGCCGAGCATGTCGGCGAGGCGCTTGGAGGCCTTGGCGCGGCCCACATCGGGCGAGACGACGACGGTGTTCTCCATGTCGAAGCCCTTGGCGGCGTAGTACTTGGCGAACAGCGGCAGCGCGGTGAGGTGGTTCACCGGGCCGTCGAAGAACCCCTGAATCTGGCCCTGGTGCAGGTCGACGGTGATGAGGCGGTCGATGCCGGCGGCCTTGTAGAGGTCGGCGACGAGCTTGGCGGTGATGGGTTCGCGCGGGGCTGCCTTGCGGTCCTGGCGCGCGTAGGCGTAGTGGGTGATCACGCCGGTCACGGTGCGCGCCGACGCACGCTTGGCGGCATCGGCCATCACGAGGACCTCCATGAGCAGGTCGTTGACGCGCGGGCCGGCGACCGACTGGATGATGAAGACGTCGGAGCCGCGGACGCTCTCGGGGTAGCGGGCGTAGATCTCGCCGTTCGCGAAGGTCTCGAGCTGCAGCGGCGAGAGGCTGACGCCGAGGATGTCGACGATGTGCTGCGCGAGCTCGGGGTTGGACGAGCCGGCAAAGATCTTCATTTCCTTCTGAATGCAATCCATGCGCCGCTATGCTCCCTCGTGTTGTGGACGCGACCGGTCGACGGCCCGCAGGCCCCGCCGACGGGGGCGGCAGACGCGCCGAGCAGGTCGGACGCGACTTTCCGCACCGCTTACAATACACACCAACGCAGCTAATAGTAGCGCGCCTCAACCGGCATTCCCCGTCGGTGAACGGCATATTTCAGGATGCGCAAAATGTCCGAAGCGGGGCAGTCGGGGGCCGCGGGCGAGGGCCGCGCCGGGGCGCTACGCCTCGGGAGCGCCCTTTTGGGCGTCGCGCTTCCAGCGAGGCAGCCACCCGGGCACCGTGCGCTGCTCGCTGCGCTCCAGCGCGAGGGCGCCCGCCGGGACGTCGCGGGTGATGACGCTGCCCGCGCCCACCGTCGCCCCGTCGCCGATGCTGACCGGCGCGACCATCATCGTGTCGGACCCCACGAACACCCCGTCGCCGATCGTGGTGCGGTGCTTGTCCCTGCCGTCGTAGTTGCAGGTGATTGAGCCCGCGCCGATGTTGACGCCCTCGCCCATCTGCGTGTCGCCGATGTAGGACAGGTGCGGCACCTTCGAGCCGCGCCCGATCGTGGAGTTCTTGATCTCCACGTGGGTGCCCGCCTTGGAGCCGTCCATCAGGTGCGCGCCGGGGCGCAGGTATGCGCGCGGGCCGCAGCTCACGTCGTCGTCGACCGTCGCACCGATCGCAACGGTCTCGTCCAGGACGCTGCGGTCGCCCACGACGGTGTCGGTCAGGCGGGTGTTAGGCCCGATGACGCAGTCGCTGCCGACCGTCGTCGCGCCGTAGAGCATCGTGAGCGGCAGCAGCGTCGTGTCACGCCCCACGCGCACGTCGGGGCCCACCCACACCTGTGAGGGGTCGAGCATCGTGACGCCGGCGTCCATCAGCGCGGCGTTGATGCGCCCCTGCATCGCGCGCGTGGCGCGGGCGAGCTGGGAGCGCGAGTTCACGCCCATCAGCTCGTCCGCGTCGGGGCACTCGATCGCCCGCATCGGGGTGCCCGCGCGGGCGAGCAGCTGCACCATGTCGGTGAGGTAGAACTCGTGCTGGGCGTTCTCCTGGGTGAGCTCGCCGATGTGCGCGCGCAGGGACGCCGCGTCGAAGCAGTACACCCCCGCGTTGCAGGTGGTGCACGCCGCCTCGGCGGGCGTCGCGTCCTTCTGCTCGACGATGCGCGCGGCGTGGCCGTCGGCGCCCACCATCACCCGCCCGTAGCCGGTCGGATCGGCGTACGTCATCGTGAGCAGCGCGCCGCCCGGCTCGGTCGCCGCGGCCCCCACCAGCGCCGCGAGCGTCTCGCCGCGCAGCAGCGGGGTGTCGCCGCACACCACCAGGACCGGCCCCTCCGTGACGCCGGCGCCCTCGACCGCCACGCGCACGGCGTGGCCGGTCCCCAGGCGCCGCTCCTGCTCGACGCACTCCACGCCCGGCTCCTGCGCCAGCGCCGCGCGCACCTCGTCGGCGTGGCTGCCGACCACGACGAGGATGCGGCCGCAGCCCGCGGCCCGCACCGCGTCGACCACCCATCTCACCATCGGCCGGTCGAGCACCTGGTGCACGACCTTGGCGTGGCTCGACTTCATGCGGGTGCCCTCGCCGGCCGCCAGGATGATGGCGGTCGCGGCCGTGGCGCGGGGCGTGTCGGCTGACGACGGTGCGACGTTCATTGCGAAGGACCTCCCTGGATGCGGCGCGCGCGTCCGACGTCGCGGGAGGGTCGCGCCGCAGCGGCGCGGGCCGGGCATCGGCGGGCGGCGGTGCGACCCCGGCCACCGTCGTGCGGCGGGGACGGGAGGCGCGCGGCGCGCGACTGCGGGTTCGAAAGCGAGACTGGCTGGGATAGAGGGATTCGAACCCCCATGACGGGCACCAAAAACCCGGGTCCTAACCGTTGGACGATATCCCAAGCTCTGGGAAAGTCTAGCAGTTGGCCGTCACGCGTCAAGGACGCGCATGCCGGGCGCTGCCGGCCGGGCGCCGGCGGGCCGCAAGCGCAGCACGGGCGCGAGCAAGGGGCGCCCGCCGTCACGGCGGCGGCAGGGGCGAGCGCGGGTGCGGGGCGGGCTACCTGCCGCCGGAGGCGTCCAGCGACGAGCAGATGGCGTCGAGCAGCGTAATCGCGGCGCTCTGGACGTCGTGCGCGGTGACCGACCCGTCGTAGCTGTTCATGCTCGCCAGCTCGACGCGCATGTAGTAGGGGCGGCCCTTCGAGGCGCGCATCGCGGACACCACGCGGGGCCCCAGCTCGTCGAGGGAGTTCGCGCGGACGTAGATCGAGCCGTCGGGCAGCTGGCTGGCCTTGGTCACCGGGGCGGTGGTGAGGATCAGCGCCAGGTCGCAGTTGGCGAGGTACTCCGAGTCGGGGCCGTCGATCGAGTCGACCAGCGTGAAGTTCGCGCCGTTCGTGGTAGCCAGCGCAACGTTCCACATGCGCCCCACGACGTTGCGCGAGATGGGGTCGCTGCCGCAGGCGACGATGCGCGTGCCCTCGAGCACGTCGACGGCGCGGGACAGCCCGAAGCGCGCCTCGCTGAACGTCGGCGCGTCCTGGCCGAGCCACACGTGGTGCAGGCGCTCGATCGCGTCGAAGGTGTCCTGGAACGCCATGCCGTCGGGGTACAGGCCCGAGTTGGCCTGGAACTCGCGTACCGCGGCCTCGGTGTGGGGGCCGTAGTAGCCGTCGACCTCGCCACAGGAGAAGCCCAGCACGTTGAGGGCCATCTGCAGGTGGGACACGTCGGCGCCGTGGAAGTACGGCAGGCGCAGGTACAGCGTGCGGTCGCCCATCTGGTAGGTGGCGTCGACCAGGGCGATCCACGCCGCCTCGTCGACCTCGTCGGCGGCAGGCAGCCCCGACTCGCTGCGGAACGAGCGCACGGCGTCGAGCGTGGTGTCGCCGAACTCGGACGCGGAGAGCTCCTCTGCCGCGATCTTGTACCCCAGGCGCGCCAGGCGCTGCTGCACGTCCTCGACCTCAGGACCGCTCTGACCTGCAACGATTGGCTTCAAGGACTCACCCTTCATCCCGCCCCCGCGCGCGTCGCGACGGGCGCGCCGGGCCATTACAACTCACGAACGTTACAACATGAGCGACGCGAGAAAAAGCCCGCCATAGTTTGCGCTCATCGTCGAATGCACCTATCGACCATAAATTGTCGGTAAAGTGTCAGACGCCGGTTCGAAGCGTGGTATTGTGCGCCCATACCGCCGCGACGGGCGGGCGCGGCCGCGCGTCCCCTCCCGTCCTCACAGCACCGCCACATTCGCGGCGCGGACGAACCACCACACCACCGAGCCCAACGCCCGAAGCGAGGAGGCGCCCCACGTGAGCCGTCGCATCGTCATACGAGCGGTCCTGATCTGTCTGCTCGTCGCTGTCGCGTTCCTGTTCGCGATCGTCGGCAAGGCGTACGCCGACGTCACCTCCTCCTCCGACGTCATCCCCGACCAGACCTACATTTCGGGGCTCAACGTGTCGTACCTCACCGCCGACGAGGCCACCGACCTCGTGAGCTCCTACGTCGACTCCTGGACCGCGGGGCTGGGCATGAGCCTGACCGACCCCCAGACGGGGGCGACCTACACGATCGACCTCTCCTCGGGCGTGAGCTGCGACGTCGACGCGGCGGTGAGCGAGGCGACCGGCCGCAACGGCGGCGTCTCCCTGGTGACGCGCGTGCTCGACGAGGTGGCCGGCGCAGAGCCCGAGCGCAAGGACATCGCCCTCGCCTACACGTTCGACGACTCCGTGATCCAGCCGCAGGTGGAGCAGCTCGCCGCCGCGGTGCACGTCGACGCCGTCGACGCGGCGCGCACGTTCAACGACGACAACACCGTGACGCTCACCGCCGAGTCCGCCGGCCGCGACCTGGACGTCGCGACGACGGTCGCCGCCGCGCAGGCCGCCGTCGACCAGGCGGTCGCCGCCAGCCCCACGCTCCAGCAGCTCGCGGGCGCCACGATCACGTCGACGCTGACGACGGTCGCGCTCGAGCCCGCGGTCACGCTCGACAGCATGCCCTACGCCGTCATCGTCGACTACGCGCAGTTCATGCTCTACGTGTTCGACGGCGACCGGATGATCTACTCCGTCATGATCGGGTACGGCCGCGGCTGGGAGGACGGCGTCAACTACAGCAGCCCGGAGGGGCTGCACTACATCGAGTACTTCGACCCTGCGCCCACCTGGACCAACCCCGACCCCACCGGCTGGGGCAAGGACTACAAGGCCTACTACGCCGGCGGGGAGGAGGGCAACCCCCTCGGCAGCCGCGCGATGAAGGTCAGCGACGCGCCGATGGTGTTCATCCACGGCGTGACCGACCCCAACTGCATCGGGAACCGCCTGAGCCACGGCTGCATCAACGTGTGGGACGACGATGTCATCCAGCTCTACCAGCTGCTCTACGACAACGCCGTCGCAAAGGGCAGCTCGAGCGTCGGCGGCAGCGGCACGCCGGTGTACGTGTACTTCCACAACTACCCGGGCTGAGGGGCCACCGCCGCCTGACGGCAAGGGCACTCGACCCGATGGCAAGGGTCCGCGACACGACGCCGGGGTCCGAGCGACGGGGTCCAGGCGATTCGGGCGACGTGGCCCGGGGCGCGACGACGCGACACGACAAGGCGCGCCCACCGGCCGTCGCTCGGGACGGTGGCGGACGCGCCTTCGTATGGGCGGGCGCCGAAGCCGCCCGCGACTGCTACGCGATGCGGTCGACGAAGAAGTCCGCCATCGAGAGCAGCAGCTTGCGCGGGCGGTCCTGCAGCGGGACGCCGACGAGGTGTGCCTTGGCCTTCTCCGCGAGCTCGCGCGAGTAGTCGCGCGCGTAGTCGATTGCCCCGCAGCTCTGCATCAGCTCGACGGCACGCTCCAGCTGGGCGGGGTCGGTGGTGTGCGAGGAGAGAATCTGCCGCAGCTCGCCCGCCACCTCGGGCTTGCCGAGGGAGTAGACCACCATCAGCGTGCGCTTTCCCTCGGTGATGTCGTTGCGGAAGTCCTTCTTGGTCGACTCCTGCTCGCCGACGAGGTTGAGCAGGTCGTCCTGCAGCTGGAACGCGAGGCCGCTCGCCATGCCGAACGCGCGCAGGGCCTCAATCTGCTCGGGGGTGCCCTCGCCGATGATCGCGCCGCACACCAGCGGGACGGCGACGGAGTAATAGGCGGTCTTGTGCGAGGCCATCGTCAGGTAGTCGTCGACGCTGAGGTCCCAGCGGTTGTCGCGCGCCCAGCCGATGTCGAGCGCCTGGCCCTCGATCGTGCGCGTCGTCATGTCGACGAGCTCGTTGAGGACGCGGACCTTGACGGAGTCCGACAGCCGGTCGTCGTGCAGCACGATGCCCGTGACCTGGGAGAGCGCGAGGTCGCCGTCGTTGATCGCGAGGCCGACCCCCTCGGTGAGGTGCAGGCAGGGCTCGCCGTGGCGCAGCTCCCCCTCGTCGGCGATGTCGTCGTGGATCAGCGCGGCGAGGTGGAAGTGCTCCACCGCGACCGCGGCAGACGTCGCGAGCCGGGGATCGCCCCCGACGGCGGCGCACCCCAGCAGGCAGACGGCGGGGCGGTGGCGCTTGCCGCCGTTGGCGGAGTACGCGGACAGCGGCCGATACAGGTAGCGCACGATGTCGGGCGCGTCGGGGTTGGCGATCGAGTCCTCGTAGTAGGCGGCGACGAGGCCGTCGAGCTTGTCATGGTACTTCTCGAGGTACTCGGCGAAGAGGTTCTTGCTCATCCGGTGCGGGCCTTTCATTCTTGCGGGATGCCGACGACGGCGCCAACAACCAGAGCGTAAGCGCGAAGGCGCAGGTGGTAGGAGCGGCGGGACTCGAACCCGCAAGTCAAGAGACCGGAGATTTTAAGTCACCTGCGTATGCCAATTCCGCCACGCTCCCATGCACTGGCCAACCCTACCACGAAACCCGGGAGCCACCTGTGAGAATGGGGTGGCGCCACCGACACGCCAGAGGGGGCGCGGGGCCCCGTCAGGAGGGCTCCGAGCACGCCCGGGCGAAGGCCCCCGCGTCCGCCGTGAGCGCCTGCCAGGACGCCCCGAGCGGCCCGCGCCCGCCGTCCAGCGCCGCGTGCTCGCAGCGCAGCAGCCCGAACAGCGAGTCGGACTCGCTGGCCACGTAGGAGCCGAAGCCGCTGACCGCGAGCAGCTCGCCGACGATCAGGGCCCCCGCCGCGATGACGTCGGCGCGCTTGGGCTGCAGGCCGGGCAGGCGCCGGCGCCGCTCGGGGTCCATCGAGAGCAGCTCGCGCGCCAGGCGCCCAACCTCGGCGCGCCCCATGCGGTGCAGGTGCACGAACGCCGGGTCGTAGGGGACCAGGCGGTTCTCGACCGCCACCAGCGACGTCGCCGTGCCGCCCACGCACACGAGCTCGTCGGCGGGAAGGGCCTCTCCCCCCGCGGTCTCGCCCCCGCCCGCACCGCCGAGCGCGGCCGGGTCGCAGGGGCCGCCGGGCGCGAAGAAGCCGCCGAGCGCGTCGCGGACGAACGCGCGCGCACGCCCGACGCGCCCGGCGAAGTCGGGACCCGACGGGTCGACGCCGGAGAGGAACCGCTCGGTCACCCGGCGGCACCCCACGTCGAAGGAGCGCCCGGCGAGCACGGCCAGCTCCCCCGTCGCCGGGTCGCGCCTTCCCAGGGCGAGCTCGGTGGAGCCGCCGCCGACGTCGGCCACCAGCGCGCGCGTGCCCGCGGGGAAGTCGCCGGCGCCCCCCCCCCCCCCCCCCCCCCCCCCGCCCAAGCCCCCGCAGGACAGGGGCGTAAACGCCCCGTGCCCCCACA
>CAIFEU010000017.1:24232-25366 GCA_903789505.1 uncultured Coriobacteriales bacterium
GCGCCGGGGCGCGCCTCCCCCGGGCGAGGGGGGGGGCGCCGCCGCCGACGGCGGCCACCCGCGCGCGCGGGCCGGCGGGTAATGCGCCGGCGACGCCGAGCAGCGACAGGCGCGCCTCGACGTCGCCGGCGATGACCTGGGGCTTAAGGCCGAGGTCGCGCATCGGGCGCAGCAGCTCCTCGGAGTTGGCGGCGTCGCGCGCGGCGCTCGTGAGCGTGACGCACACCGCCCGCGCGGCGGCACCGCGCCCCGCGAGCTCCGCCAGGCGCGCGCCGTAGGCGCGCACGCAGGCGAGCGTGTCGGCGATCCCCGCGGGGTCGAGGACGCCGCTGGCGTCAACGCCGCGCCCCAGGTTCGTGATCGTCGCGCGGCGCTCGACGGGCTCGACCTCGCCCGCCGCCCCGACGCGCGCGACGATCAGACGCGTGGAGACCGTCCCCACGTCGATCGCCGCCAGGGTGGCGACGTCCGAGACGCCGGCATCCCCCCGCCCCGGTGCGCCGTCCCGCCCGCTGTCCCCCGTCTGTCGCATTGGCGCCCCCACTCGTTACGGCCCGCCGCCCCACTCGCCGGCGCCGCTAGCTAGCTTAGCCCGCCACGACCACGTCGGCGTCGCCGTTGACGACCGCGTCGGCGGCGGCGCTCCCCTGGGCGGAGGCGTCCGTCGCCGGCTCGTCCACGACGGCGTTGGGCGAGGCCTCCTTGATGACCGCGGGGTCGACCGTCGCCGTCTGCTGGTCGTTGGGCAGGCTCACGTTGAAGACGCTGTCGAGCAGGTTCTGCGCCCAGTCGTCCGAGCTCGCCGAGGCGGCTGCGCCGGTCGACGGGGCGGTCGCCGTCGTCGTCGATCCCGATGCCGAGCCCCCCTCCACGGCGCCGAGCGTCTCGCCAGGCATGACCAGGCCGTACTTGCTGCGCGCCTCGTCCTGTATGCCCTCCTGCGTCTGCAGGGCGTTCACGCGCTCCTGCATCTGGGCGTTGGCGTCCTGGGCGGCCTGCAGCTCCTGGGCGTGGTAGTCGCGGATGCGGATGGCGCTGTAGAGCCCCTGGGCGGGCGGGTAGAGGATGACGACGGTGAGGACCATCAGCATCAGCGCGGCCGTCGTCACGACGATGCGCTGTCCCGTCGTGCGC
>CAIFEU010000018.1:0-8718 GCA_903789505.1 uncultured Coriobacteriales bacterium
TGAGGCCGAAGTGGCGCGCGACCGTCGAGCACTGCCGGACGCGGTCGCGCAGGTAGTCGCTGGTGGCAGGCGTCGCCCTCACGGACGACGAGCCCTCGGCGCCCTGTCCCGCCACGGCGCCGCCCGACGAGAGACGCACGCCCTTGACGCCCCAGGCGTCGTCGGGCGAGGTGCGGGCGAGAAGGAGGCTGCCGGTCAGCACCAGCACCGTCGCGATCGCGCCCATCGCGAGGTCCACCGTCGCGAAGTCGCCCGTGCCGTCCAGGGCGAGCAGCTCGTCGCCCAGCGCGGCGCCCAGCGGGGCGGCGAGCATGCTCGCGGCCCAGACGGTCCCGAAGAGCCACTCCGACCTGATGCCGTAGCGGTACGACAGCGCGCCCAGGCTGAAGTAGAAGTACATCTCGAGCGCGTAGTACCCCGTGCTCGAGAGGAGCTTGCGCAGGCCCAGGTCGTCGGTCATCCCGTGGACGCCGCACAGCGCGAGCGCCGCGATGAACAGGGCGGGGCACAGCGTCACGATTATCTCGGGGTTGAAGCGGTCGAACGCCACCAGAATCGGGACGATGGCGATGGCGGCCGGGATGAGACGCCCCCACTCGTACGCGTTCAGGACGCTGCCGTCGTAGTGGCCGATTGCGGTCTGGGCAAAGGCGAACGCCGCGAACAGGACCATCAGCCGCCAGGGGAGCTTCCAGACGACGGCGTTGCGCTCGCCGGCGGGCGGCTCGCCCTCGGCGGGTAGACGGTCACTGATCTGGAGCAGGACGCAGCTCGCGAGCGGCAGCGCGAAGACCGCGACGACGACGGCCGCATGGCCCAGGGCCATGACGAGGACGAACGCCGCAGTGGAGAGGATCATCGAGCCGGCGAACGCGACCCAGGCGACGCGAGGGGGCTCGGCCGAGAGCCGCCGGGTCCACATCAGGAAGAGAGCCGCGGTCGCGGCGGCCTTGCACGCGAGCGCGCACAGGTCGAGCGCGAACGCTCCGGTCGCCATCGCGGCGAGGTCCGCGGCGGGGAAGAGCGCGGCGAGCACCCCGGCGACGACCACCTGGCGCGTCGACCACGGGTCGCGCCCGGTCGCATGCACGTAGGCGGCGATGCCGAGCAGCGCCAGCGCGGTGAGGACCGAGCCGATTGCGAACCGCAGCACCGGCGAGGAGAGGCTCGCGATGTCGATGGACTGCTCGAACTGGGAGATTGTCCCGCCCCAGGCGAGGAAGAGCCCGAACCCCAGGAAGCGCATCGGGAAGAGCCCGCCGGAGAGGGCGGGGGAGCCGTCCGGCTCGCTCTGAGTGACGCCTGCGTCGTCTGACATGCACGTTCCTTGGTGGCCGCGACCCGCGCCCGTCCGTGGGCCTGGTCGCAACGAGCCTTCGTCTCGATGGTGTCGGTGCCGCCGATTCTACCATTCCCCGCCGCGCCGTCGCCCCCTGCCCGGCTTTCGCGTGCCCCGAGCCCCGGTCCTCGTCCCCGGCGCCCGTCCTGCGCGCGGCGCCAGCATCGTCCCAGCTCACGATGTCAATCATCGCGTCCTCATCTCGGGTGAGATGAGCCAGGGCGCCCAAAGATAGTCTCGGCGGGCGTCGGAAATCATCTCCGGAACCATCCTCGTCGCCGGCGGCGGGGCCGTATCGTCCGAGCCATGCCGCGAAGGCACGAAGGCAAGGCGTGCGCGGCGCACATGCCGGCGCACGACGACGAGCGCCCGACGAAGTTCGGGCGCGGGAAAGGACGGCACTCATGAGCGAGCGGAATTCTGCGGTGCGCGAAGCGCGGGACGTCGAGGCGGGCAGGGGCGCGAACGTCACGCGCCGCGCGGCGATTGCGGCGATGGCGGGCGTCGCTGCTGCGGCCGGCCTGGCTGGGCGTGGGACCCAGGCGCTGGCGGCGGGCGCGTCCGACAAGGGCGGCGCCGCGTCTTCCGCTGCCGACTCCGCCGCGTCCGACGGCAAGGTCGTCGGCACGCGCTACACCCAGGCGACCAACTCCGACGAAATCGGCATCGTCCACGACGCTGCGACCACCGAGGATGCCGACGTCGTGGTCGTGGGAACCGGCATCTCCGGCGTCGTGTGCGCGATGATCACCGCCGAGCAGGCCCCCGACGCCAAGGTGATCGTCGTCGAGGCGCGCTCGATCTGCGGCGGCGGCACCAACTTCGCCGAGCAGGCCGACATGCCGGCGCCGGGCCTGGACCGCACGGCCGCGCTGCAGTACGGTGACGAGGCGGCGGCGAAGTCCCACTACGTCAAGGACGGCGCGCTGATTGCCGAGCTGCACTACGAGCTCGGCCGAAACAGCGCCTGGATGTTCGGCAAGCACGCCGTGCCGCTGCAGATCAAGAGCATGGCCAAGCTCAAGGAGGCGCTCGACGAGGGCGGTGCCATCCGCATCCAGCCCATTGCCAGCTACGACGGGGGCTGCGGCGCGCAGACCATCGAGAACTTCATCGACGAGATCGGCAGCGAGGACGCCTACAAGAACGTCGAGGTCCGCACCAGCACGCGCGCCACGGCGCTGCTGCTGCAGGACGAGTACGACGTCACCGGCGTGCAGGTCCTCAACGCCGACGGCACCTACACGAACATCAACGCCAAGGCGGTCGTCCTCTCGTGCGGCGGCATGTCCAACAACCTCGAGCTGCTGCAGAACTACTCCAACCAGGAGCTGAGCCACTGCGTCTCGGTCGACCAGGGTCACCACGGCGACGGCATGGTCATGGTCGAGCAGACCGCGCACGGCCGCTGCAAGACGATCGCGCTGTCGAGCATGCTCGGCTACGTCGACGGCTTCGACTACCAGTCGTGGCTCGGCCTGGCGGCGGGCGACAACCCCAGCGCCCTGTTCGTCAACGAGACCGGCAGGCGCTTCGCCAACGAGGACACCAACGCGGTCGACACCGGCGACGGAGCGATGGGCATCATCAACAACAGCAAGATGGCCGAGGGCCAGGGCCGCGTCTACTCGATCATGGGGCAGGGCCTGTACGACTACTACAAGGAGAACGGCCTGTTCACGACCGTGGGCTTCTACAGCAAGGGCCAGGAGGACCGCCCGTTCGACCTCGACGCCGACGTGGAGGAGTACAAGGACAACCCCAACTTCTTCCAGGCCGACACGCTCGAGGAGCTCGCGTCCAAGATTGACGTCCCCGCAGACGCGCTGAAGGAGACCGTCGAGCAGTACGACGCCGACGCGCAGGCAGGCACCGGCGACTCCGTCTTCCTCAAGGACGCGAAGTACATGATCGCCCTGGGCGATGCACCGTACTATGCCTTCAAGCTGAGCTCGCTGATCGTCAACACCAACGCCGGCATCCGCGTGAACACGAACTGCCAGGTGGTCGACCAGGACAAGAAGGTCGTCAACGGTCTGTACGCCACCGGTATCGCGATCTCCGGCTTCGTGACCGACGTCTACGAGGTGGGCAACTGCCAGTGCGTCTCAATCTGGAGCGGCAGCAAGGCCGCCCGCACGCTGGTGGAGAAGGAGCTCGGCGGCACTGTTGCCGACGACTGGTACGGCGACTCCGAGTGGCAGGCCGACCAGCTGCCCACGTTCTCCAACTGGAGCGACTACGAAGCCTACGTCGCCAGCGCGAGCTCGGACGGCGCGACCGCGAGCAAGTAGCAAGCATCCCGGCGCGCGGGGCGCGCGGGGGGAGCGCAACCGCGGGGAGCTGGCGCGGGCGATAGCGCGCGAGCTGCGGCGGGGCGCACGGCGCGCCGGGTGCGAGCGGCGGCGGGCGTGTGCCGCTGCGGGCGCGCAGGGCGCGTGGGACATGCGCTAGCTGCGGCGGGACTGCTGCTGAAGGGGCCTGGTGCGACGGAGGCTTGCGTCGCGCCGGGCCCCTTTGCGTGTGCCACGACGGGCGGCGCGCGGTGCCGGATGCGCCGAAGGGTCTGCGGTGAGGTCCGTAATTTGGATATTCTTGCAAGAAGATGCAGTGTTTCGCATCAGCATTCTCATACATCCGCCGCGGCGCCACCGGGGCGCGCCAGACGGCAGAAAACCGGGATTGCGGATGTCTCGCCTGTGCCCCGCCGGGGGCGAGGTGCTCCACGCTCCCAGCGGGCGCAGCCCTGACCTGCGACGACGCGCGGGGCGAGGACCTTGCGCGTGACGACTCCCGCCGTGGATGCCCCCAGGGGACGTCCGCAATCCCCCCTTCTTGACATGACGGCGCTACCCGGCGGCGCCGGCGCGACGCACGAAACCGCGAGCAGTCGTCCTTCAAGTCGGCTCTCCAGCCGTGGCGGGTTTGCTGGTGGCGCTGCGAAGCATCAGGGGGGGGAGGAACCTGGTAGCGTGCAGATCCTTGGTGTAATATGCAACATTCATTCGAGCGCCGCCCCATGTCCTGCCGCCCGCGTCACTCTTCGCGTGTCCCCTGTCGTACGATTGTCTCGTACGCTCGTTGCAATGCCATGCCCACTTTGATATCAGCGCCAGACGCGCCTATCATTCCAACGGCAGACGCGCGGTCTGGCTATTGCTTGCGCAGGAGCGCTAGACCCTACCGATTGTCATGCGCTTACAGCTCATGGCTTCGCGCTGGGCGACTTGCGACACGGGGCATCAGGGGTGGAGGCTGAGGACGTGAAAGACAAACCCAGCGATGGCAGCCTCCCCTTACGACGTCACGCTGACGCGAGGCGGATCTCGCCAGCGATTGCTGGGCCTGAAGGGTCGCGACGTTTATGGGGCGAACTTGCCGTCACGCTGTTTGGCCTTGCGTGCTTGTGGCCGTGTCTGCAGGGATCGGGATTCTACCCACTGTCCTTGGTCCCTGGCATTTCGAATGTGCCAAGCAGGGAGGTCGCCGGATGGCATCTTCTGTTTACGTGCCTGCTGATAGCCTTTGCTTTCGTATGTTCTCGTAGACGCGTCGTTGAAGGCATCTCCGGGCTCCTGTCTGCTCGACCCGGCGTCTTCGTCGGGGCGGTTGGCCTCTGTGGCATCCTGGGCGATGCGGTGCTGCTTTTTATCCCGACACGGCAGCCGTTCGACTTGCGGGTCGCGCTCATCGTCGGCGTCATGCTCGTCGCAGCATTCACGGCGTTTGCCGTCGTCACGTACGGTATCGGGCTTAGCATATTAGGATGGCGGCTTGGGTCTGGCATGGTGATGGCGAGCTTTTTGCTGGCACAGGTGATTCAGGCGCCGTATTACCTATTCGATGCTCAGCAGGCGCCCCTCTATCTCATCGCCCCGGCGGGGGTCGCCGTGGGCACCGCCTCGCTTTCGAGGCTTGTCGCGTGGGATAGAGGACGGGGGAAGCCCCCGGAGGATGCGGCCCAAGGCGTCGACGATGCGTCTGCCGCCCGACGCCGACCTTTGCGCGGCATCCCGTGGAGGGTCGTGCTTCCCGCGCTGTTCATCATCTACTTCTGTTCTATATTCATTCGGCTGCTCATCTCGGACTTTACCGGCGACGCTCCGTCGGTGACCAAGTTCGTCACCTACGCTGCGGGGGCATGTGTCATGGGCGTTGTGTCGGCGTGTCTTTTGTTGCGGCAGCGCGATTCCGAAGAGTCCCTGCTCGTGGCGCTCTCCCTGCTCGCCGCGGCATCGATGGCGGCAATGGCCATGATGCTTGTGTTCGGAGCGTCCAGCGTCGTCCCGCGGCGCATCCTTGTGGCATGCGAGCATGCCATGGAGGCGTTCGTGTGGATGGTCCTCGTCTACGCTGCCTCATGCAAGGGTGCGGATGCCGCCCGCTCGTTCGGCTGGTATCTGGTGGCGGTGGGCGCGTTTCCATGGCTCCTCTCGTTTGACCTCTATTATCTCGGGGGCCTTGACGCCGTCCTAGCTGATAGCGACCTGCTGATTCCCGGCGTATCCACCGCGCTGGTCGTGCTCGCGCTGACGGTCATCTGGTTCCTCCTGAGCTCTCTGCTGGACCTGCGCTCCCGTATGGCGAGCATGTCGCGCCGCCAAGATGATGTCTGGCATCTGAGAGTGTGCGAGGTGACGAAGGGCGCCGGCCTGACCGAACGCGAGCAGCAGATTGTCGAGCTTGCCTGTCGAGGGCACTCCGCAAGGCGCATCGGCGAGGAGCTGTCGCTCTCCGAGCAGACGGTGAAGACCTATTCCTCGCGAGCCTATCGCAAGCTAGGGGTTCACTCCAAGCAGGAGCTGATGGCGAAGGTCGAGCGCGTCGCTGCGGACGACTCAAGGCTGTAGGCATGCCTGCCCTTGCCCGTCGCGACTGCCGCACTGCTTCCCCGAATCGCAGCCTGAACCGCCCCCGCCCGTGGGCTCTGTCCGCATCCAGCCCCATCGCAGCCTGAGCGCAGTTTGCCGGAAACGAAGCCTGTCCGTCTTGAATCCCCAGCTCAGGGGCATGTCAACCTTTCGTATCCCATTGTGCTTGGCTGTCCGCCCGAAGCGGTCGTCAACCTTTGGTGGCTACTTCCCTTGAAGGCGTCCGCGTACGTTCGATTCGTAAGTGACGGCATGACGCCCGCCCGCGCCTCGGTGTTCAGGGGGCGCTCGGGCGCTCGCCGTCGAGGCTCGATTGGACGGGAGAGGAAGCAATGAAGACACGGGAAGAGCAGACGACCATTTCTCGTCGAAGCCTCGTCAGAGGCATCAGTGCGGCGGGTGCCGTCATGGGTGCGATGGCGGCGGGTGTCGCCGTCGGTTCGGGGGCGAGTGCCCAGGCGAAGGAGTCGAGCTCTGACGGAGCGGCGTCTGCCGCATCCTCCGTCGGCGACGCGGGGCGTGCGGCGACCGCCGACCCTGACAATCCCACGGCGGACCCGAACGGCTACGTCCCTGACTGCACGACCGACGTCACGTACATTCCGCAGTGCGGTGAGTACCCCACGCCAAAGGAGGAGGCTCCCGACCAGACGGAGTACTCCTGCGATGTCCTGGTCGTGGGCGGCGGTCTCGCGGGGTTGAACGCTGCGTTTGCGGCAGCGCAGGACGGCAAGTCCGTCATCTTGCTGGACAAGTCGACCCCCGGGTACTCTGGCCTGTCGGCATGGCCCAGCTGTACTGCCTACTATGACCCCGACCGCGACGCCGACCGTGAGACATGGGACAAGTCCATGCGGCTCTCGTGCTTCAACTTCGCGAACCTCAACTGGGAAGACGTGTGGTGCGACGAGTCGCTAGCGACCTATAACAGGTTGAAGGAGTGGGGCTGGGTCGAGGAACATCCGCGCGGCGTCGACACCGAATACTACGTCGACGGCAACATGTTCCACGACGACCTGCGTGGCTATTTCACCGCATACGCCGACCATGACCGGCATAAGGTGTTCATGAAGGTCCTAAACGACAACGGCGTCACCGTGCTCGACCACACGATGCTCATCGACATCGTCCAGAACACCGACGGCGCGTGCGTCGGCGGCGTTGCCCTGGCGTATCGCAGCTCGACCGTGCTCTCCATCACCGCCAAGGCGGTCATCCTATGCACCGGAAATGGCGTTATCAAGCCGATGGGCTACCCGGTGGGCGCCGATACGTTCGACGGCATCTGGATTGGCTACCAGCATGGTCTGCCCATCACGGGGGTTGAGTTCGAGGACTTCCACATGACCACGAGCTACGCGCCGTCCAACGCCCTCATGCACAACTCGTGGCAGTATGTCGAGCAAATCTGGCGTACTGGCGGGACCGTGACGCTCGAAAAACTGATCAAGCGGGCGGGCGTCCAGGAGCGTACGAGCTCCTACGTCGACGGCTTCGACTACTCCAAGAACGACAACACGCTAATGGACGGCAAGGAGGAGGGCACGTCGTGCTCCGCTGCCTATGCCGCCGGCGACACCTCAGACCCACGCTCGGGCAAGTGGACCAGCCCCAACCCCAAGGGCCATGTCTACGGGGCTGCGGTGGGCATGAACGTCCACACCGCTTCGGGCATCTGGTGCGGCATCGACGACACCGTGGGCCAGACCTCTATCCCCGGGCTGTACGTCGCGGGCGACGGCACCAACGGCTGCTATGTTGGTGGGCCGAACTACGGCTGCCAGCGCGGCAGCACTTCGAACTTCGTGAGTCTGCAGGGATATCGTGCCGGGCAGGCGGCGAGCTCCTACGCAGATGGCGTCGCGGAAGCGCAGATGCCTTCCGACGTCGTCTCCCAGATTGGCGAGTATGCGCTTGCGCCTCTCTCCGTCACCAGGGGTTACAGCCCTAGTTGGGCGCGAGAGGCCCTGCATGCCATCATGGCGCCGGGGTGGATGACCATTGCGAAGAGCGAGGACGTCCTGAACGCCGGGCTTGCCCAGGTCTTGGCGCTGAAGGACCTTGTGCACGGTAAGCTTGTTGCGCAGAACGGCCATGACCTCAGGCTTGCGCATGAGGTGGAGCACCAGATTCTGGCGATGGAGCTCAAGCTGCGCGCCGGTCTGGAGCGCAAGGAGAGCCGCGGCTTCCACTATCGCACCGACTACCCCTTCTGCGATGACAACTACCTCTTCTACATCATCCAGACCAAGCCGGAGCGTGAGGACGATGCTCCCGTCATTGGGCATGTCTCCCTGCCCGACCGCTGGGTTGGAGACCTCAGCGAGCCGCACGAGGTGCGCTATCCGTTGTTCGACACGCCGGAGGAGTACGCGACCTATGCGCCCAAGGAGGACGGCAAGCCGTCATCTGCCTCCGACGCCTCGAAGACGGTGGACGCAGTCTCGTCAAAGTAGCCGGCAGGAGTCATCCGGGCGTCACCTTGGACTGCCGGGGAGACGACGGTCG